>JAISNI010000100.1 GCA_031276295.1 Treponema sp.
AGCGGACGCGGGCTGGTAAATGCCGCTTTTGTTATAAACCCGGTTCAGTATAGTGTTCCGGCCATTGTACTCTTGCTCATATACTTCTTCGGCTATAACACTGGTATTGGCCAGCCTTCCGCCGGGGTCTTGCGGGACACCGTCCACGGTATTCCCGTAAACCTTCCATCCCACGTGTTCCGCCGCGCCTTCCAGGAAGGTGTAAACGGTTCCCCGCCAAATACCGGCGCCGATTTTGCCTGACCCTTCACCGGTAAAAACGGTATTTACGACAGCGCACTGATCGTAATAAGCGCCCGCTCCGGGATTCCTGCCTAAGTAGGTAGTCATGCCGTCTTCTGTCTTTACCCTGGAGTTGAAGATCACATACCCCTTGGCCGCTGTCCGCGCGGAAGTTGAACCGGTCCGGGCAACAAGCAGAACGGCCTCTTTGGCTGACTTTTTCGGATCGTTCACGCTTACAAGCTCGCAATCCTCAATAAGGCAGGCATCGGCGGTTCCCCATATATAATCGGTATCGCCCTCTATATAGCATTTATACAGCCAGTTTCTGCCGGTAGTCTGGATGGTATCCTGATGGGAGATGAAGGAGCAGTTGTAAGCGGCAAAGGTCCGGCCCGTTCCGTTGGCAAAAAAGACGGTTTCGGCCTGGCTGTTCGAGGAGGGCGTTACACCGGTCATGTACCGTTCTCCGCGTTCGGCGGTGTTTTTAAGAGTAAGGTTTTTGAGTACCAGATTACCGCCCGAAAAATAGAAAGAGGCGCGGGTATGGGTTCCGCCGTTTAAGTCGTTGCGGTTTGTGTATTGAATGACCACATCCCTTCCGTATTCCGCGCCGCCCGTTCCGTTTATGGTAACATTGGCGCTTCCCGAATAATGAACCAGTTCCCTGTAAATTCCGGGCGCCACATTGATAGTGTAATCCCCGTGGTTCGGCGCTATGGCTTTCAAAGCGCCGTAAACCGTGCGAAAATCGGCGGCGGAATTTTCGGAGCCGTCAACAGAAACGGTCTTGCCCAGGGAAGGCGCGGCTTTGGTAGTGAAAGACCAGGCCGGCGCCGCATTGCGGTCGCTCAAACCCTCAAAGGCCCTGCCGTTCAAAACGCCGGTTATGGCTCCTCTGGGTATGGCGATGTAATATGATTTATCATATTCCAGTTTTCCAAAGTGCGGGATAAAATAAACCCTGTTGCCGGAGACCCGCGCCAACTGCGGCCCCACGTTGATAATATTGTTACCGCTCCCCGGACAGGTTTGTTTTTCGTCCGCGAACAATATGGTATCAACAAGAATCCCCGCCGCTTTGTCGTAGACGCAGATGGAACCCCCCGCTTCCAGCACCGGCGCGTTGTCAAAGGCCAGCATAAGTTCCCCGTCAGTATAGGCCGCCCCCGATCCCGGCGCGGGACAGGCGTTAAGGACGCCGTAAGTATCGCCGTCAGGAAAATCCGTAACGGTAACCGCTGCCGCTGCCGTTAATGACGCATCTTTGTTGGTTATCATAACATGAGCCCTCCCTGTTTTTAGGCCCGTAAATTTAATTCCCGCCGGCAGTACCAGTCTCGCGGCCCGCCGCAAACAAAACAAAAAACACGGCGATCAGCGCCCACACAATTAACCAACACTTTTTCATTATCTTCCTCCTTTACTTTACTCCAACATATCCTGTATCCCCAGCCGGCTTCCCGCCCCGACGGGAACCGACACAATAAGCCCCGCCGCCGGTTCCGGCGTGTAACTATAGGGGACGGCCCAGGGCTTTACAGCGGCTGCGTGTTTGGTAAAATCCCGTACCTTTTCAACGCTGTCGTAAGAACAATTCGAGGCGCTTAACGCGGGAATATTCCCGCTGTGGTAAAAACGGGAAAACGTTTCATCGCCTTCCCGCGATTTATCGTAATATTTGACTATCGAAGCCCGGTGAACGCCGAAGTAATTATTCTCCACGATAAATTGGGAACCGTAACCGGGCCCCAAAGAATAGCCGCTGTTGTTCGGAACGCCGATATTGTTGTAATAGTTGTTGTAAATATGCATCAGGGTTCCCCGGGCCCGGGGCATACGCTGGGTTACCCTGTCGTGGAAATAATTGTGATGCAGCGTTATCTGCCGGTCTTCGGGAACCGCGTTGGCATCGCTGTCGCTGGAGGCTGCCAGCATAACCTTGTCGTGGTTGGTAAATTCACACCAGGACACGGTGACATTTTTCCCTTTGGGAATATCAAGCGTGCCGTCGTGGTTGTAGTTACGAATCAGATCCTCACAGAGGCCGTCGGTAAACGTACAGTGGTCCACCCATACGCCGTCAGAACCGCCCTGAATCACCAGGGCGTCTATGCTTGCCTTGGAAGCCGCGTATTCAGGAATAGCGGTATTTTTTTCCGTTGAACCGTGGGCGTCCCAAAAGTCAAGGTTCCTGATAATAACATTAACGCTGTTATTGATTTTAAGGCCGCCGTATTTTATCCGGGCCCCGTTGATTCCGATAACAGTAGTACCGGAACCAACGCTCACGGTAATGTCGCCGTGAAGCCGGTTATGGGTAACGGGATCAAATTCATCAAAATAGGAATGATCCGTATCGGTAACTTTACCATCTGAAAGATCAATGTCGCCTGAAACCACAATAAAAGTATCCCCACTACGCTGCAGGGCATCCCTGAAAGCCGCCAGTTTGCCGGCGGGCAAAGGGTAGACCTCATCATCTATAAAAATATATTCCGCGGGATCAGCATACTTCACCCCCGCGCCGCCGTCATACATATCCGCCCAGCCGCCTGAAACCGCCGGTTTTCCTTTAAGGGCCGCGAATATCCGTTCCGCCGCCGGAATATCCAAAGCCGTATCCATCACCGTCACCCGGACTGTTGTTGATACCCCCGATCCATCGGCGGCCGTTACCGTTACAGCGGCCTCCCCCGGATTTTTTGCCGTCACAAGGCCCGTATCGTTCACTTCGGCAACATCCGGCCTTGAAGACCGGTAATTCAGGTTCCGGTTATCAGCGTTATCCGGTTTTACCGTAACATCCAACTGTTTTGTCCGCCCCGTTTCCAGTTCGAAATCTCCCCCGGCCGTCACGGAAGAAACAAGAACAGGATCAGATTTTTTTTCCGCGGGCGTATTCAGCGTACACGCGGGAAGACAAAAACCCAAAAGCACTATAACCTGAATCGGCAAAAACCGCAATATATTCTTCATCTTTATCTTCCTGTGTGATTTATTCTACTTTGGGCGCATCCCCGCCTGCGGCGGGGACCGGGCTTTCCGGGGCTCCGCTATCGCTCCGGCCCCGGCCCTTCGGTCCGGGTCTAAACCCCTCCAATCCCTTGCGCGCTGACGCCTCCATGCCGCACCCGCCCCTATTCCTCCACGTTCCCGGTTGTTATACACCATGCCGCAAAAAAACCGCCCCGGTTAAGCTAAACTTGACCCATAAATACGAATGAAGATAAAAAACCACGAAGGCACATCGAACCGTAGGTTCGCAGGCGCACAAAGGATACCACAAGCGCCGATTCTTCCTTCCTTCCGCGCCTTTGTGATTGGTCTTTTCTTCAAAAATCGTATGATTTTGGGAAATTTTAGCGATGTCAACAAGTTAAGCAAATGTGACACGAAAAAAGGTCCACTGATTACGCAGATTACACGGATTTTTGTACCAAAGCCCCCTTAAATCAGCGACGAACTTTAGTTCGCAATCAGTGTAATCTGTGGACATGAACTCTTAACTTGTTGACAGTGGAAACCGCCCCGGTTAAGGGGCGGTAAAGAGAATCTCTTCGTACAGATCCGCAGACCGGCGTTATGGCTACCGCACTATTCGGTTGCGTACTCGATGGTAATACCTGTTATCGTAATAGACGTATCACTCTGTGCACGCAGCTGTATGAAAGCTCGAGACAAGGATTCATGATTTGAAAAATCCGCAGGATCAAGTATGTATTCATGTAATCCTCCAGTCGCTACAGGAGTATATGTTTTAGCAGACGCGCTCCCCAAAACTGACTTTCCACCACTTGCTGTGTTGTTGTTGATATAGAGATAGGCGGGCTTCGATCCGGTATATGCAGAATATTGGATCGTTATTTTAACCTTTCGGGAGAAATTAAATTGTCCGTCCGATACATTAGCAATCTCAGTTGTAGCTTGAGACGTTCCTCCTTCCTTCCCATTATCATTATATGCGGTACCGATATTGAAACGTTTTGCTGCTAATACGATGCCATCTTTTGTTGCCGTAATACCGCTGTCCCGCCCAACAAGGGTGAAATAATCCTGTCCCGCAGTCATACCGGAAATATCACTAAGAATGGTGCCTTCAGGGGATATGTAAACAGGTGCTGATAACGCAAATGTCGTGTCTTCCGATGCGCTCCAAGAAAAGATAGTATTACTCCCCATTTCTTCCACCGCAATCGTCTTTGTCGCGGTTTTTGCCGTTTTCGTTCCGTCACCGGCGGTTGTTGTAGCGGTCGCCGTGATTGTCGCGCTTCCGGCTTTTAACCCCTTTATTTTGGCGCTAGGCCCGGTAACGGTGGCGGGCGTACTTTCTCCCTCAACAAAAACCACCGTTGCCGAATCGGACGTTGTCCATACAACTACCGGATCCGTAACTGTTTCAGGTATGTCGGTTGAAAGCGTTATTTCCTCCAAATCCACCACGATGCTGTCCTTTGCCGCAGTGACAGTAAAATCACCTACCGGCACATAATCCGGCGTTACGATAATGGTTAAATAAGCTTCCGGCGTTGCGGTATCACGAGATATCATCTGTATTGTAGCGGTTCCCGGACCGGCAACGTTTACCAGGCCGGTAGTCTGATTGACGGTGATCGTCGAATCATTTGTAAACGGAGATGACGCAAGGTAATAGTCAACACCCAATTCGTCCGCATAAGCAGGAGAAACAACAGGCTTAAGCTGAATGCCGGCGGTCTGTACATCGCCCAGCCTTTTAATAAGGGTTTGGGGAGCCTCCGCCGTTCCACTGCCTTCCGGGAGAGCGTTCTCACCCTGAATCCCTATCTTTACAGCGGCAACAGGTACCGGCCGGGGCGTTGAATCAGGACTGTGAAATACCGGATCGCCTGAAAAGTCGTCTTCCCATACCTTTATCTGGGAAATTTCAGCTTCCACGGCCATAAGCGCAAACCCGGCAAAAACAGGAGTATCAGCCACTACAACCCGGCCGTCAGCATAAGGAACCGCGGCGGTGGCAAGCTCCTCCCCCGTTTTACTGACCTTCAAGCTGGTGGTATATCCGTCGGTTGTACGGACGACCTCAAAGATATACTCGTCTTCCTTGCCAACAGCGTGATTCAAACCGGCGACAGAAGCCTGTTCGGTCTCCTTGCTGACGGCCGACCTAACGGCGTAAGGCGTACCGCCGCTTCCGCCCGATGTTCTAAAATGAATGCCGCCTACTTTGGACAACGTTCCGGGTATTTCCGAATCAGGAGCCGGCGTTATGCCGCCTATAAAAATACCCTTACTGGTACTGTTTGTGGAAGGGGTTTTGACAAATTTAACCCGCGCACTTATCTTAAAGTTCCCGGAAAACAGATGATCCACATAGAAGAAAGTCGTATCTACAAAGCCCCCTGATGAATTAAAATTTCCGGTAGGAGCGGTCCCGCCCTGCTCCCCAAAAAAACTATTGATTTTATAGCGCTTGTCCGCTGTCAAATCAGGAACGGCTGTTGTCGCTTCGCTGGCGTCAAATGTCCCTGTACCTGCCGCGTTATGAACCAGCTTCAAACCATACTTGGGCGACGTCAGGGACACGGTGACCAAACAGGTATCGGAAATTGACGCATCTGACGCGGACTTTGCGGTTATTGTAACGGGGGTATCCGTCAATGCCACGCCTGTTATCAGCCCCGTGTTATCAACACTTACTTTTGCCGGGTCGCTTGATTCCCACGTAATATCGCCTGCCGCGTCTGTGGGGTCCTTTGCTGCCGTAAGCGTAAACGTCTCCCCAACAACTATTGTTTTTTCAGCCGGAGTAACGGTAATACCGGTTATGGAGAGGGGGGATTAGTCGGCGAATCACACGCCGCAAACAATACAGCGGCCAGGACAAAAATCGAAAAACGAATTACTTTCATACTTTACTCCTTACGACACAGAAAAATATTTAAAAACCCGCTTTCGGGGCTTTTACCGCATTAATCCACAGCCGCTTCGTCAGCGGTATGGAGATTGGACGCTCCGGGCTGAGCGCCGTTTATGTTCTTTGTTTTTAGAAAGCCGTTTAGAATAAATGTGCCGTCAGCATGACGCGGCACAAATTTACCTTTTATTGAAGGATCAAAAGGGGCCGCATCCACAAAAGGCAGGCTTACAGATACGATGTTGTTATCTATCGTCAATACCGCTTCGGCCTTGTTGCGGCATCCCTGATTGCGCCAGACATATCCGGGATTGGTATCGGGAGTGTCCCACCAGACCCCGTCATTTGAATGATTTCCCTCTGAATAAATGGACAATATCCGCGTTACCCTCGCGTCAAGCTCGGAAGGATCGCTGGTACCCGAACCATAAACAGCAAAACCACGATCCTGATTATCAAAGGCGGTGGAATTTTCAATCCGGAGGGCCGGATTGGAATTGCTGGTAAAACCATCGGCGCCATTCATAAAGGCAAGGGAATTCTTTATTATGTGTTTTACAGACAAGCCCTCGCCGCCCATTTTAAAACCGTTGCCCCCGGAATTGGCGTATTCAGGTTCCCCGGAACCATCAGTTCCAAAAAAATAACCGTTCCGGTAGGCAATGCTGTTTTCAATAACAACAACGCCGATAGTACCGGTCTCTTTTTTCGAGAACAAGTCCCAGCCATCATCACAGTTATGATGGGCCGCACACCACTCGAATCTATTTCCTTCCCCTACGGTCAATTTCGCGGCAAACCCATCGGCGTCTTCTTTCGCCTCGTCTTTATTGTTAAAAGACTCGCAGTAGGAAACAGTATTATGTGACGGCCAAAAAACCTTGGGTTCCGCGCTCTCTCCGCTTATCTGCAGGCCCGTATCGCCGTTGTTATATGTTTTTACCCATTCTACAACGTTATAACTTCCCATCACCGTAAGCCCTTTGCGTTTAACCGGAGCGGTACCCCTCACATGAATTCCGCTTATTTTCCAGTAGTTGCCCCGCAGTTCAAAGCCTTTATTGAGGGGATTACCCTGAAAATCAATAATTGCCCTGTCCCGGTTTTCGGCCTTTAATGTCTTCATCTGATCCGCGGTACCGTTGTTATAACGGGGGATCACAACGGAAACAGGAGTATATATCCCATCCATCATGATCACCGCTTTTCCCGGATTTACATACGCGATGGCCGTTTCCAGATCAAGAGGGCTGTCTCTGGTCCCTTTATTGGTACGCCGGCCGTCAGGAGAAACATAGATATCTTCCCCCTCTCCATAAGTATTTTTGTTTACAATAAAACTAACCGGTACGGGATCTGTGGATGCTAAAATATACTTCGATTTATTCTGATGTTTATCCGGGTAGAATATCATTTTGAAAACATTATCGCCGTTTACCAAATTCGTTACCGGAATTTCAAAAAGCGTAAACGGTACGGCGCTGGCATTGCTTTTTTCGAATATCCACTCGCCCCGGCCAAGTTCTTCATTCAGTACAGAACCATTTACAGAAACGGAAAGAATGCCTTCAACATTTGCCCTGGCGGAAAATATATACGGCGCGGCAGATGCGGTAGAAGGGGACCGTACCGTTAAAGAATGCGTAAAAATTACAGATTCAGGCTCAATGCGCGGCGCGCAATCCTCAATTCCCGCTTCCTCATAATGAACATTGGTGATTTTTACCTGTGCGCTGCGGGCCGCAAAGAATCCGACATAATAATGCTCTTTATTGATAACGGTAAGCAAATCCGGTTCCGGAACAAAATATTCGTATTTTTGTCCCAAAATAACGCCTCCCTTGCCGTCCGGAACTACCCCCTTGTCAGCGGGAGGCGTTATACCAACCTTAAAGCCGCTGTTTGTTTTCTCCAGCGACAAAGTGTATTTTTTCCCCGCGGAAGGGAAATCAGGCCGGTCATTCATTGTAGGATAAAGGGAATAATCGGGTAATTCACGAGGTTCAAAATCAAAAACCGACTTGGAGGCGTCCGCTATCTTGGCCGGGTCAGGATCATACACACATTCTCCGGCAGGATCTGTAACGCCGCTGCGCCAATAAGCCCGGACACCCCGTTTCACCCCGCCTGCCATAATCATGTTACCGGTACCTCCTGTTGAACCGGCATAGTAATCATCATCGGGGGACACGCTTTTCAGATCCGACATGGTTTTTCCCGGATACTGCGGAACATAATCGCGGGCCATTAAACCAAAGCCTTCCTGTCCATTCAATTCAGTACGGCCCTCCCGCAAGCCAAAAAACACCACTTCGACATCAGCGGTAAGCCTGAAATTTTTATCCGCTTCAACTTCCTTAAAATAAAACGTTATCCCGTCTTCACTGCCCGCGATTTTTCCCGCGTTGCTTCCGCCGTCTTTATGGGAGTAAAGCTCTATGGTACCATCGGGATGCACGCTAATCTTATTATTGGGAGCCGGCGCAGCGCTCGTACCGAAAGAAAGCCGATTCATATTTTCAGCTTCCGCCAGATCGATGCACCTAAAAGCATTCGGATTATTTTCTTTATAAGGCTCATATCCGGAAAATATATTGCAGGAGAAAAACAACGGAATAAATATCCCCAACAAAATGAATAAATTTTTGTTCATAAATCCGGACTCCATAAATCGCTTTATTGGATTTGTTGGAAACTTCAGTTTCCGAACAACTTCAGCCAAAAAACGCGGTTCTGCAAGGCTGAAAGCCTGAAAAATCGCAAGGCTATTCGGACTAAAGTCCACGACAACTAACCGGGTTGTCGAACAAGCCTATTGTTATTATCACGGCGTTATGCAAGAAAATACCGTCATTTTTTTTGATTATTCCGACCACTAATCGGGAAATGTCCACGATCAACAAGTTAAGAAGGGGGAGCGCTATTGATGGTAACGTGTAACAAATTTTGCCATATATTCTACTTTTTTTGACGCTGCTCCCCCTGGCTCCAACCCCGCTTCGCGGGTTTTCCGCTACCCCCACTCCTTTTTTCCAGCCCCATGAATCCTCAACTTGTTGACAGTGGGAAATGTCTGAAAAATACAAGAAGTAAACAGAATTTTCACGGCAACAGGACATATCATAGATGTATAAAATCCGCAAGAAGGAGAAATACTATGATGAAACGGGTAATCGTGATTGGTTTCCTGATAATAATTGTGGGAATAACGGGGATGGCCCAAAACGGGGAACAGCCTGTTTTCACTATTTCAGGGGATCTTACTTCCATTTATACGCTGGGTAACGCCGAAACATCCCAGGCCCTGGGGAGCGGAACCGGCAACGGCGCGTATGAGGATCGGAAGAACGGGTACTATACCGGCGCCAACATATATCTTTCGTTTCGGCCGGCGGCCTTCCTGGAAGGGTACACAAAGATCGCCGCCACCCACCGGCCCGGTTCCCTGTATGTCCCCTTACAGCTTGAATATTCCGGTCAGTCTGATTTCGCCATGAGTTTCGATACCCTGTACGGGAAGATCAGCGTCCTTGAGGCCCTTTCCCTGAAAAGCCCGGTGAATCTTTTCCTTAAAGCGGGCAAGTTTAAGGCCGAGCCGTCCCATTTCGGCAAAATTTCAAAATTCGAAACAGAAGCGGCTCTGTATATGCTCAAGACCGCGTCGACTTATAATTATGAAGTTGAAGCCGATTTACGGAGCGTCCTGGCGAACGGGCCGTTCAGGATGACGGCCGCCTTTGCCGGCAATTTCCGGCATGACGAGGCCATTCCCCGGCTTTACGATGATGACGGTACGGTGTCCGTACACGGACAGCCGGTTCTTGGGGAATACGCACCCCAGTTATACGCTTCTCTTAAACTGCACGAACTCAATTTCCCCGGAAACAGCAAGGCTGCGGCGGAACTGCTCTGGGCGCTGAATGGTGCGAATATTTATTCAGGCAGCTCCTTCGGCGGCTCCCTCCGGTACGCTTTTACCGCCATTCCCGATACCCTGGATATTCCCGTGGGGCTCTCTTTCGGCTTGTATCAAAAGAACATCGACATATTGAGTGGTACGGCGGATACGGCCCTGAACAGAACGACCACGGATATACGGGATAGTTACAGTTTCGGCTATGGCGCCGGAGTCAGGTTTAGTTCCGGTCCCGTTGCCGCGGATATGAACATCGCCGGGGCTGTTTCCTCAATCAGCCACATTTACCGGGATACCCTTGACATCGCGTCACTGTCCCTGGACGCGCAGTTTACCTACAACAATACATTTTTTGTGGGCGGCGGGGTTATATTGGGCACACTATCTGATGTGGAATGGAAGACTTCCGGCAGCGTAAGCCCCGCTCTGGACAGCGGCGGGTACAAACACAGGTTTTCTCCCGCGGATAATCTTGGATACGAAATATACGGAGGGATTAAATTTCCGCATAATTGCCGTGTTATTATCGGTTTTAACCAAAACAAGGGGCTTGCCATGAATTATACTCTGGAAAGCAGGGCGGACGGTCAGATTAAATACAAACAGGCCAATACGGCAACCGGTGACAGTATGCTTGAAACAGGCGGTTTATTTATTAAATTCGGGTTTTCTTTTTAAACTGAAATCCCCGGTTATCCGTGCGCGGTTTGTGTAAACATTGTCGCCCGGGAGTTTGTCGCGCTTCGTGCGTAAACTCCCAAAAAATCGCCGATAGGCGATTTTTTACCCTGCAAACTCCGCTCGTACCAGAGGTACGCGCAGCCCAATAATCGGGGATTTTTTGCGGCATCAAGCGCGAAAAATTCA
>JAISNI010000130.1 GCA_031276295.1 Treponema sp.
GCGGCCCTGAGAAGATCCTTGTTGTAGAACATCTGGATGGTATAACCGGTCAGGGGCAGGGCGAAAACCTCGCCGTTAATGGTGTTGGCTTCTATAGATTTGCCGGAATAGATACCCAGATCAAACTTTTCCCGGTCAATAAAGGACTTGAGACTGGTCAAAAGACCGTTGGCCTGATAGGAAACGATTTGGGCATTGGAGCCCTGGACCACATCCGGAGCTTCGTTGCCGGACAGGGCGACGATCAACTTCTGCTGATCATTGACGCTCAACCCTTCAACCCGGTAAACGTTTTGGGACCCGTTGTAGGCGGCAATGGCCTGCTCGTATATCTTGGCCTCATCCCCGGTATTGTTATACCAGAAATGGACCACCTGGGGACCTCCGGCGTCTGCCCGCTGCCCGCCGCCATAGACAGTAACGCCCGCCAATAATACCGCCAGCGTCAAAGAACAAATTAATCTTTTCATGTCATCCTCCTAAAAATACAAAATTGGATATCTTTTCCCAAAAATCGAGGTTTTGGAAAAGCATCCTGAAATTATCAAAATATCTGTAAGATTATCTTAATAATATATTAGTATAGCATACTATTTGTAAGATAGTCAAGAAAAATATTGTCAACGAATTTTTTCCCAAAACGCGAGTTGGTTTTGGGAAAACCTCAACAATCAATGGAAATATCTCTTGTTTCCGTTTGTTTTATAGGAATATCCCCTGTTTTATGGCAATAAAACACCCTTTTTCTTCTTGGGCGGTACGATAATCCGAATGCCTTTTTACAGAGCATCCATCACCGTTCTCACAAATTTTTTTCCTTTGCAAAAAATTTTTCTTTAATTTTATAAAATTCAAAATATTTTTATAAATTTAGCTTACAAAACTAAAATTTCATGCTATAATAAAATAGGCATGAAGCATATCAAGGATGAACTAAACAATCTTAAACGCCTGGTTCAGATGCTGGCGGCTCAATTCGGCAGGGACTCCGAGATAGTGCTTCACGATCTTACAAAAGATTACGAACACACCATCATCGCTATTGAGAATAACTGGATTACGGGCAGGCATGTCGGAGACGGGGGAACCAATCTGGGGCTTGAGGTTCTCCGCAACCCGCCCAATACCAACGGGGATATATACAATTATTTTAACTCCACGGCGGAAGGTCGTCTTTTGCGATCCTCCACCCTGTACTTCCGCGACGACAACGGAAAGGTTATCGGCTCCCTTTGTATCAACACGGACATAAGCAAACTCATGGATTTTCAGGAGTATATCAAGGAACACGCCATGCCCCCCGAATCCCATGAGGTAGAAGAAGTCTTTTCCAACAAGGTAGAAGATATGTTCGATTACTTCATCAGGCAGAGCGAAATCGCTGCCGGCAAATCCGCGGCCGAGATGACCAAGGAGGACAAGATCGAAGTGATACGGTTTCTTGACGGCAAGGGTTTCTTTCTCATTACCCGTTCCGGGGACAGGGTGTGTAAATTCCTCAATATTTCAAAATATACCCTTTACAAGTACCTGGGAATAGTCCGCAGAAAAGCAGAAGAAGAGGAAGGCGCTGGAACCGGAGGGGACGATACGGTGTTATGAACAAAAATATGGACTTTTTACAGAATCCCGCGATAGTAATGCCGCGCGGGAAAATATAGCAAGGAGACAATTATGACCCGGTTTGATAAAAAAACCTATGCCCTGGAAAATACCGAAGATCTTGTCAGCCCCGCGTTAATCTACTACAAAGAGATTATTTTGGATAACACAAAACGGATTATCCACATGGCCGGGGGCTCGGAACATCTTTGGCCCCATGTGAAGTCCCACAAGACTGCGGAAATAATCCGTATGCAGATCAACCTGGGAATAAAACGCTTCAAATGCGCCACCATCGCCGAGGCTGAAATGGCCGCACGGGAAGGGGCCCCCTATGTCGCCCTGGCCTATCCCCTGGTAGGGCCGAACATTGGCCGTTACCTGCGTCTTGCCCTGGCCTTTCCGAAGACGGTTTTTTATGCCATCGGCGATGATTATGACGCCCTTTCCGGGCTTTCCCGGCAGGCGGAAGACATGAAAACCAGGATGCCCGTCCTCGTTGATGTGGATATGGGGATGCACCGCACCGGTGTCCCGATAGACGCCCTGGAAGGCTTTTATGAGAAATGTTATTCCCTGCCGGGAATAATCCTGTCGGGCCTCCACTGTTATGACGGCCATTTTCACCAGGAAGATCCGGTGGAACGCAAGAACGCGGTCGGCGCGGTTGACAAAGAGTTACACAAGGTTCTCGATTCCCTCAAGGCAAAGGGCCTCTCCTGCGGCATCCTGATCATGGGGGGGAGTCCCAGTTATCCCTGCCGTGCCGGTGATGACGCCTATTTTTTATCACCCGGGACGATCTTTATCGGCGATTGGAACTATTACAAAAATCTGCCCGATTTGGCTTTTACTCCCGGAGCGGCGGTCTTTACCAGGGTGGTAAGCCACCCTGAGCCCCGTACCTTTACCCTGGATTTGGGCTACAAGGGAATAGCCGCGGATCAGGCCGGACAGCGGGGGATCATCGTGGGAATGGAGGATGCGGAACCGGCGGGACACAGCGAGGAACACTGGGTTTTTAAGCGTGCGCAAGGGGAGATACCGCCCCTGGGCGAAGGCTGTTATGTGCTTCCCGCCCATATCTGCCCGACCACGGCGCTTTACCCCGTGATCCAACTGGCTTCGGGCGGTAAAATTATCGAAACCTGGGATGTAACGGCCCGGAACCGTAAGCTGGAGTTCTAGCAGCCTGTTGTACTTGTGGATTTTTTGCATATTCATGCAAAAAATCCCGATTATCGTGGCTGCTTTGGCAGTTTGCAGGGTATACACATTTCCTTCTATAATCTATATCTATTCCCCCGTATTCTATGTGGAATATGCCGAATATCCGAGCGAAGTTCTACAAACTTCCGGCTCCTGTTTCTTGATTGGCATCTTCTCTGAGAGTATACTTGAATTTGAAATTCCGTTAGAATAAGGACTTGCGTGTCCTTGATGTGGAGATGTAGAATCGGTAGGATTTTGATATAAGGAAAAGTGTAAATATGGAAACGATGAAACAACAAGGAGTACCCGGAGAGGCTGATCTACAGCGTGTGCTGTGCGATACCAATCCCTACATGGCTCTTCTTCTGGATGAAACATTCCGCCCTGTGTACTGCAATGCCGCGGTGATTGATTATTTTAAGTTTTCTTCAAGGGAGGAGGCTCTGGAACGGATACTTCCCCTGCTGGACAAGGCCATACCGGAATATCAGTCGGTGGGCAGAAAATCCTATTCCGTTCGGGAGCGTCTCAATTTGGCCGTCCGCAATGATTATTACGAATTTACAACCGAATTTATGTTAGATGGGAAACCCACCCCCTTCTGGCAGATCATAAAAAAGATACCCTGGGGCGATACCTTCTTTTTGGCCATATATGCAAGCGATCTTAATTCCCTACAGAATCTTGAATTGCTGCACCGGGATCGTCTGATGCGGGCCGTTAATGAAGTTGCCGGTATGTTGCTTTCTTCAGACGAAAAAAATTTTAACCACATAATGGAGGATGCCCTTAAAGTGCTTGGGCATAGCGTTGAAGTCCAGCGGGTATACGTTTGGAAAAATTTTATAGATGGAGACAGGCCCTGTTTCGGCCAGATATATGAATGGGTTGAGGGGGTAGAATCGGTACAAAACGAGCCCTTTGCCATTTGTTCTGCCTATGACGATGTACCTCTCTGGAGAGATACCCTACAGGCCAACAAATATATCAATTCCCTGATCAAAAATCTTCCGCCTGATGAACGGGCCGTCCTGGAACGCCAGGGAATTCTCTCCATTTTGATTATTCCTATTTTTATCCAGAATGAATTCTGGGGTTTTATCGGATTTGACGATTGTAAACAGGAGCGGCTTTTTTCCAGTGCGGAGACATCCATACTCCATTCCGCCTCCGTGCTGATCATCTCCGCTTTGCTTAGAAACGAGGTAGCCAAAAATCTTGTACGGGCCAAGGAAGAAGCGCTGATCAGTACCAAGGCTAAAAGTGAATACCTTGCGGTTATGAGCCACGAGATGCGCACCCCCCTTAACGCGGTAATCGGCCTTGCGGAAATTGCGCTTCAGAAAAATTTGCCCAGCGAGGTCCGTATCGATATGGAAAAAATATACTCATCCGGGTCCATTTTGTTGGGGATTATCAACGATGTCCTGGATATTTCCAAAATCGAGGCGGGGAATCTGGAGATGCTCCCCGAACCTTACAGCATTCCAAGCCTTATCAATGATACGGTCAACCTGAACATGGTCCGGATAGGTTCCAAGCCCATTGTTTTTACGCTTAAAGTAGATGAAACCATTCCCGAACAATTCATAGGGGATGAGCTCCGTATAAAACAGATTTTAAACAACCTGCTTTCCAATGCCTTTAAGTATACCAACGCAGGGAAAGTGTCGCTGACCGTCCGGTGGTACTACGAGACGGAGGAAGAAAGCGCGATTCTGGCCTTTATCGTAAGGGATACCGGCCAGGGCATCAGGGAAGAGGATCAGGAAAGGATATTCTTCCCCTACAGCCAGCTTAACGCCAAGGCGAACCGGAATATGGAAGGCACCGGCTTGGGTTTATCGATCACCAAAAGACTGGTGGAAATGATGGGAGGAAAGATAGAACTGCACAGCATATACGGAGAAGGCTCGGTTTTTACCGCTACCATACGTCAGAAGATTGGCAGAATCGATCCTATCGGAAAAGAAATGGCCGATAATCTACAGCATTTCCGGTTTAACGGAAAACACAGCCAGGAACTAAACCGAGTTACGATAGAGGGCGGGAAGGTTTTGGTGGTGGACGATGTGCAGATGAACATTGATGTGGCGCGGGGGTTCCTTTTGCCTTATGGAATTGCCATAGAGGAAGCAAAGAGCGGCGAGCAGGCGATACGGTTGGTACGAAATTCCAAAGCAAGTCCCTATGATATTATCTTTATGGACCACATGATGCCCGGCATGGATGGGATTGAAGCCACCCGGAAGATACGCGCCCTTGGTGAATATGCCCAAAAGATACCCATCATAGCCCTTACCGCCAATGCCCTGGCCGGAAACAGGGAAATGTTCCTTGAAAACGGCTTTAACGATTTCCTTGCCAAACCTATTAACATACAAAAGCTGAATATCATTCTGGAAAAATGGATACCCGCGTCAAAACGCACGGGAAAACAAGTCGCGGACCCGGAGCTAAATTTAACCGACGACGCCTTTCCCGTTATTTCCGGAATCAATACCGCCCTGGGGATTACCAATACCGGCGGTTCCCTTCCGGTCTATCGGAACATACTTTCGGTCTTCTGCATTGATGTTTCCGAGCGGATCCCCATGATTCGGGAAGCCCTGGCGTCGGGGGATATTTCCTCTTACACCACCTTTGTTCATGCCTTAAAGAGCGCGTGCCGGAACATAGGAGCGGTGGATACCGGGGAAGCGGCGGCGCGGCTGGAAAAGGCGGGGGAAGATAAGAACCTGAACCTGCTGCATACCGCGACGGAACCGCTCCTTGCGGAATTTGAACAGCTTATCGCTGGTATCACCGCGGCCCTGGATAAAACTTTGACGGGGGGTGGTGCAGGCGTAAAAAAGGAGGCCTACAGCTTTGACAGACCGGTACTGGAAACCCTCCGGGAAGCCCTGCTCGGCATGGATATTCAGACGGTGAACGGCTTGGTAAGGGAATGCGGGATCCGCTACACGGATAAAAAAAGCAGGGATTTTTTCCTTGAAATTGAACAGTACGTTCTTCTTTTTGAGTATGAAAAAGCCGCAGAACTGGTAGACAGGGCGCTGAACACGGCATAACCGGAAGGAGGACGGCTGACAGTGGATATAATGTTTGGAGTAATGCTGATTCTTGCTTCTGTGCTTCTCTGCGCTATCATTCTTACGGTGCTCCTGTTTCTGAGAATGCGTAAAAAAGAGATTCTGGGGAATAATCTTGAAAAGCTCCTCAAGGATCGTATGGAACTTGAACAGGTGAGTAATAATACCTATGCCCTGGTCTTTTCCACCATACCGGATCTGATCTTTGTAAAGGATAAGGAAGGCCGGTATACCCAAACCAACAAAAGTTTTGATTTTTTTGTAAATCGTTCGCATGACGAGATCATCGGTAAAAAGGACACGGATATAGTAACCGGAAGCCCGGCTGAGTATGAGATGTTCCGCTCGTACAATGAAAAGGTAATTACCGGCAAGGAAAGCCTGGTAGTTGAAGAAATACTCCGTTCCCCTATGCAGGGCGACCGTATGTTTGAAACCATCAAAGTCCCGGTGATCCAATACGGTAAAATCCTGGGGGTTTTGAACATAGCCCGCGACATTACCGAACGTAAGGCGGCTGAGTCCGCAGCCAGAGCTGCTTCCCTGGCAAAAAGCGAATTTTTTTCCCGTATGAGCCACGAAATCCGCACCCCTTTGAATGCGATTATCGGCATGACCCGTATTGCCCGTTCATCCCTGGATAATCCCCAAAAGGCCGTGCAGTCCTTGGATCAGGTGATGCAGGCTTCCGCCCATCTTGTGGGCATCCTTAACGACGTGCTGGATATGTCAAAGATCGAAAGCGGCAAATTTGAAATCGCCGACGAGCCTTTTGACTTTGCAGGCGCCATGCAGGGGGTGGAGGCGATCATCGGAAGCCAGTGCAGGGAAAAGTATATCCGGTTTCAAAACAATACCGCCGATTATACCGGCGTTTATGTACGGGGGGACAGGCTGCGGCTTAAACAGATACTTATCAATCTATTGGGCAACGCGGTCAAATTTACCCCCCGTGAAGGGTACGTCGATTTTTACATGAAAACATTGCGGGAAAGCGCTGACGATATAACGATAGAATTTAATGTCTCCGATAATGGTATTGGCATGACTGAAGAACAAATGGGCCGTATTTGGGATGCCTTTGGGCAAGCGGATAATACTATTTCTGACCGTTTCGGCGGTACGGGACTGGGTTTGGCAATCAGCCGGAATTTGGTTAGATTTATGGGCGGGGACATAACCGTGGAAAGCCGGATAAACAAAGGTTCCACCTTTCGTTTTGCCCTTACCTTTAAAAAAGGAAGCGCCTCGGCTGAGGCGGAAGAGAAACGTGAAGATACGGTGGAAACGCTGGATCTGAGCGGGCGGCATATACTTTTGGTGGAGGATATGCGTCTTAACCGCGAGGTCCTTAGGGGTATCCTCCAGGATACCCAGGTGGAATTCACCGATGCGGAAAATGGACAAGAGGGGGTAAAAATTTTTGCCGAGTCTCCGCAGGGATTTTTTGACATTATCTTTATGGACATTAAAATGCCTATTATGAACGGATACGAGGCAACCACGGCTATCAGAAAGCTGAACAGGGAAGACGCCGCCAAGATTCCTATAATTGCCATGTCGGCCAATGCCTATCAGCATGATATTGATAGATCCCTTGCATCAGGAATGAACGGACATCTTATAAAACCGGTGGACATAAACGAATTAAAGAGAGTGCTTCAAACATTGTTTGCGAAGGAGAACTCAAAATGAAAAAATGGTTTATCAGGGCGGAACTATTGATCATCATTTTCGGTATTCCTATGTTTATAGCGGTTAGTGTTATGTCCATCACTTCAATTAAACAGCAGGAGGGTAATGCCCGTGTGGTAAACTATGCCGGTATCGTTCGGGGTTCTACCCAGCGGCTTGTCAAAGAGGAACTCTACAATAATCCTGACGACAAGCGGCTTCAGGAGCTGGACGGTATTGTGAATGAACTTATCAGCGGGGAAGGGCCCAACGATCTTATCGTTCTGCCGTACCCGGACTTTCAGGCAACTATGGTCCAGGTAAAAGAAAAATGGGAGCTTTTAAAAAAGGAGATCATGCTTGTCCGTGCGGGGGGAGACACCCGTGAATTGTATAACCAGAGCCAATTGTATTTTGACCTGACCCATAAGGCGGTTTTTCAGGCGGAAAGCTATTCGGAGGCCCAGATAGCCCGTTCCCTGACCATACTTATAGGTTGTAATGTCTTTTCGGCGCTCATCCTTGCGGGCATTTTTTTCTATAACATATCCCTCAGAAGAGTCCGCCGGAAAGCGGAGATGCTTTCCCATATCGCCTATGAGGATTCGCTTACCGGCCTTCCCACCCGGGCCCGTTGTGATCAGGTATGCGAAGACTTGGAAAGAACTAAACCGGCTGAGAATATCGCTATCTTTATGTTCGATATGAATAACCTCAAGGCCATTAACAACAAACTGGGACGCCAGGCGGGGGACCAGATTATCAAGGCATTTGCAGAGGCCTTAAAAAAATGGGCGTCCGGCAATTTTGTAGGCCGTTATGGAAGGGATGAATTTCTGGCTATATTTTCGGGTATTGATCACGGACAGGCCGACGAACTTCTCTCCAGGCTGGACAAGCTGGTTGAAAATTATAACGGGGAACAACAAAGCGATCTTGAACGGATAAGTTTTGCGTCAGGCTACCATATTGATAACCTGAACATAACCAGTATAAACAGGATGATCTATACCGCGGACAGGAAGATGTATGAATGGAAACAGCAGATGAAAAGAGGGCAGTTTGATTGAAGGGGTATAAACTCCCGGCAATGACTGTGGATTGGGGATTGTGCGGAAATCCGAAAACAGAAACGCCCAAGCGTTTTGTCCCATACCCCAACAACCCAACAAAGGCCCCCGAAACGCAACAGGCTGCTAGCAGTTTGTTGCGCTTCAGCGCAAAATCGTATAAAAATTCACGAAA
>JAISNI010000177.1 GCA_031276295.1 Treponema sp.
TGGCTATCCTCTTCCCGCTGTAGATCTTCTTGTTGTCTATGAGCTTCTCGTATATCCGCGCTATGTACATCAGCAGCCGGAGCGCCATGTTCGGGTTGATCGTACTCTGATGCTCCAGCAGAACCACCAGCTTCCTGGCTATCTCAAAGGAGATGTCGTTTATCCGCTCCATGAACAACGCGCCTTCAAGGGTGTTTATGGTAATAGGTATGGAGAGGTCCAGCGGAACGCCGCAGATGGCCCCGTAAAGCTCCCGGAGGATGTCCGGCTCCCCGAAAAGCAGGGTAAATACGCTGTCCTTGTAGTGTTTGTTAAGCCCCATGAGTGTCCTCCATAACGGCCTCACGCGCGGCCGTTTGTTGTGAAACGTGTTTGCTAAAACTATAGCCCATCTTTGGAGGCCGGGCAATAGCAATAGTTTGCGGGGTAGGGCAACAACACTTACTTTCCAATCCTGGGAAATCACCAAGAAATTCAAGAATTGTACCGCGAACACCAACAACACGAATTTTTTGTTCAATATTTACGATTTTTCCTTATGTTCGTGATGGTTCGAGAGATTCGTGGTTAATTTTTTTTCAAAAAAGTAAGTACTGTTGCCTATGGTGCCAGGCACTCTTTTTGCAAAGCGTTTTCCTTCACAATGCGGTCGGTTTCTTTTAATACGGCCCAAATCTCATCCGTGGCGGCTTTCCACTCCGGTATCGTTTGTATGGTCTGGTGAACAGGGAACGCATAGCCTAATAATTGCAGTTTGTCTTATCTCCCTTGATAAGACCAGTATGTATCTTGACCGGTGTTGACGTTTTTTATATTTTAGCTGTAGTATATTACTATGCTTAAACTTTACCATTTGTAATTCTGTAATTAAGGAGAAAACTCTCATGGCGGTAAGTACTTTTAAAAGGGGCTTGCGTCTTAATACACGGAAACACGCTACTGAGGGCAAACCGGTCGAGATGGTTCCTGAACCGCGGCAGGTTGTTATTCCTGTTCATCAGCATTTCGGCGCGCCTAATCAGGCGTTGGTAAAGGTTGGGGATAAGGTCAAACGGGGGCAGAAGATTGCCGATGCTGTTACGCCGGGGCCTATGACCGTACCGGTTCATGCCTCTATCAGCGGCATTGTAAAAAAAATAGAAGTCCGTACCCAGTCAAACAATACCGATGGAGTATGTATTATTATCGAAAAGGAATATCCTTTAGGTGAAGATACGGCCGTTGGTTCTGCTGCCGGAAACGCTGTCCTGACCGATACAGACTTTCTTCCGCCGCTGGACCCTTTTATCTGTACCAAAGAAGATGCCCTGACCCGTATACGCGAAGCGGGAATTACCGGCATGGGCGGAGCGGCGTTCCCCGCTCATGTCAAGTTCAACCCTCCCCCGAATAAGAAGATTGATACTATCATAGCAGACGGCGCTGAATGCGAGCCCTATCTTACCACCGATGAAGCGGTAATGATGGAAAAACCGGCGGCTCTCATCAAGGGTATTGCTATTGTTATGAAGATAACCGGGGTTATAAAAGCCATCATCGGCATGGAAGATAATAAAGCGGCTCTTATCCCTATGCTTGAAGAAGAAATCAAGAAGGCGGCCTGTCCCGGTGTTATAGAGATAGGGCTCTGCAAAACCCTGTACCCCCAGGGCGGCGAGAAGATGTTGATAAAGGCTCTGACCGGCAGAGAGGTTCCTTCGGGTGGGCTTCCTATGGATGCAGGCTGTATTGTCAGCAATGTGGGAACACTCGTCGCAATTGCCGAGGCCTTTACACTGGGGAAGCCGCTCATTGATCGGGACCTTACGGTTTCAGGAGGCGCCTGTAAATTCCCTAAAAATATCCGCGCTCCTATAGGAACCCTGCTTACCGATCTGCCCCCTGATTTTATGGATATTGACTATCCCAGGTTGAGAAAAGTCCTGTTCGGCGGGCCTATGATGGGCCAGGCTGTTCCGGCTGTGGCTATACCTATACAGAAAAACACATCCGGCATCATCCTGATGACTGAAGAAGAAACCCTCCAGGACATGGAAGGGGTGTGTATACGTTGCGGACGCTGCATACGCAACTGTCCCTGCCGTCTTGTTCCGGTTATTATGAACATGAATCTGGAAGCGGACGATCTGGACGGCGCTATTAAGGCAGGTCTTATGGACTGTATTGAGTGCGGAAGCTGTACGTATATGTGTCCTGCCCGAATTAAATTGGTACAGCGTTTCAGGGTAGGGAAGCAGCGCCTGCGGATGCGTCAACAAGCGGCTGAGGCCCGTAAGCAGGCCGCCGCCAAGGCCGTTCCGCACCCGGTACATACCGAAAGCGTTCCCTCAAAAAATTAAAGGATAGTATATGGCAGAACCCGATAAACCTGTTCAGGCAGAAAAAAAAGCGCCCGCTGTTTCCCCGCCTCAACTTATTATGCCCTTGCTTCTTTCTTCCAGCCCCCATATTGCAAATGCGGTTGAATCGCGGCAGCTTATGCGTAATGTGCTTATCTCTCTTGCTCCGGTTACGATTTTTGGGGTGGCGCTCTTCGGTATACCGGCTCTTCTCAATGTACTGGTTTCAATTGCAGGAGCGGTTCTGGCGGAAGCGGCCTTCCGGCGTATTACCGGGCAGGATATACGCATAGGCGATCTTTCCGCCGCGGTAACCGGTCTGATCTTTGCGCTCATTCTACCGCCGTCGACCCCGCTCTGGATGACCTTTCTGGGAGCGGTTTTCTCGGTGGTGGTTGCCAAGGAATTTTTCGGAGGCTTGGGGGCTAATATCTTCAACCCGGCGCTTATCGGCAGAGCCTTTGTCCTTATGAGTTTTCCGGCGGCTCTTACCTGTTGGACCAATCCCCGTATTTTTTTTGAAAAAACAGGGGAAATGCTTGAAGCGGCAAGTACCGCTTCGCTGGATGGTATTACCAGCGCAACACCGCTCAATATCATTAAAATGGGGAATACCATTGCCGATGTAGGCATTGGTTTTACCGCTTTGGGGCTTTCGCCTTCAGCCGATTACCTGTCTACTATCAAGACGCTTTTTCTTGGTTTCCGTTCGGGCTGTATAGGAGAGTCGTCAATTCTCCTTATATTGGCGGGCATGGTGTTTCTCCTTATCACCCAGACCATAGACTGGCGCGCTCCTGCCGCTATGGGAGCGGCAGTCCTCGTTGTTTCGCCCCTCCTTGAGATGGATCCGCTTTTCGGTCTTTTAAGCGGCGGCGTAGCTTTCGGAGCAGTTTTTATGGCTACCGATTATGTTACCGCCCCCCTTACCGGAAAAGGCAAATTGATTTTTGGCTTTGGAGCGGGGCTTATCACGGTGCTTATCCGTAAATGGGGGAGTTACCCGGAAGGGGTTACCTACGGCATCCTCATTATGAATGCACTGACGCCGTTCCTGAATCAGCTTCTGCCTAAAAAATACGGCTTTGTACCCAAAAAGAAAACGCCTCCTGCCGGATCCGGCGCTTCCGCTAAAGGAGGAACCCAATGAAAGGTATGTTGAAGTTAGGTTTGGTGCTGGTCTGTTACGCGGTTGCGGCTTGCGTGGGTCTTGCCTTTGTGTATACTGCTACCTTCAAGACGATTGAGGAAAGGACTCAGGCGGATATGGAAGCATCCCTGAAAGAGCTCTTCCCCGAGGCTGATACCTTTAACGATATAAGCGGGGCCTTTAAGCCGGAGGATCAATCGGTAAACTTTGGAAGCCAGTACGATGCCCGGAAGAACGGCGTCCTTATCGGCGCGGCGGTGCAGGTTTCGCGGGCCAGTTACGGCGGCGATATCAAGGTGCTGGTAGGTATGGGAGCAAACGGGAGAATCAGCCGTATCAAAATACTTGAACACCAGGACACGCCCGGTCTTGGAGCCAATGCCGCTTCCCCTACCTATTATGTAGACCGGCCTGCAAAGAAAACATTCTACGGACAATTTGAAGGTAAATCCATTGAAGATACATTTGAGGTAAAAGGTGATATAGCCGCTATTACCGCATCCACCATAACAAGCCGAGCGGTTGCCGCGGCGGTAAAAGCTGCCGGTGATGCCGCTGCAAAATGGCTTGCCGCCCAGGGGGTGTTCGGCGCCGGAGGTTCGCTATGAGTGTTAAGCAGATAGCGCGTATTTTTACAAACGGCTTTGTAAGGGAAAACCCTTTGCTCATGCTGATGATAGGTCTCTGTTCGGCCTTGGCAGTTACAACGGCGACCGTGAACGGGATAGGAATGGGTCTTTCCATGACCTTTGTCCTTCTGATGTCTGAGGTCGTGATCAGTATATTCCGCAAGCTCATTCCAGAGTCGGTGCGTATTCCGGTATTCATCATTGTTATCGCTTCGTTTACTACTGTGATAGATTACCTCCTCAAGGCATATTTTCCGGATCTGTCCAGGGCTATGGGCGTCTTTATTCCTCTTATCGTTGTAAACTGTATCATTATGGGCAGGGTTGAAGGCTTTGCATCCAAACAGCCCCTCAGCGCCGTTATCCCCGATGCCTTGGGTATGGGTATGGGTTATACCTGGGTGCTTACGGGCATTTCTATCATCCGTGAACTCCTGGGCAGTGGGACGATTTTCAACATTCCTGTTCTGGGCGATAATTACCAGCCTATACTCTTTTTTGTACTGCCCCCCGGCGGCTTCTTCGTATTCGCCCTCTTTATCAGCCTGAATCTTTTTATTAAGAAACGCCTTAAACCTCTTACAGAAGAAAGCGAAGAAAGCAATGATAGTCAAATACGGCACGAAGAAACGGACGGAGGAAGCGCTTCCGTACATATTCCCGCAAAGGAGCAGGCATGAATCTTTTTAAAATTTTTATCTCTGCCTTTCTTATCAATAATGTGGTTCTTCTCCGTTTTATTGCGCTCTGCCCTTTTATTGGGATGAGTTCAGATGAAGATAAGGCTATTGGTATGGGGCTAGCCGTAACCTTTGTTACGGTACTTGCCACCGCGGTAACGTGGCCTATCTATCATTTTATTTTAGCTCCTGATGGTATCTTCAAAGATGTTTTGCCCAACGGCCTTGTCTTTCTTCAGCTTCTTGTTTTTATCCTCGTGATTGCGTCATTGGTTCAACTTGTTGAATTCTATCTTAAAAAATCCGCCCCCGCGCTCTATGCCTCTATGGGAATATACCTTGCGCTTATTACCACCAACTGCGCTATTCTTGCTGTTACCCTTGACAATATCAGTAATGGATATAATTTCATTGAATCTATTGTATATGCAATCGGAGTTGCCGCGGGTTTTCTACTGTCCCTTATTCTCCTTGCGGGGATACGCAAACGTATACGGATCAGTCCTGTTCCGGCCTTCCTCAAGGGAACGCCGATACTGTTTATATCCGCCGGTTTGCTTTCCATGGCCTTTATGGGCTTTTCGGGATTGGTAAAATGAGCCTCGCGGAGCAGCGCGCGAACCGGGGGTCGGGGTTCGGCGGGGTATTAAACCAGACTTTTGAATAAGGAAGCCTTATGAACATTGTTTTTATTACGGCTATATTTGCTGCGGTGTTAGCCTTTGTCCTGGGACTGGCCTTGGGCTTCTTTAAGAAATTTTTCGCTGTGGAACAGGACCCGCTTATCGGCCAGTTACGGGAAGCCTTGCCGGGCGCTAATTGCGGAGGATGCGGCTATCCAGGCTGTGATGGTTATGCCGCCGCGGTTGCCGGAGGCGAAGCCCCGATAGATCGCTGTACGGTGGGGGGGAAAACATCCCTGGATAAGCTCTCCGCCCTGATGGGCGTAACAGGGAGCCTGGTCCCTGTTGTTGCGGTTCTTACCTGCCGGGGAACCAAAGATTGTGCTGTCATTAAAGGGACGTACACCGGACTGCAAACGTGCCGGGGGGCGAAAATTTCTACCGGTGGAACCAAACTCTGCGCCTGGGGCTGTCTGGGTTTCGGAGACTGTACGAGAGTCTGTCAATTCGGCGCTCTTTCTCTGGGAAAAGACGGTTTGCCGGTAATTGATTCTGCCAAATGTACCGGTTGTAAGGCATGTGTAACTGAATGTCCGCAGAATCTTATCCGTGCGGTAAACCGCGACCGTCGGGGGCCAACCATGCTCTGCTCCAACCGCAACACTATCAGGGCTATGGTACGCCGTACCTGTACGGTAGGTTGTATGAAATGTGAACTATGCGTAAGGTTTTGTCCGCAGAAATGTATCAGTATGGATAGGTTCCTGCCGTTGATCGACTATTCCAGGTGTACCAACTGCGGAACCTGCATATCAAAATGTCCGGCCAAGGTATACAGATCTTTGGAACTGGCGTAATGAAGCGGTGAAGCGGGATTAATTTTTTATACCTGCATCCGCTGTACTGCAAGTATAAGGGACTGCTTTACTTCGTTGATAGAAGAACGTTTGAGAATTACAAGCCGGAAAATGGCCGATTCGATGAGGCCGTAGATGAGATCGTTAGCGGTTCTGACATTCATCGGCTTTAGTTCGCCGGCCCGAATACCTTCGATGATCATAACTGCAAGGATATGGCGCAGACGTATGGTCCTGCGGCGTACTCGAATGTCCACATCGGGATCGCTTTTTGAAAGATAGAGAAGATAGTTCAGCACTACCGAAAGCAGGCCGCGGTTTTCTTCAAGGGTTTCGATTATCATGGTTAATACGCTTATCAATTTCTCGGTGTTACTCATGTCATTTTTTGTACGAATCTGAATAATATCATTCTCTACTTTTTCCATGAGCTGCTTGATACTGTAATTAAAAATTTCTTTTTTGTTTTTGAAGTATATATACAGTGTTGTCCGCGTAATGCCGCAACGATCCGCAATTTTTTGATACGTTACGTCTTCAAAACCTTCGGCCATAAAAACATCGAGGGCTTTTTCCAGAATTTCTTTTCGCCGTTTATCATGTTCTATCACAATCGACAAGATGCTCTCCACTACAATTCAAATTGATAAAAATATAACTGCATGGCGCCATTGCTTATCTCACGGCAGGATGCAGCTTTCCTGCCGAAAAAACTTTCAAAACCGGGATGATCGCACAGCACCCCCAGTTTCCACCCGGGGAAATTGCGGGCCAATAGTGCCATTTCCGCATAAGCGGCCTCGGCTTCGGTCCTTTCGCCTATTCTTTTCCCGTAGGGCGGGTTGGTGATGATGTACCCGCCCCCGGAGGAATCTTCCCGTTTCAGCGGCCGGACATCCTGCATAGCAAAAGTTTTGAATACAGGCAGACCGGGGAGGTGCAGCGGCGTGCCTTCCTGCCGCCGTTTCAAATTCCCCAAGGCAAGCATATAGGCTCGTTCGGCATTAGCGCGTGCAGCGGCGACAATACCGGACTCGGAGTCGCTTCCAAAGATATGTATTGGCCGGGAAAAATCCACCTTGCCAAGAAAGGTCTGCCGTTCCCTATCTTCAATTTCCCGGTCGGCGATTAACAGATTCTGCATGGCGAAGTGCCGCCCCAGCCCCGGCGCCATGTCCCATGCGTACATGGCCGCTTCTATGGCGATGGTTCCCGAACCGCAAAACGGATCGCAGAAGGTGAATTTCCTCCGCCAGCCGGAGAGGAGGATGATCGCAGCCGCCGTTGTTTCCCGCAAGGGTGCGATACCGCCTTCAAGACGGTACCCGCGCTTGAACAGGGGCTCACCTGAAAGATCGAGGAGGATAGAAGCCTGATCCTTTTCCATGTAGACCCTGATTTCCGCCGGCGCAACGGTTTCCGGCAATCGTTTGAGCGCGTAGCGCCGGCAAAGCCTTTCCGCAGCGGCCTTGTGAACCACCGCTTGAATACTGGTAACAGCCTCCAAACGGGAACAGCTGGCCCTGACCTTGTCTACTTTAAGGCCCATACCGGCGGATATATACTGTTCCCAGGGAATCGCGTTTGCTCCCTTGTACAGCGCATCAAAATCTTCCGCCGGAAAAGAACCGGCCTCTAAGAGCACCCGGTCGGCAGAGCGCAAACCCATGAGCGCCCGGTAGAGACCCGCCGTATCCGCATTAAAGCGTACCCTCCCAAAATGGGAACCGGTAATGGAGAGGCCGAGCTTCCGTAATTCATTGGATAAGGCTTTTTCAGCCCCCGTCGCGCAGAGGGCTATTGCGGTCATTACATTTTGCACGATTCTATTATAACAAAATATATTGATTTGTATAGAAGAAAAAATACTTTTGTAAGGCTCCCGCTTCCTATTGTACTAATGTTGTGTTAATCGGTCTGTATTCCTCCGTGAATCGTCAAATTTAAAATTCATTCCCAAGGTTATGGTAAGACCGGGCATATAGTAATCGTTAAAGGATTCGTAAGACTGATTCAGTATATTGCGGAAGATCAAAAATGCGGAAAGATTATTGGCAATTCCCTGTTGAACGTTTGCGTTCAACAGAAAATAGGGTTTAAGTTTGGTGATATTCGCAGTGTCGGCATAACGCAAACCTTCGTAACGGCCGGAGATTATGAGGGAACCGCCGTGCTGCCGAGATTCGGTTTTCCAGGGAATAGTGAGCGAAGCCCCCGCCGTATGTAGCGGCATATAGGGTATCCGTTTATCCGAATCGTAGGTATAGCCGTAACTCAAAAGATAGCTTAACAGGAACTGATAGGACAGGGAGACGCCGATTTTTTCAAAGGCCCCTAGGGAGAAGGGAATATCAAAGCGTAGTTTTGAATCCAGACCGAAGAAGATAGCTTCCCCCACATTCTCGGGCATCCAGGTTCCGCTTGAGGCGTACCAATGAATAGAATCGGCAGTCCACTGGGTAAAGCCCGCCGCCTCTATGGTAAGCCTGTCATTCAACGTATAAACCGCACCCAGGTCCGCCCCCCAGCCGTCTTCCGGTTTCAGGTCGGGGTTGCCGTGCATCCCACCGCCAACCCAGTGGAGGTCCTCAAAATCGGGTAACTTAAAACTACGGAAATAGTTGTTTTTGATGGTCAGGAAAGCCGAGGGGCTCCAGACCAAACCAAGTTTGGGTATAGGCACGACCGTTCCACCGCCGAAAATCCCTTTGACCGAGGGGATGACCAGGAATTGCTCTACCGGCTGATACTCCGCAGTGAGATAAAGGCCGCCGTCATGCCGGTAGTAAAGGCCTATCTCGGTGGAATCAAGGTAACTATACCGGTAGTCCCCGCCGGCTCTGACGGTGATCCAATCCCGGGGATACCAGCCCCAGCGGTTTATCGCCGTGATGGTATGCTGGCCGTGATGGGAGGATGCGCCGTAATCCCGCGTATGCCACGCATGGGTCAGGGACGCCTCGGTGGAAAGATCGTCCCGAAAAGCCCGCGGCATATCCAGCATCAGGTTCTGCCGCGTGGAAAAATCTTTTTGTTCTTTCGCTACACTTGAAAACCCTGAAGTGGGGATATTCTTATCGCCGTAATAGAAGTCCCCGCCGGCAATCAGTTTTGTGTAATCCGGCAATTCCCGAACAAAGGAGAGGGACACGCCGGTATCCCACACCTCATTGCCTTCTCTGCGGAGGGTCCTGCCGTAGTAGTCCTCAAAAAGAAAGTGGTTGCCCGCGCGGTTGGCGAAAAGCCCCGCGGCCCAGGAAGTTTTTTCCGTACCCAAGCCCAGGGCAAGCGATATGTTTTGAGCGTCAACAAGGTCCTGCCATTGAGGGGCCTGATTGCCCGCCCCCGGTTTATAGTATTCCCCCGGAAGCGCGGCGGTGTTTGAAAGGCTGCCTGAAACCCGCAGGCCCGGCTCCTGTTTTTTTACCGTGATGATATTGATAACCCCGCCCAGACTGCCTGATACATTGTATTTGGAATCGGACCCGCCGTAGACAACCTCTACCCGTTCTACGGAGTTGAGATCGATCATAGACAGGTCAAAATCCCCGGACATGGGGGAATTAACAGGCACCCCGTCGATAAGAAAGGCGATCCGTTCCGAGTCGAAGCCCCGCAGATTGATGTCGGTCTGATTCCCGTAGGGGCCGTAGCGGGTAATGCCCAGCCCCAAGGTTTCCTGCAAAAGGACCGCCAGATCCGGCGCATGGGCGCGCCCAATTTCCTCTTTGGTCAACGTCTTCATCTGCTGCGTGGTTTCCGGGCTGGCGGTTACGGTAATACCCTCGTCTTCTTCCATGAGGAAAACTTCATCGTTAAAAAAATCGTCCTCTGTTTCCTGCGCCACAAGCGGTGCGACAAAACAGAGGATCAAACCAAAAATAAATATAGATACCTGTCTTATTTTTTCCATAATACCATAATAATGATGCGAACCGCTATTTAGTGTACGGACTGGTTATACTCCAGTTAATATAAGTATCAACCGCATCATTGGTGAAGGTTGTTTGGGCGGTACTCCAATCATCAACCAGCACATGAGTAGTGCCAGTATATGCATCCGCCAGGGATACCGAAGAAGCGGTCAACTCCTTCCAATACATCGCACCGTATTTACCGACATTGGAATGATCATCTTTTAGAATTGCTTCATCAGTCGACCAGTCAACATATTTGGTGAACTTGAGAATAAGAACCCCATTAGTTGCTTCAAAATCGGGGGCATTCTCAATGGTAGCTTCGTAACTCCCGCTGTACACAACAGTATTGTTGGTAATAGTTATCGTTGTAACATAGGAACCAGCAACATTCGTCCAAGTACCAGCCAGATTGCCGGTATCATCACCGTCCAGATCGCAACCGGAAAACACCGCCATGCCCATGACAAGGCACAGCGCGAAAAAGAAGGGAAGGGTTTTTCTTGCAAAAAACCCTTTCTTGGTTAAGGAAGAAACAGGGGAAAACATGACTTTACTCCTTTCCGATGAAAGAAGCCTTGTCCGCGGGCGGAGTGCGCCGCGGATTTGAAGGAAAAATTACCGATATGAATGGCAGTTTTTCTCAAGGCTTTATCCTCGAAGCCTGAAAAATAATGGGCGGGCCTAAAGGCCCGGTGTATACCAAAGTTTCCTGGCTTGCGGGCTGGAGCCTTGAAAAACGGTCTGTAGAAAACAGCCTGTTCAACAAAAACTCTGCCGTTTCCGTTCAACCTTCCCGGTAAACAGGGACAAACTTGGGTTCATCCTGTTTACCAGTGGTTTGAAGCCGCTGCGGGAACGGCTCTTTGACGGAATCGGGTCAGGGAACTATTTAGACAGTTCCCTGACCCCCGGTTACAGTTACGGGATAGCGGAGGATTCCCAATTTTAAAATCGGCCACCTCACTTCCTTTGTAATATACAAAAATTACTATAATATAAATTTTTTCCACTGTCAAGGCATCGAATTGCCTATTGTCGCAGTGCCTATTCCTCGGCCTTAAAATTGTACAGGGGTTTTAAGCGGTGCGTAATCTGTACCGTGTCTTCTATATATTCAAGTATATCCTTGCTCCGCTTGTAGGCCATAGGGCTTTCGTCCAGGGTCTGTTTGCTAATGGTACTGGACCAAATTCCGCGCATACGTTTACGGTACTCGTCCAGCGAAAGCCCTCTGGCCTGGGAGCGGGATATCTTGCGGCCTGCGCCGTGGGGGGCGGAATAATTCCACTCTGCTTTGCCCCGGCCTGTACCGATGACGGCTCCTTCGGACATAGAAAAAGGGATTACAACCGATTCGTTTTCATGCGAAGATACCGCTCCCTTGCGGATAATATTATCGCGGAAGTCAACGTAGTTGTGTACGGTATCAATTGCCTTGCAGTTTTCCACTTTCTCTTTAAAAAAGCCTTCGATGATAATAACCGCCATAAGCGCCCGGTTAAGACTTGCGTATTTTTGGGCAATACGCATATCAAGGTAGTATGCCTCGGCATCATCCCCGCTCAAATACTTGAGGGGGCTTGCCGGCGGTGTTTTACGGATCGCAAGCATACTGTGGTACTGGGCAATACGGAGGCCGAAATTCCTGCTGCCTGAATGTATAAGTAGCCAGTTGTTTTTCTCCTCATCCTTATCAATTTCGATAAAATGATTTCCGCCGCCTAAAGTACCAAGGCTTGCAAGCACCCTCTGAATCGGCTGCTGCTGTACATCGGCAATTCTGCGGAGTTCATTTTTGAACAATACAAGCGGTACCGCTTCACCGGCTTCCGTGGTATCCGCCTGCGCTTCACCACATTCCGTTTGTCCTTCACCAGCATTTTTGTCCTGACCGCTGCTTATCAGTTCCCAGGCTTGGGCAATGCGGTCATCCATTGTTTTGTGGGTGTCCATACCGGTTGGAATATTTTTGCGTATATAGGCATCCAGTTTATCACAGGGAATATTCCTGCGGCCTATATTGTATGCGGAAACACCGCACCCAATATCCACACCGATCAATGACGGCAGGGCAAAGCCGTTGCGGGTACAGGTAAAGCCGACAATCGTCCCCTTGCCTACATGCACATCAGGCATGATCCGTACTTTTGTATCGCTGAATAATTCATGGTTAAGATAAGCCATGAGTTGATCTTCGCAAGAAGCCTCCACGTTTCTTGCATAGATAAGCGCCTCATTACAGGCGCCTTTTAAGAGAATAGGATTCAAATTGTGTCCTCAAATACAACATCGACGCTACATAATCTGTATTCGATTGTTAGAGAAGAACCCGGAATACGCTCCAGGCAATAAAATAGCGGAAACGTGAAAGTCCAAATATTTTGTAAGTAAAAAACCGGCGTATTATGTTCGGGAAAAGATGGATTTCACGGGAATTTGAGAATATTGATTTGCAAGCATAATAAGCCTCCTCATGATATAGTAAATTTGGTATAACATAGAACAATGCAGAAAGTCAAGTTCCGGCTGGAAAGAATCCAGGGCAACAGCACTTACTCGCCGAATAACACCTTGAACAGGAAATCAGGAACAAGACCGAGCCTGCGCATTTTCCGTTTGACGCTTACCCGTCTTCCCCCGTCAACAGCCCGAAGCCGTGAGAGCGTTATCTTCCTCACTATGTTTAAGTTCTTCGGTGAGTTGTCTTTTCGCGCCCGGCATCCGTCTTCCCTAATGTTCACATCCAGCATCCAATGCAGGCCGTTCTCTATCCCCCAATGCCCCCGCGTGTCCTTCCCCAATACTTCCGTCGGCGCATCCTTGTTGCTGATAAAATACCGGGTGCTAACCGTTGTCTCATTCCCTCTCGTTCGCGTCCCCCGAACTTCTATAACCGTGGTCATATTCTTCCAGTCCTGCTTCCCGCTGAGAAACCCTCTATCCGTGACCGTTCGATACCCGTCCGCCGTAAGTACACTCCATTAACAGTGCGCCCCCGCCAAGAACGGCGGGGGCGTGGAGGCAGGCTCCCAATTTTTCTAAAAATGGTGTCAGGCACCACTGTGCTTCCTTTTTTTAAGTTTTTTCCGCTTATTAATTCCCGCAAGCCGCCATGGACGGTGGCTTGTGGGGGATCATTATTCTCCTTCCTTTTTATAACGTAAATCCGCCATCTTTTTGTTTTCTGCACTCGTAAATTAGACCGGGGGCTGGCTTCAGTCTACCTCAGACAGAAAATTCTAAACATAACGGGTAAACGTCTTTGATTAGAACAAATCCTGTCTACTGCGCCGCAGGCGCATGGCATTATATTTTCCTAAAATTGCGCCAAAAAAGGTATTCTTCAGTATTCTTTTGGAATAATTTTTCTTCTCATGGGGTTCAGATTTCAGGCGGTATGGAAACCGCCTGTTACAACAAAATTTGGGAAAAACTTTTTTATTGTCTTAATTTTTTAAAAAGATTCTTTCAAAAATATTTTTTTCCGTGTATTATTTTTCACAGTTTATTATTCAAAAAATTTTTCCAAAAAAGTTTAGGGGGCATTGCGTTTAACGTTCCGGCTGTTTACGACGGTTTGACAGCCCGAATAAGGGCTTTGCGAAGCAAAGACCAGGGCTGGCAAACTGTGGGTGTAGTGAGCCGTGGGAATGAAGCGAAGCGGAATGACCTAGGCGAACGGAACCCCGAGCCGCTACTGCGGCGAAGCGTAAACAGTCCTGTTATGCGAAGT
>JAISNI010000178.1 GCA_031276295.1 Treponema sp.
AAGGGCGGAGTATTTGAAGACGGGAAACAGGTGTTCGGTTCCGGCGGGGTGTTTACGAACAGCATCGTTTCCGCTCCGACTGATTTTAGCGTTGGGCAGATGGGGGAAAGCGGCCCGGAGGCGATCATGCCGCTACGGGAAATGTCGGACGGTGCGTTGGGCGTGGCGGCATCCACTGCGCCTATAGTAATAACTCTTGTGGTAGACGGGGCGGAATGGGCGAACGTGCTTGTTGACCAGATAAACAGGAATCAAACGATTCCCCTAAGGGTGAGGTAGCGGATGGCTATAAACAGACTCGAAGAACCGGACATGAACGCCTTTTACTCTGATCTCAATCAGCCCATTTTGCTTGCCGATAAAACCACATTTATTTCAAGGGGCCATTCAAACATAAAAATAGATGACGCAAACAAAATGCTTGCGGGCAGCACGTTTGAGATGAACGGGGCGTATTTTAGTTTGGATGATGACACGGACATATTGAACTTCGACCCGGCGGCGGGGAACTATTCATCTTTATATGTGTATGTGGTGGAAGAGTTGGCGGATGCATATTCTCTTTCGTTCAGCGTAACGGCCCCGATATACAATCCTGTTAAGGGCGGATGGTATACGGGAAACAACCGGGCGCTGGCGTATGGCTATAAGTTTGAAGATCACTTTGTGGTAACTGAGTACATACAGGGGCTGCGGAGGCTGGATAGGCTTATCTCAATTGCGGAGCGGGGATATATCAATGTCGTATATTCAAACAACACTATCCTTGCAGGATCAACGTATGAAGCAAACAGCGGAATGCACGGAAACGCCATAAGTGTTGGCGTTTCCGGCTGGTCAAATAACTGGAGTGATGGGTCAAGGGTATACATCTATGCCGTAGACGAAGAGCCGAACTCTTCTTACTATTTTTCTCAAGCGTCTCCCTACCGCGATCTTGCCAGAGGAGCGTTCTACAACGGGAACGACAGGGCTGTTGCGTTCGGGACAAAATTTGGAAATACGTTTTCCCTGATAAGTTATTTGTCTCCCTGGGTCATGCTATCCACGATAGACAGTATTATATATGAAGGTACGAGCGATCAATCGCTTATACTGAATCCCGGCAGATACCTTGTTATACTGCGCGGAGGGAGAGGCGGAAACGGAGGGCGGGGTGGATCATCAGACCATGAAAGTGGCGGCAGTGGCGGTTACGGCTATCAGGGAGAAACAATCTCGCAAGAAATTTACATAGTACAAAGTATGCAAGCAACCTTGCTTGTTGGTATAGACGGAAGAGACGGAACAAGAGGTACTAACAACAGTGGTAACTATGGTCCTGCTGGCGGAGGAGGGGCTGGCGGCGCCAATGCTGTATTTTCTATACCTGGCATATCTACCAACATTGTCGCCATGGGAGGCGGCGGAGGCGGAGGCGGAGGCGGCACTAATTCTATAGGGGGTGACGGCGGAAATGGGGGATATGGCGGTGGCGGTGGCGGTGGCGGTGGCTCCGGGATTAATAGTCAGGGAGAAACTGGTAATGGAGGAGGAGCAGGAGGATCATATACAGGAGGCATCGGCGGAGGGTTTAATTCCGGTTGGACAAATAAAAGAGGGGGCGACGGAGGGAATCCTGGTGAAGACGGCAAAGATGGGAGTTCTGAAGGAGGATCGCCTTATGGTATTGGAGGAAGTGGGGTTAATGACGATCTGAGGAAAGCTGGCGGTGGCGGTGGCGGTGCCAATTTTGGTTACTCGGACCCACCAGGCGATGGCGGTAGCGTCAGCGGTAGCAGAACCACTTGCGGTATATATAGGTTAGTATGAACATATCAGTAGCAATAAGCGCACGGAAAAACTTTCGGTTTTATCTCTATAAACCGAGAATATGGACGGCCTTATTGTGGACCAGCGAAACAAACAGCCTCCCCGGATACAAACCTTATGGTGTCCGCCCTATCGTTGTTATAGAATTATCACTGGGCTCTACCATCGTGCAAAGAGTAAACAGCATGGAAGAACTGGAAGCAAGCGACCTGGAAACAGGAGCATGGTTTTTAGCCGTGGGAAGCAATAAGCTCTATGCCCGGTTCCGCCACAAATCAGAAGCCCCGATTCATGCGTCGGCGGGTGAGTGGCTGTTCCCGCCCGCTATGTTGGCTGCCGTATCTTATTTTACCGACGATTATTTCTTTGTCCGGGACAAAATGCCGTACCGCTATGCGGTTCTCTCCGATTATAAAATTAAAATCAGCGCCGATCCACATGAATACAGCCGCATAAAAACAAACGCTCTAAATATGCAGTTGTTAAAAACTGAAGCGGTAAAATCAATTGTTTCGGATGATATAATCGGACTCCCCGTACAAGTAGAAAACACAAACGGATTTCCCCTTGAAAAAACATGGGTAAAAAACTTCACCGAAGACTTTGACACCATCACCTTAAAATTACAGGATCAGCGGAGCAGATACACCGACACCGTGGTAGACCAGCAGTACGTCCGTGAAGAATACAGAAATCAGAGCGACGGGCTTATCTGTATGGACGAAGACACCGGAAAACGGTATAAACAAGACGCTATAGGCTATTGCCGTGCCGTTCCGTGCGACTGCCTTAACGGGTATGCGTTTGATCAACAATCGTACCGGAAATACCGGGCGTGTTACGGAAAAGTAGAGGTAGATTATCATTACTCCCACAAAGAAAGCCCCGACAACATGGGCGTGGAAGTGGAGATTGAAAATGGATGGATGGTCTTAAAGAAAGCCGATTACGCCGGAGAACCTACGAGCTGGTGGACTGAAGAAATACCCGAAACGCTTCCAAGCGGCATTGTTGTAATGACGACGCTGATCTGTATCCCAAACCTTGTGGCCCACCCGCCGGACACGGGATTTACCATTCCAAAACTGGAGGCTACCCCCCGGAAATTACGGGTAACGGGAACCTTTCACGCAGAGCGCCCTAATATCGTAAAGGTGCATGAGATTTTCAAATATCTCATTTACCGATATGCAGTAGTTAAACTTACCGATAAGGATTATAACACCACGGAAATAATAAACGAATTATCGGCCATATCTGAACCCATAGGGATCGTAATTTCGGAACCGAAGGCCCTGGTGGATGTTATCGCCGATCTTCAGGGCGGTACAAAATACGGCTGGCAGTTTTGTTCATACAAGGGGCTGATGACCGCACGGGTTGACTTGCCCGACAGGCCCGTTGCATGGGAAATCCGTGAAACTGATATATTAAACATTGAAGAATTATCCGTGGACGCAGACAGCGAATCATTTGTTACCCGCCTTGTTGTCGAATATGCAAAAAACTGGACGGAAAAAACATCATCAACTATTATTAACCCCGCAGCCGAGGAAAAGGCAAAGATGCTGCATAACGTAAGCCAGAACAGGATAGTATCTACGCTTCTGAAGAATGAGGCGGACGCAAGAGAGCGGTTCCGGGTGGAAATGGCGGACAGTTTAAGCATATACCCTGTAGTTTCGGGAATACAACTACAGGGAAGAAAATGGTTTGATATACGGCAGTATGACAGGTGCGCTATAAAATTATCTGTTCCCGCATTTCCATTTTCAGGGGGCATTCCCCTGTACCCTGATTCCGTGTGGACAATAACGAACGTTGTCATGTCTACACGGGATGAGATAGTTACCATCGACGTGAAAAAGAAGGCGGCGTGATGATTTTACTTCCTTCCATGAAACAGCCTGATGAACTTATTCCGCAAAATGATATTCCTTTTGTGGAAGATTTTTATTTATACTACCATAATTTCCCCCGGAGCATGACGGGCACTGCGCCTCCGGTGGGATATTCGCTTGATTATCTGTCCAATTCCGTCTATATGGAGTATGTAAAATGGGAAACCGATACGGTACATCTTACGCTTACATATAGCAGCCCGGTAAGTATACGAAGCATCATTTTGGGGAACCCCAGTTTTGACAAAATGAGAGGGGCCTGTTATTTAGGTGATAATCTCGTTACGACTATTCCGCTGATGTTACTGGTAGACCACCAGCATAACCGCATTATAACGGAAGATGAAGATGATATTATGGTAGTTTCTGAAAGCTACTACACGGAAATCAAAAGAAACCTTGCGCCCGGCGAAACTGATTTATCAGAAACAGATCAAAAATTAGTTGTTATGACATTAAAACGTGAATATACGATTGATAAAATAGAACTTACCCTTGAAGGAACGGCCCCCAGTGTGTTACACTATCTGTATGTAGGAGACCGCCTTGCGCTTGCACGGCCCAAGAGTATAGAGTACGGGTATGCTACTTTTGGGAAGGGGGCGCTGTCCGATATAGGCGTTTCTTACGGAACAAAGAGAAGACCGAGAAGGAGCCTGACGGCAAAATACGACGTATTTTCCGACAGAACCCGGCGGGCGCTTGAGCGGTATTCTTTGGAAGTTCAAAATGTGGTTCCCCATGTCATTCAGCCCATGAGGAATGGAGAAGAATACATCCCGCCGCTTTTCGGGGTGTTTAATGATCCAGGGTTTAGCAACCCCCTGCGGTCTCCCAGATGGCACTGGGGGGCGGGGGCGTTAGCGTGGAATGAAGTTATATAGGGGAATCGGAAATGGAACAAGAAATACGGATCAAAGATTTAGCGAATGTTGCGGAAATTGCGGATGCGGTTTCAAGCCAGTTCATTTGTGATAATCAGGAAAGTACAAAAAAAGTATCGTACAATGTATTATCGGGGGCGCTGGCGAAAGTCGGGCCGCTCTATGACCTTATCAACATAATAAAAGATTTAGCCAGAACGTTTACCGGCTATTACTCCTCCGGTGATCCGGCAGGTTATTATAACATATCCGGTTTTACGCTTGCCTCCGGGGGGAGCGGGTACGCCGTTGGCGACAAACTGAAAATCGCCGGGAATAATACGGTGTTCACCGTGCAGGCGGTGGACGGCTCCGGCGTGATTACGTCCCTTTCCATCACCGAACACGAATTACAGCAGGGAGACCCGGCGGGTACGGGAATATCACTTATAGGCGGGGACGGGGCCGGGGCGGAAGTTGACGTTTCGGGATCGCCGCTGATTATTTCCGTTGACGAATTGTGGATCGCCGGAAGCGACGACACCCCCCCGCTGGTTTTTCCGGTAACGGGCGTGAAAAAGTGGGACGGTACGGCCTGGGTGGATAATCCCGATTACACGCCGCATATAAACGACTTATGGGCGAACCTGAATAATTCCAGGGGCTATTATTGGTTCGGCGGAACGTGGAACATCGACGATGTGAACGCCGACGGCGTAACGCTGGAAGTCGGGGCCGACGGCAGAATGAGGGTTATGATCGGGGGGATTGATTTACAACACCTGTCCGAAACGGCGCATAAATTGATCAACTCCCCATTTGTGCAGTCATGCGAATTGATTTCGGGCAGTCTTTTGGTGAAACTTACCGGAGACAAGTCGAGCCTGCGGCTTATAGAGGTGGAAGGTACGACCATACTCCGATCCGCCGATTTTGTGTACGGCGAAGGCGTATCGTCCGCTGCTATGGCGGACTTTGACGGCGGAAAGCAGTATTACATAAGTACGCAGTCAAGCGGAAATTTTGATATTTCAAAAACCGTCTGGAAGTATTCTGCTGTCATAGGGGCGATAAACACCACAAAAGACACCGGGGAGGAACGGAAGGTTCTTACCGCCGCCGGATTACAGGACGGCGAAATTGAGATGAAGGAGCAGTCCCTCATAGGGGGGAGAAATATACAGATAGACCAGCAGCAGGGAAACATCATCTTGTCCCTCCGGCCCGACACGGCCCCCGTCCATACAACCAGCGAAACGTTTAACACAACAGCGGGGGCGGAAACATCCGTGGCCGTGGGGACTTTCGACGCAGTACCCGCAAAATGGGACGTTGTTGACGACGCAGCGGGGACGATAGCGGTAGTCAAGGATGTAGTGGAATCAGTTGTTGTTTGCGTAACTGTGGACAAAGATATAAGCCCCGTGTTTGAAGCCCCCGACGACAATAAACCTTACATCCGAAAGAGTAAGGCGTGGGCGGAGATGCCCGATCCGATAGTGGACTATGACGATCTCATCGATAAGCCTGCTATTAACGGAACAACGCTGAACAAAGACAGCACCGCCGTCGGGCTGGGCCTTGACACCATAACGGCACGGGAAGCGGCGGTACTCCTGGAAGAGGCACGGGCGAAACTGGTGGAACTGTCGAAAGCAAACATATACGTCCGCCTGGCCCAGGGCATTACTATCGGCAACAACATCCAGGGTATGCACGTCATGCCCAAAGAGCCTTTTGCTTACTACAATGACTGGGAGATAGCGGCTGCCGATGGCGGCAGGTTCACCCGGACGGACAATAGCCTTGTTTATACGAAAGCGGACAGCACGGTAGTAACGCTGGTTGAAGACGGCGAAGTAAAAATAGCCGACTACCGGATAGACGAAGAGTTTCACATCGAGAGCATGACAGGCAGTTTTACGAATGTGAATTTGTTTTACCGCCACTTCGACATCAAAGACTTAGATCAGCGGATAGGTTTAGTGTCCGCTTTGTTGACCGTTGATAAGTCTTCGGTGGTGAACGCCATCAACTCCCTGAAACAGTACGTGGACGGTATTCTGGGAAGCAGCGAAGTATCGGGGTCTCCCTATGTAAGCTACGCCGCATTTGTGGCGGATGCGGGGGCGACGATAACACCCTCTAAGTATGCCTATGTAACGTTCACCGATACGGACACCTGGCCCTCCGGTGGAAAGTGGGATGAGATAGTGGCCGGGGAGACGTGGAGATTAGACTGCTCCGATACGCAGTGGCTCCCCACGAGTAACATGACCGCCGCTATGACGGCGAATGTCCTTGACCAGGCGGCCACGAACGCTCTGAAACAGGCCGGGAACGATACCGTTGTTGCGTGGCTGCAGAGCTTCCGCAACAACTTAAAGTCTATATTCGACAGCTTGCAGGGCTTAGGGAGGGCGGATACGATCAACGGCATAGCGCCCGGTGCTGACGGGGACATTAAAGAAACCATCGTTGTTGACACCTATGAAGAAATGGTAGCCCTAGCCCCGACTCTTCCAGAGAACACTCGTGTCAATGTCCTGCAGGGCGGAAGCGATAATGTGTTTCCTCATGTGGTGCCGGATGTTGCCAATGAAGGCCCGAACCTTCTTCCGTCTGTGGCACCCAATTTTCCAGTATCCGTTATATCACCCGGTAACGGCTACATACGGATATATGGTGGGGTGGATGTTGGTGAAATGGATAAAGACCTATTTGTTAATCGTAATGGGAAGCGGGTAACAACCAGTAATACACAGCGACCATCGGCCAGATTAGGGATAGACGCAACGTTTCCTGTGGAGAAAGATGATGTTATTACTATTGAGATTACGCCTAGTAGCACGATGAGCGGTAAATACTTCGCCGTTTATTTCATCCCACCCAAAATAACCTTCATCCCCACCCCCCGCTACAGTGTAGAGGTGGGTACAGACTACTCCCTAGAGGAACAGCCCCTCTACAAGATGGATCCTGTAACAAAAGAGATAACGCCGCTGTTGTGGATAGATGGGAAGCAGATGTATAAAAAAGTTATCCAGAAGACTATTCCAGCGGGGACCACAGTCATTGAGGCAAACGCTAACCCACCGAATCCAAGTGATCCGGGTTACGTCTCTCTATCTGCTGAGCTTCCATCATCACTCACTATCGTATCTTTTGAGAGCTTCTCTCCGGGCCAGGGGTTCATTGCCATAGACGGTATTCCACTTGGGATGCCGGATTCAAACGGTGTTATAACGAGGTTTATCGGACTTGGGGTTGGATTGAGAGGGCTCTATGTTGCTAAGTATGGTGCATCTGGGACCACTTCTTATGATGCAAATGTAACAGCAGTTGTAACTTACGTGAAAGATTAGGAGGTAAAGAGAGTGGAAACATATAAAAAAGTCGCAGGACAGATGATGAAAGAATCTAGCAGTATGGGTGAGATAGTCCCAACTGAGCTAGATTATGTAGGCGGGACTTTCCAAAACGTAACCGGCGCAGGGGCAAATACATACCAAATGCTTCAGATTTTATCTGTCGGTGGTCCGTTGGCAGGATGGAAAAAGGATTCGACAAGGATTAGCATAAAAGAGTCGGGATTATATCAGATATTTATAACCCCTCCCGCTCAAAGTACAGCCGATCAATCCTATATGTCCGCAGGGATAGTTGCGAACTATCAGGGAGAGGACACGGTACTTGCTACGCAATTCCTTAGATGGAGTGCCGATACGAATTATGAGCCCTCTGTTTCATGGACGGGTGTATTGGAAAACGGCATGGATATTTATTTCTCCTTTGCCTCTAGCATAGCGAATAAGGCCCTTGACGCAGGCGGCTCATTCTTCATCGTGAGGATCCAAGAAAAATATCCCAAAGTGTTGTTTGACTCAGCGAGGATGCCGCAGCATTTCATGGGACCTCCCGACTTGACAACAGAAACCCTGATAACAGATACATGGGGTAGCGGCGGCGATACTCCCCATTACATTATGCCCAAAGACGGTTATCTTCGTATTGCGGTGTCGGTTGATTCTACTGATGTCAATGTTTCTGGTATAGTAGCATTTAACCACAACAGCAAGAGTTATGAAATAATAAAATATAACACTGTATATGCACAATCGAGCATGTTGCCCAACTCTGTTTTCTTTGAGATAGAAGTCAGAAAAGATGATGAAATATGGTTTGGTATTACTCATAGTGCTGTTACTAGAAGGTTGAATGTAAGGTTCTATGAACCGCAGTGGGTCCTCCCAGTCTTTGTTGCGGGTGCTGATCTGCAGAGTAGTAATGATCCGGGCTACTGCTCCATAGAGCCCGATACAAAGCGCATAAAGATGAACGGCGGCGGAGGGGGCGGTATCACTCAGTTCACCTATGTAGTAGACAGCAACGAAAAGCTGGCGGCCTGGGCAAACAACGAAGCGGGGAATGACTACTCGTCGGTGCTGATTGCGCCGGGAACATGGGAAAGCAATAAAGGAGTAAACCTGACCGCAGCTGGGACTAAGGTGGTGGTGGGTATGCCGGGAAGCGTGCTAAAACTAACCTTAGCCGAAGATGAATTCGGGTTATATTACACCAATCTACCAACGGGGCCTTATTATCGCATGGAAGACTTAGAAATATATCTGCCTGGTTCCGCGCAATCTATTGCATTTAACAAATGTATAAATATCAGCAACTGCAGATGCCGTCACGATCTTGGCATTGAATCTGGTGTTGGATTCAATAGTTGTGAAAATATCTACCATAGCATCGCAATCACCATGAATAATGGATTTTCTAATTGCAAAAAACTTGTCAACTGCATCGGTACAGGTAGTGGAAAAACTAGTCCATATAATTCTGGCATTGCCTTTGTATCTTGCTCAAAACTTCTGAATTGCAAAGGCGATGTCTCCGGCATTGATAATAGCTACAACTATGGGTTTTATCTGTGTAATGACTTAATAAACTGTGAAGCATCCGCCAGTTCCAGAGGCAATGATGGCCAAGCCAAAGGATTTTTCAATTGTAAAAGGCTCACAGGCTGTAGTTCCAGAGGGCAAGTCGAAGGCAGCCACAGCTATGCAGGAGTAGGATACGATACGTGTTCTTATCTTACCGACTGTTCCGGGAGTGGTAGCGGTACAGCCTATGCGGGCTGCAAGGGCATGATCCGCTGCGGCAAAGATTTTAGCTCACCGGTAATATATAACGGCTGTTTCGTCTCCCCTTCCGGCACCGGCCCCGCACCTTCGGACAGTGCTGAAGGCGGGTGGAACTTATCATAGGAGGCATTACATGAACGGCATATACAAACTTATCAGGGCAAACGTGGGGGTATCCGCTATGGCGCTCCCCGTGCTTGCCATTTGCTTCGGACTTTTGGGAGACAATCAGCCCCATTGGTACTATTCCATATCCGCCACCTTTTACGCAAACAGCGGCCCCGTCATGGTAGGAACTCTCTTTTCCGCCGCCGTGTTCCTTATCTGCTATGGGATTATAAACCCCTATAAGTATTGGCTGGACAGGCTCACCGCCTTAACCGCTGGTATAGCGTTTATCCTCATAGCCTGCTTCCCCTGCGGGGACACGGAATTGGAAAGAGTGGGCCTCCTCTACCTGCCGGTAAAAGTATCGGCAGTCATTCATAACATCGTTGCCGTGTTAGGGTTTATCTCCCTTGCCGTCATGGTTGCCTTTTGTTTTACCAAAACAGCGGAAACCACGAAAGCAAAGGTACGCCGGAACCGGGTGTACCGGATATGCGCCTTTATCATGGTTGGTGTAATGATCCTCTTTGCGCTGGGGGCGTTTACCGGGCTGAACGGCAGAGGCCCCTTTATTCTGGTGTACGAAACCCTGCTTTTGTGGGCCACGGGAATTGCGTGGTTTACGAAGGCGGGATTACTTTTTAAGGATGAATAAATGAGCGGAGAAATTGAAGCGAACCTTGCGGCCATACCTGCGGATAATCTCCTGATTATTTTTATCGGCGTTGCCTGTATACTTATAATCGCCGCAGTCATTATGAAGTGGCTGGGGATAATGTCGGTAGGCCCCATAAAACGAGAGCAGCAGAATCAGACCATCATCTACCAGATGAACGAAGAAAACCATGAACACGACGAACTTCTGCGCTCACGGCTCCGGGACTATACCGACGAAATGCGGGTTGCCCTGATAAACAGTTTTGAAGATTTAAGCATGGACGATATAGTCCGCCGTGCTTTATCGGCAACGATACGGTTCCCGATGTACAAGTCCATAAACAACAATCATTTTACCAAAGTGCTTATGCCGGATAAGCGGCAAGCCTATGAAGACCGGATCATCCGCCAGTTAAAAAATGAGTACATAGACTTATACAACGCCGCAAGAAAAGTAGACCGAAACACTCTTCCCTCATGGGACGATGGGGCGGAAAAGGTTGTTCTCTCTTATTTCCGGGAGTGGATGAACAACACCATGCGGGAAGTGTCCGAAACCTGCGCCGATAAAATAAAAACCTACAAAAGCTACCGGGAGCAGGTAAAAAGCGATCATTGGCTTGCCATAATCGATATGTGCATTGAGAAGAACGAGGACTATATATCAAAACTTCACTGAGGAGCATGACATGGGAGTAAACAGAAGCATTGACGCATTGAAAAAGCCATTGGCCGAAGCCGTAAGGAAGTTCCTTGACCGCTGCGGGGCGGAAAACTTCCCGGTAGTGGTCATCGAGACCGACCGGAGCCAGCCGGTACAGAACGCCTATTACGCCCAGGGCCGGGAAAGACTGGACGTGGTGAACAGCCTGCGGACGGTGGCCGGCCTCTATCTGATCAAAGAACGGGAAAACACCATCGTTACCAATGCCAGGGTATCAAACCACACCGGGGGAAACGCCGTCGATATGTGCCCGGAGATTGCGGGTAAGCCCGGCTACCCCTGGTGGACGGCCCCAAAAGCGGTATGGGAACGCATGGGGCAACTGGCTGAGGAATGCGGCCTTGACTGGTGCGCCGGAGGCTATGGCCAGACCTGGGGGAAAGACTGGGACAATCCTCATTTCGAGCTGATGAAATAATACCGGCGAAACGCCGCCCCCGGACTTCCCGGAGTGGCAGATAAGCGCAAAGCAGCCGGTTTTTTTAAGGAGTTGTAATGTGGAGAAAATTATTACTTTTTCTTTGGTTTTTACAATGTGTTGTATCGGTTGCCGCAGCAGACCAATGGTACTTGATTCTAGAATCGGAGCTTCAGAATTTAGAGAAAACATGGAAAACATCCGAAGTGGAGAAACAGAGCTGGCTATTACAGGTGAGAGCGTTAAAAACGAGAGCCGAGAACTTGGAATCGGAATCAGCGAGCTTGAACGCTCAATTGCGGGGTCAGCGGGAGACAAACCGGAAATTAGCCTTATCCTTCAACGAGTACGAGGCCGCCCAGTTGACGCTGGTTTCATCGAAGAATGGCGAAATCGCCGGGCTGAAGGAGACCCTGGGGGAGGAACGGCTGAGGCTCCAAAAATCACGGAACCTTAACATAATCTTGGGCGGTATCCTGGGTATGGCGGCGGTTTTGGCCGGGGTGTTTTTGTACGTGAAGATACGTACCGGGGGGCTAAGGCTCCCGCTACGCCTCTAGGCAGGTCTCATGGTGGTTTTTGGCCCGTATATCGCATACGGGCTATTTTTTTGCCCTCCTCTCGAAACAAAGTATTTTACAGTCCATATTCATACATTTTTGCCGATACTAAATACATGACGAATAATTCCCGCAAGAAAACCGAAGCCATTCCCAACCAGTATGACGGCCCCCGGAAGCCCGAAAACCGCCTTCCCTCCGGGCGGTTCAGCCTGGACTACGCCGGTTCGGATGACCCCTTTGAGATAGACACCGGCATCCGGGAGACCATCAAAGGGGTCAGGCTGTCTATCCTGGCTATGGGGATAGGGCTGGCGAAAATAAAAGCAAAGGGGCTTTACGTGGACCTTGAATTTCACAGTATGGCCAAATACATCGAATCCCTCTGCGAGCAGACCCAGATGGATCGGAGCAGCATCCATAACTGGCTATATATCGGGGAAACCTACCTGAAGTACCGAAAGGAATTGGAAAGGGTAGGATTTTCCGAAGAAGACGGCCCCACGAAGCTCCCCTATGTGGAGCGGGCGCTGGAGATATACCAGAAGAAAGATGTGTTCAGGGCGGTCAAGGAAATGTCCCTCCGGCAGTTCGCCGGATTCGCAAAGGGGGAGAAGGCCGCCGTAAAGCCATCCGCCGTCTGGGTGAAAGGGGGCCGGGTCTATATTGGCAGCCGGGCCGCCGTTACCCTGGATGAGGGCCTTGACCCAAAAACCAGAGCATATCTTGAAAAGGTCATAATGGAGGCCGGGGAAGCCCTGGAATCCGGGGAAGTGCTGTATATCACCCGGCTCTATGACATGGACGAACTGCGGCGGTTTGAACGGGCGGCGGAACGGTTGAAAAAGGAACTGCGGGGAAAAGCATAATTGATTACTTGCGCCTGTTGAAAAATAAGGCAAATCGTATGAAATAGTAGCATCCGCCATTGAAACTATTTTGATAAATTGCCTTCTCCATCTGGTAGGCCGCCTTCTGCAAGAAATTCTCTGACTGATTCTTTTGAATTTAAGTATATTTTAATATCAGAGATAACACTTTCTATATCCTCGACGGAATATATGTAAAACAACTTTGTATTATTATTGAGGCACAAATTAAATTTTGTCTCATCACGCTCTTTTGTTTTTTGCAATCCTTCTTCACCGCCAAAATATTCTATTGCCTCATCATGCTGTTTCCCCTGGTATTCAATTGCTACATCGTATTTTGGTATCCAAACATCAAGGTGTTGTCGGCCAAGCCAATCCGGTTTACCGTGGTGAATAACTTCTGTTTCAGAAAAAGCTTCTTTTATTTTATAATAAGACATGGTTTCGCCAATCCATTCTTCACCCTTTTTTCTGAACCCAAATATAAGGCGAACTTCATTTTCTATATCGTCATTTGAAGCATAGTCTAACCCTTTTTCGTATACTCGTTTGTCAATATACCACTTTAGATAATTTAGAAATTTTTCTGGAAAAGTGGGGCCATAATATGATATGCTCGGCAGTTTTTTATTACATTCATGGCATAATAAATTGGCAAATTGTGGATTTATAATTTTTCTAGTATATTCGTGTTTATTATAGTTTGCTATCGCATTTTCAAAACACGAACAATAATATGCATCACATTCTATGCTTTTTTTGAATGATATAAAACATCCCGATTCTGGATAAACAACTATTGGATATGGCAAGCTTTCCTTGGCTATTTTTGTTCCGTCATTATTTACATATACCAATCCCTTTGAAAGACGCAAATCAATGAAATAATCTTTTTTAGGCATAGACCGTTGAAGGGTGTTTAGAAAATATGAATCAAAGCCAATGCCAAGTATGTCTAGTTTTATTTTTTCTTTTGTTTTTAATATCTTCTTCTTTGTATATATATATTTATCATTACTTTTCAAATACGAATCATTTTTATATTGGAAAAACTCTGAAAGAGAAAACCAGTTTCCCATCTTAATAAAACTAGGCAATATCAATTTTATATCTTCTATGCCAGAATTAATAACGCAGTCTGTCCGTAGTTTGTAGAAACAAATACGTAAGCCTCCATATTTGCTGATACAGTCTGACAGGTTGATAAATCCTTTATATTCTACAAAGTCTTCTCTCCTCCAGCCTAAAAATTTAGTATTAGAGAAAAATTCAATATTATTAAAATATCCAATGAGATAATTTGTTAAAGTTTCTACTATGATTTTTTCAATTGTTTCAATTCCATCATAATCAATCAATTTGACGCAATGTAATATAAATTCACTTTGGGTAAAATCGATATTTATTGTTAATGTTCCATTGGCTAATGTATACATATTGTGAGGGGCATTGTTTCTGCTAGTGTCATTTCTGAATATGTACAGTCCACGGACTGGTTATAACTGATACTTACAACCGTCAATAATAAAACTATAATAGCCTTCATAAAAGCTCCTTGTCAATTAAAATAATCCGTACTTATAGTTGAAGAGCCTATTTTTATTTTGCCATCATCTCTTCATAATTTCTCCTATACTGGTTTTATTCATAACTAACAAACAGGTTTATAGTTCCGCCGGATGATTCATATATGGAAACAGTCTTGTAGCTCTTTTTCCATATTGCCGAACTTTCGTACACTGCGCCTTCGGTTTTTTTAAGAAAATTGGGCTGGCCCTCCTTTCTCTGAATGATTTCACACGCTTCATCAAACGTGTACTTTTTTATCGAGTAAGAGTGTGTCACTAATATTATGTCTATTAATTCATTTTTTAGAAATTTTACGTACAAATCCCCCTCGTCGGTTTTATAGCGAAGTGTTATTGAAGCATCGGATATGTCTTCGCTTTCTATTTTATACCCTATCTTCTTTTTTGCCGACTCTGGCGTATCATCATACGTTAGCCCGTAATAGGGAAACCCTTCAAAAGAAGCATGGCAATGAGAAAAGAGAAAAATACACGAAAGACATATAAGAAACCTTTTCATAGAACCTCCTGATATTCCCCATATACCAATATATCTTGGCCTGCGTTAATAATTTCTATTTTCCCTGCTCCAGCTTCTTCTTTGCCTTCTCTATTCGCTTGTCCCATTCGCCGGGCCATCCTTGTTCCAGTGCTTCGGAAGCCAGGCGTATAACTTCGCCCCAGTTGCCTTGTTTTTCACGAATAATACATAATTGCTTATACCCGGTGTGTTCATAAAGCCTGCCCGGAATAATCTCATAATCATTCGGGTCATTGTGAATGACAGGATTAAATCCGTCCGGCAGCGTTACCCCTTCGTACTTATCTGGTGGTGAATCTTTATCGTCAAGGCCTTCCAAAATATCGGCTGCCATCTTTTCTTCACTTTTGAGCGTATATCTCTTTTCACCCTTCAATATCTCTTTTGCCACTTCTTTTGATATGGCGATCTGATCTTCACACGCCTTTATCGCTAAATCCAAAGACCCTGGTATAGCGTTGCGGCATGGATAGTATGCTTTTATTTTACTGAGATAATAGAAATGTTTGTTTATTATTCTTTTTTCAGTATGGATTAAGGAATCAGCAACCTTTACAATTTTACAAATAATTTGATAATACTCAGGTTTTTTGAACCATCCTAATAACATAGATAGAAATTGGAAAGTTCCTTCCCTTGCAAAGGCAGACCCATCTCCGCTTGTAAGAATCCCCCGCATTTCTCCCGATGAAGTATATGGCGTAAAAACGCTTTCAATAGTTTGTCTTTCTTCTTTTGTTAATTCCTTTTTCCACCAATTGTCGAGCCCACACTTACTAATAAGGCCACTCATAATGCATCCTTTTGATTGATGACTTGCATTGGCTTCATTACACCCCCGGAAACCTGATTATCGCACACCCCCAGGGCCAGTACCAACGGCCCGGCCAGGAGGGGTCAAAGATATATCCGCCTAGTTCGTTCTTATCCCCCGGTCTGGCCTTCCCCGCATTGACGGGCCGCCCTACTGGGCTTTTCCGGCCTCCGGGGGGCGCTTGCCTCCGCAGTCCCCGCTTTTACCCCCCTTCTTGTCAAGAAGGGCTTGAATAGCTCCCCGGATAGGGACAAGTTCATTATCCGAAAGCTTATATAAAGCATCTACTATGTCCGCAATTCGTTCGGGCGGGGAAAATGCCCAGCCCTTTTCCCGGATATACTTCCGAAGGTACTGCTCTCCCGCCTTGTCATCTACAAGCTCCTCAATGGTTCTATTGACGCATTGAGCAAGAAGATAGGCGGTACTGGCTCCAGGATCGCTTTTCCTTTCAATACCACGCGAAAAAGCATTAGATGTAAGGCCACATTCAGATAGTACGGCCTTGCGTTCCTTTTTGGCCTCTATTCGGGCTTTTTCCATGTTAAGCCAAAATTCAGTTTTCATATACTAATTTTCGGTAAAAAACGGCAAAAAAAATTGCCCAAAGACATTTATTTTTATTGAAAAATGCCTATAGGCATTTATGTGCCTCTCTTCCCGCCGCTTGAATTGATATGTACAGGATAAGCCCTTCTACTGAAACAGCCGTTTATCCAGTATCCCGAACACCTCCCGCGCTTTTTCCACGATGTGTTCCTTGCCCTGCCTGTCCAGATGATTGTATCGTTTGGCAACATCTTTTGATACCTTGTGCCCCATAAAATATTCCTCTACATCCCCCAGGTTCCCGGCGTTCATCAGTGTTTTCCAGTAGTGCCGCCCGGAATAAAACGAAATGTCTTTACGCTCCCCCTCGTCAGCCCCTAAAATATCAGCCATATCCGCCGCTGCTTTTTTGTATACTTTTGACTGGTTCGGCCCTCCTCTGGCGGAAAATAGATAATCTTCCTGTTTCTTTCCGGCGCTTTTCATAAACGATACTATTTTTTGATACGTGAAATCGTGAAGCGGCACGATACGAACTCCTGATTCGGTTTTGCTTTTGGTAACGTCAACGAAATAACAGCCGCCTATTTTTATAATATCGCCGAATTTTATTTTTTCAATTTCGCTGTTCCGAAGCCCGGTAGAATAAATTACAAGACAGAGCGTATACGATGTTTTATTTTTCCACCGTTTGTTAAAAACCCCTCTAATACGGTCTATGTTATAACATCCCCTGGCCTTGCTGTCGGCGGCTCTTTCCTTCAGCATGATAATGTTGTCAAATACATTCGATGTTATTGCCCCGTCCATTATGAGGTGGTTAATTATTGTCCTGAGAACACCAAGATACCGGTTTATGGTCTGTGGTTTGTTTCCCTTTTCCAGAAGATGGTTCTGAAGGGCCGCTATTACTGGCGGGGTAACATCATCGAATTTTTTAACCTTTTGTCCTTTGAAGAATTTTACAAGCACTTTTTTCATAAAATGATGGTATACGCTTCTTGTCTTTTCGCTTAACACAATCCCCCGCAGTGCGTCTGTTGCCAAGTATGAAGAGCCGGGAGCGTAATATTGTTCAAGCACTGATAAAAATTCGGCGCGGTTCTTTTTTCTTTCGTAATATTCTCTCAGGAGCCGATCCCGGTTACTCACGGCCCATTGTTCGGCGGCATCCCGATTATTAGTGTGGGTACACCATCTACTGCGTATCGGTTTCCCATTTTCCATAAACCGGACATACCAGAGGAATCCGTATTTTTTATTGGCGACCTTGTGCAAACAGTATAGTTTTGGTTTATGAAAAGAGAACTGAGCGTCAAATTTTCGTATTTCCGCCATCGCCTGGGGAAACTCTTTCAGATAGTATGCTCTAAGTTTTTTAAGATATTCTTTATCCGCCATGTTATTCGCTGTGGGATTGCTCGCCAGCCATGAGGCCACGGCCCGCTGGTTGAACATGAGGCCCCTTGTTCCCTGGACGCTGGTTCCGTGCAGGGCACCGAAATCCGCGAGGGTTTGAACGGTTCCTTCGTCTACGGACAAGATAGCCGCCACGTCCGAAATTGTCAATAAATCACCAGTTATTTCCATGTGAAGAAATAATCGGAGAAAAGCGGCGAAATCTTAACGAAAACATGGGACTGATTTGAGAAATATCGAAATTTTTTCGAGATTTTTGCAAAAAAAGTGCAAAAAAAGGCTTGACAGAGTTGTTTTCCGGTGATATATTGGTATTAAGATAAGGTGAGAAGACAGAAAACGTTCCGGCTGTTTACGACGTTTTTGCAGCCCGAATAAGGGCTTTGCGAAGCAAAGACCAGGGCTGCAAAAATGTGGCGGAGTTTTGGCGTGGGAATGAAGCGTAGCGTAATGACCTAGCCAAAACGTAGCCCGAGCCGCCTACTGGCGGCGAAGCGTAAACAGTCCT
>JAISNI010000231.1 GCA_031276295.1 Treponema sp.
GGACTATAACGTGTTGCTTCTGGGGGGGAAGAATACAACCCTTCTGGCGGCCGGGTATATTACGGGTCAGGATATTCTGGCCGATACGGCGAATGTTGTTACTATAACGCTCAAGACGCTGCCGCTTCAGTGGGACACAACGGCGGGCAATGTTTTTGCCCCTTCCTCCCCTCCCGATCCAACCGCGACTACCAACGATTTCAGATTTGAATATCCCAGTGGTACGCCCGCCACTATAAACGCGGAAAAACGGCGTATTGAAATACCCCACGGTACCCCCGGAAGTATCTTTACTTTAAAGCTTAATACCTCTAAATTTGACCCTTTGATTACGGCGAATACGGCTGGCGGTAAACTGACCGTCGCGAGTTATAGGGCGAACTTGTGGCCTCGTTTTGAAGACGGAGCTCATTTTGGTCCTGTTCTTTTAACCACCGGGGATTTGAATCTTCCGCCAGATGCAGCGGTCTTTGGTACCGCCTCCAATGGTACAATTCCGGCTCTGGATATAGACGCGGTGCTGGAGTTTGAATTGACGTATCACGCCTATGGTACCCCTGATTCTCACGGGACCGCGTGGATTATTAGGAACGGGCTTGTACGCAAGGTAGACGGGCCTGCTCAGATAGATGGTGGGGTACCTACTGGTAAGGGTGTAGATGACGGGAGTTATTTCGTGGTTAAAATCGGCGCCGGGACTCCTGTTGGAAAAGAAAAAGCTCTAATACCAACCCCTTAACAAGCCTCCATTCCCCCGGCAGGGGGAATGGTCCATGTCACGGTAAGTAGGAGCATGAACGGATATGGCATTGCCGCACAGAATATGGTTTTACCCAATGCTTCTCGACGTAATGCTGGTCTTGTCCTTTTCCGGCTGCGATTCCACGATTTTCGCGACCGGAGACGATCAGGGTAAGGCTCTATTGCGGCCCGTGTCCTTGCTCCCGCTTCCGGTCCGCCGGGAATACCCCTACACCGGCGGTAATCCTGATCTCGCTTCCGCTTTTGCCAAGACCGAAGATCATCTTTCGGTGTTCGCGGTTTACCGGAGCGGAAATACCCAAAAGCTCTCCATGGACAATATCGAGATTGAACTGGAGGGGGAAGGATCGGGTATCCTGCTTACCACGCCCGATCCGTATATTTTCACAACGCCCGGCGCGAAAAATGTGGTAGTAAAATACGGCGGCCTGAGCGCCCGGTATGGTATTGTCGTCCGGCAGGGCGGCGGAGACTTGGCCGATCCCATTGATTCCGGAAATACTTCGGTCGGTATAGTGATTCTGTGGGAATAAGGAGGTGCGGTTACTACCCACCCTTTCCCGGAAAACGGGTTTTTGGGTTTTCCTTCTGCTTCCGCTTCTCCTGTTCCGGGGCTACACCCAGGATGCCGCAGGCACTGTCCTGGAAGAACTGATCATAAACGCCGAAGATGTTGTTATAGAAGAAGCCCAGGACCGGAAGGGCTTCCAGTTGTATATCAGGAAAAAGCCGGCTCTTTCCTCTGTTATACTTACGGAGTCCACGCAGGACTCAGGCAGCCGGTATATCAGTTATTCTTACCGGCTGCTGGAGTGGAACGAGATAAATGGCGATGAAACACGTATTATCCCTTCCTTCTCCGGTTCCCCTTCCGATCCCGCTCCCCAGGAGAGTGAGGGTCTTTATCTTATGGATTCTACCCCGGAATCTCATCCCCTTTTGGGAGAAGCTTTTCATATTTATATTCCCCCGGAAGTTGGCTACGGGTATCCTGAAACCCGCTACGGCAGGGTGGCGATGCGGGACGGCCAGTCCATCAATATCCGTGCCTTTGCCCTGCCTTATATCGATTATGCGGGACCGTTCAAAGACAATCCCTTTATCCTCTCCATATCGCGGAGCATTTCCGGCGGCGCGGATCAGGATGTCGCTCTCATTCCGCTTCTGAATACGGAATCCGATCCTGAATCGGATCCGTCCGCCTCCGGCGCCCAGGAACTGCCCTCTTCCCCGGATGAGAATGTGCCGCCGGATTCCGCGGACGCCGGCCAGGGTGTTGTTGTATCCCCGGAACCGGCAAGCGGCCCGCTTCCGGAGTCCGCGCCAAAGGAGGAAGTGCCCGCCGCTACTTTAGACGCATGGGGAGGGGCGGCGGTCTTTCTTCCCAATGCCGAAGGAAGGGGCCTGGACTTGCGCAACAGTTATGCTCCGGTTGGCGCCCTTACCCTGACCGGCTGGTTTACCGGGACCTGGGGTGGGCGCGTGGGCTTTGACCGGGATCCTCTGCTTATGAACCGGATATTCGCCCGGTTCATCTGGGACAGAGGTTTTATTGGTTTTGAGGCTGGGCCTTATTTCGGCTTCTTGAATTCCGGTACCGGACAGGTAAGTCCGGGCCTTTCCCTGGTTCTCCATCTACGGCTCCTCCGGTGGAATATCTTTAGTTCCTTTCAGTACGATACCGCCCTGGGAAAAGAACCCGTTGCTTCCGGGGATTATATCCAGTCTTTAAGCGAGATAAAGGCGGGTATTACGCTGCCCTTTGGCGGATTTACCCTGAGCATGACCGACCGTAGTTTCACCATGCGGAAAGAAATGGATTTGGAGATTATTGACCATTGGATACGGTATAAGCTGACCGTGGAAATTACCCGGCCCCTTAAGCCCTGGGGGATCAGAGTCGATATGGGGTATCAGCAGTTACAGCGGACCTACCACATAGCCGCTCTGGCCCAGGAGAGTTATCCCTATTACGATGTATACGGAGGTCTGGGAGCGTCTTGTGAGATCGGGGCTATAACCCTGTTTCTGGGTTTTGAAGCTCCTCTGTACCCCTTTGTGTATCCTGAAATACAAAGCCTGGAGACTCCCCAGGCTCCCTTCTGTGGACAAATCAGCCTGGGCATCAAGTGGACTCTCCCCTCGTTTTAAAGGGAACGAAAGCGTGGCGTGTTTTTTTCGTCTTTTTTTCGCCTTCGCGGTTAAAATTTTTGAGTAATGCGGAAAAGGCGGCTGACGATTATCTCAGGCTCAGGAGGGCCGCAGGTTATACAGATTACCCTGATTTTTGTACGCGGTTCATTTTTACCGGTGGACATGAATCCGCGCTAAAAAGAGAGTGCGGGAGGTCCCGCAAAGCGGCGCCACCATCACTCATGGAAATTAATCGCGCTGTCTCCCTCTCAATATTAATTCTATCCTGCCGATGATTAAATAAGGAAAGCCGCGAATCCGGCATATTTCCGGTTTTTCACGCTTTTTGGATGTCTTTGTTCAAAAAGCTGAATTTACGCGATGGTGGGCCTGTTCCAAAAATCAACCTTTTGGAACAGCCTCATTTACAATTGAGTAAATTTGATATACATTAAAATTAACAGAGCGGAGGTATGGCTATGGGTGATGCTGAAAATGGTGATCTTGGGGAGGATGGCGGAGAGGAATTAGACGCTTCATCGTCCAAGAAAAAAAAGGCAGCTGGTTTAGCCGCTTTATTGCCGAATTTGCTCAAATTTTTGGCAATTGGTCTGGGCGCGCTGGTCTTTATTGCTACCGTGTCGATTTTTACGTATAATATTCTCAGTAAAGGGGGAAAGGGACAGACCGCGGTGGCGGAGCCTGCTTCTCCCTATACAGGCGTCCGTCCTCAATATCAGATATTTTCTTCCCTTGATCCTGTTCGTACCCGGACCAAGGATGCCACTTCTTATTCGGTTGTTGTGGATATGGTTATAGGGTATGATCTGAATGACAAAAACGCCCAGGCTGAGTTGACCGGCCGCCTGTATGAACTTCAGGATTTTGTGCGGAGTTTTTTCAGCGGCAAGTATGCTTCGGAATTGCAGCCGGAGAACGAAGGCCGGCTTAAACAGGAGATTCTGGAGGCAATAAATACCAGAATTTTGGATTCTTCCACCGTGAAGATTATCTTGTTCCGGCAGCTTGACGTAATGGAAATGTAAGCTGCGAATTTCACTCTACGGTTTTTGTTCATATTGAAAGCCGCATATTTTTGTAAATAAAGGAGGTAATCTTTCAGTCGCCTGTGGGAGGCAGCGTCGGCAGCTTTTGTTGCCGCAATCGGCGGAATCAAGGGGGCAGCCCGGAGGGGCCAGGAGTCCCTCGATGAGCCAATTGGAAGCGCAAGAGCTTTATGCCGCGACCGAAGGGTGCGGCTTCTTTGCCCCCGTCAGGGGCAATAGCCCCTGGTTAAAGTATTGGGGAACAAGCAAAGTTCTGAAATTACGCTACGACTGAATGGTTGCTAAAGGAGATCGGGTTGACTGAAATTCTGTCCCAGGAGGAGATAGATCAGCTGCTCACCGCGATTAATGCGGGAGAGACGGAGTCCGTGGACTTTAAGCCCGCGGCCGATACCCGGAAGATCAAAATATATGACTTTAAGCGGCCCGATAAATTCTCCAAGGAGCAGATTAGAACCGTCTCGATCATGCACGAGACTTTCGCCCGTTTAACCACGACCGCCCTGTCCGCGAATCTTCGCAGCATGGTACACGTCCATGTGGCGTCGGTGGATCAGCTTACCTACGAGGAATTTATCCGTTCTATACCGACGCCCACGACGTTGGCTATTATCAACATGGACCCACTTAAAGGGAATTCTATTCTGGAAATAGATCCGGCGATAACTTTTTCCATTATCGACCGTCTTTTCGGCGGTAAGGGAGAGGGAACCAAGAACCACCACGAACTTACTGACATTGAACAGTCGGTTATGGAGGGACTTATCGTCCGTATTCTGAGTAATATGCGGGAAGCCTGGGCCCAGGTAATCGATCTTCGGCCCCGTCTGGGCCAGATCGACACGAATCCCCAGTTTGCCCAGATCGTGCCCCCCACGGAAATGGTGGTGCTTGTCACGCTGGAAACCAAGGTCGGTGAGGTCGAGGGGATGATGAACTTCTGTATCCCCTACCTTACGATAGAACCCATTATCGGCAAACTTTCGGCCCAGTTCTGGTATTCTTCTGTGCGCCGGGGAACTACCACGGAAAACCTGAATATTCTCAAGGAAAAACTCGCGACGGTTGATGTAAGTGTCGTAGCCGAAGTTGGAAAGATTCAGATTTCTATTCGGGATGTACTTTCCCTGAGGGCCGGAGACGTGGTCAGGCTTTACAATGTAAAAGTGGGGGATCCTTTCTCACTGAACATTGGCAACAAAAGAAAATATCTATGCCGGCCCGGCGTAGTAGGTAAAAAAGTGGCGGTCCAGATAGTTAAAAAAACCGCGGAGTTCGAACAGACTGAATTTGATGAGCTTACAAATGAAGGGGAGGAATTATTATGAGCGATGGCGCTCTTTCACAGGATGAAATAGACGCACTGTTGGCGGGCGTGGATTCCGGAAGTTATGGCGGGGGGGGAGACGCGGCTGCTTCCGAAGATGACCGTAAAACTATACAGAATTTTCTTTCCGGGACCACAGGCGGCATGGCTGGTAATCTTTCCACCCAGACAGGGGCCCAGGTTTCCGTAAAGGGGCCCGATGTCACTTGGGAAACCCGTGACAGCTTCCTCGGCGTCTTGCCCGATACGGTGACGGTTATAAAGGCGGATTACATATCGGGTTTCCCCGGTGATCATATCTTCCTTATGGGTGAGGATACGGCCAAGGCCGCGGCCGCCCTGATGAACAAGGAAGAGAACATCGAATTGGACGAAATGGCCATGTCGATGATAGGCGAGATAATTTCCCAAACAGTGGGCAGCCAGATCACGGAACTGACCAACAAGACCGGCAATAAATCTATCGCGTCAAGTCCACCGGAAGCGGCCAAGGTACCCAAGGCGGCGGCCGCGCTGCCTGGGGGCAATTTCCTTGCGGCCGCCTATGACGTTGATCTGGGGGATGGCGTCCCCCACAGGCTTTGGGAAGTGTTTGGCGGGACGGTGGCGGGCGGTATAGCCCAGGCCCTCACGGGCGGCAGCACTCCAAGGGCGAATCCGGGAATGGGCGCCTCCGCGGGAGGTATGGGCGGCGCCGGTAATATGAGAGGCATGGGCGGCGCTTCCGCGGGAGGAATGATGGGCGGTATTATGCCGTCAAATCTGCAATCGGTTCAGTTTCCCAATTTGATGTCTCCTTCGCCGACAGCCCATGAGCAGGCCAATATCGGTCTTATCATGGACGTTTTCATGGAGATGACCGTTGAATTGGGCCGTACCCGCAAGCTCATCAAGGAAATTCTCTCCATGGGCGAGGGAACGATCATCGAATTGGATAAACTTGCCGGTGAACCGGTGGATATTCTGGTGAATCACAAGCTTATCGCCAAGGGCGAAGTTGTAGTAATAGATGAAAATTTCGGCGTCCGCGTCACCGAAATCGTCTCGCCTAATGAACGGTTGAGTGACATGAATTAAGACTAGCAGTTTGTTGCGCTTCGCACGTAAAACCTCAAAAAATCGCCGATCAGGCGATTTTTTACCCTACAAACTGCGTTTGTACCAGAGGTACGCGCAGCCCGATAATCGGGGATTTTTTGCGGCATCAAGCGCAAAAAATCCACAAGTGCAACAGGCTGCTAGTAGGTTGATTACACTAAAAAGCATTTTTAAGAAATTAACCACAAAGGAACACAAAGTACCTGATTTCTTGGTTTTAAGTCTTCTTCGTGCGCCTGCGAACCTTCGGTTCGATACGCCTTTGTGGTTAATTTTCTTTCTCGTTGTGTAATTTCATATCAGTATTTTAGTCCAAGCGGGGGTACCGGCAGTTTGTTGCGCTTCGCGTAAAACCTTCAAAAATCGAATTTTAGTCGATTTTTTACTACGCAAACCGCGCAGCCCGATAACCGGGGATTTTTTGCGGCATCAAACGCAAAAAATCCACAAGCGTAACAGGCTGCCGGCGTTTGGGGTCGTTGAATTTCAGGGAACTTTGGTGTATTATAGAAACAGAAGTTTCTACCAAAAGACCAATAAGGAGTGTATATACCATG
>JAISNI010000064.1 GCA_031276295.1 Treponema sp.
CGCCGTCATGCAGCTTATAAAAGGATACCGATCCTTAAAGATCCGTCTCTGATGCTGGCATATAACAAAAAATAATTCTTCCGTACCGGTAAGATGCCCAAAACGGATCTGCCTGCCCGCGCCAAAATCCTGCAGATCGATCTGTTTCCACAAAACCGGCCGGGCATGTTCGGCGTATTTTTTTTCGATATTTTGCTGTTTTATCCGGGCGGCGTTTTTCATGGACAGGGCCGCTTCTTCTTCGGCAGCGACCTTTACGGACATATACTGTGCGGGCATACAGGAACTCAGGGCAATACAGCCCCTGGCGTAAAGGCTGTCGGAACATTCCAGAACCTTTTCCCCGTCAATATACGCCCTGATGCGGGAGCCTTCAACCTGAATCTGTAGCTCGTAAAAGCTGTCGTTATTCCAGGCATAGTCCCCGCGGGCAAGGACCGTCCGTTCCCCTTTCATGACCCGCAGAATTTCCGCTCCCCCGGGTACAAGAAAAAATGCGTAATGCATGAGGCTTGTCTGGTAACGGAACAGAAAACCGCCGCCTTCAAGGGCGGTAAAAAAACGCACGCGAACCTGCACGGTATAATCGGTCCATTCAGGATCTCCTGCCGCCAGTGTAGGAATGGCGGTTTTCTCCGCCGGGGCATCGATACGCATCTGTTCCATGCAGCGGCGCCCGTCCATAAAAGGGGCGCTTACCAGCCACGACGGCCCCCGGTAGCGGAAGCTTGCTATCGGGTCATACCATGCGCCGGTAAATCCCGGATTCAATATAAAATGATATTCACCCATGGCCGAATGTTCAGGGTCATAGGGAAATGGCCCCAGGGGGAATTGGGAAAAGTCGTCGGAAAACAGGGCTATGCTCATGGTAAACCTCGCAGCCTATAAAACATAAAAGCAGCCTAGGGCTGTCTTTGCAGAAAAGGGAAAAATGATGTTCCCCCAGGAGTTTAATAATCCGTCCGTATGGTTGAACGTACTTTTTTACTGTATTCCGAGGGAGATATTCCCGCATATTCCTTAAAAAATCTTGAAAAATACTGCAGCGTTTCAAATCCCAAATTCCAGGCGATTTCCGACAGGGATAATTCGGTATGCATGATAAGTTCCCTGGCCCGGTCGAATTTTTTCCGGTTGATATAGCGGATCACCGAGAATCCGGTCTTTTTTTTGATACACCGGTAGATATAATCCTGGTTGTATCCGCAGGCGGCAGCAATATCGGAGAGAGAAAGTTTTTTGTAAAAATTCTTGCCGATATAATTATCCACCCTATCCAGAAGATCCACATGGTTTGATTTTGTTTCCCCCTGATCCGGAGAGGAGCTTTCAAAAACCGAAACCGATGTATGGCGGATCATCCTGTAGATCGTCAGGATACATTCCATAAGCAGGGCGTTTGACATTTCTTTGTAATACAGGGACTGCCGCTGGCCTTCCAAAACAATACGGGACATTATATTAAATATCGTCCCATCGTCGTGCATCAAAATATTCATCTGCGAAATCAGGGCTTCCATTGCCGGATCGGAAGTAACAAATTTGAGCTCTACTGTTTTCATGCCCTCCCGGGCGGTAACCTGAAAATCGTGGGACGAACCCTTGGGGATGAGCATGATCACTCCCTTTTCCATGCGGTAGGGTTTGTCGTTGACATGAACCTCCGCTTCGCCGGAATAAACCAATTGTATTTGATAATCAGCATGATAATGACGGGATACCCCGCTTCCGCAGTGATAAAAAAATCTGCCGGAAAATGTCAGTTTATAGTCCATCACCGCTCCTGATATTGACGCCGCCCGTCAGCCCTTGACTCCTCCGACCATCAAACCGGACACAAAGTGCCGCTGGATAAACGGATAGATAATCAGCACCGGCAGCATCCCCAAAACCATGACAGCCATCTTCAAATTGTTGTACACATAATTGCCCCCGCCCAGGGAATCATCGGACTGAAAGATAAGGCTTCGCAGCACTACCTGGAGGGTATATTTACGGCTGTCATTGATAAACATAACCACTTCAAAATATCTGTTCCAATGCCCGACAAAATAAAAAAGCGTTACCGCCGCGATGATGGGCACCGAAAGGGGCAGGACTATTTTAAGAAGAATCCGAAAATCATCATACCCGTCCAGGGTCGCCGATTCAATGAGGGAAGCCGGAATACTGGTCATAAAATTTTTGACAATAATCAGATTAAAGGTGGAAAGCCCGACTGGAATAATGATCGCCGCCCTCGTATTTATCAGCCCCAGGGAACGGACTACAATATAAAAAGGCATGATACCCACGTCAAAAACCAGGGTAAACACGATCAATTTAAGGATAATATTCCGGGCGGCAAATTGCTTTTGCGCCAGCACATAACCCATGGGAACGGTAATAAAAATGGAAAACACCGTACCGGTTATTGCGGTAAAGAGGGAATTTTTAAAGGCGATCATATATCCGCTGTTCAGCACCCGGATATAATTATTCAAAGTAAACGAGGGGGGCAGCAAAAGGTACTCATTGCCCATCACATCAATATCCAGGGCAAAGGATGTAATGAGCACATTCCAAATGGGTATCACCATAATCAAACAAATCAATGCCAGGAAAAAACGGTCGAAGGCCATAAATACCTTCCGGCTTATCGATTCCCTGAAGCTTGAACGTTTTGTATACATCGAAGCGCCTCTCACAAGATTGGTTCATCAAGAAACTTGCTGCTTATTTTATTGGTGAACAATACCAGCACAAGGCTGATAATTGAGGTGAACATTCCTGCCGCAATGGAATAACCGATGTCCCCCTGCAAGACGCCTTCCCGGAACACATAGGTTTGGAGTACATCCGCCACATCATAAACCGCAGCGTTGTACATAACCAGCACCTGTTCAAAGATGAGTAATACGTGGGAAAGGTTTAAAAGCAGCATGGTAACGATGGTAGATCTGATGCTGGGAACGGTAACATGAAAAAGCTGGGACCAGCGCCCGGCGCCGTCCACGGTGGCCGCTTCGTAGAGTTCCGGCTCTACCGTGCTCAAGGCCGCCACATAAATAACCGCCCCATAGCCCATCTGCCTCCAGATATACGAAAAAACAAGAACCGGGCGGAAATGACGGGTGCTGGCCATAAAATAAACCGGTTCTCCGCCTAATGCGCTGATGATGGAATTCACCAACCCCGAAGAAGGCGAAAGGAGGATTGCAAAAATACTCCCCACCACAACCCATGAGAAGAAATACGGAATATAGACAAGGAATTGTATGATCCGTTTTGTAAGCAGGCTGTTGAGTTCATTTATGAGCAGGGCGACTATAATGGGAGCGGGAAAGTAAAAAATTATATTTGCCAGGCTGATGAGCAGGGTGTTTCGGAAGGCGTTCCAAAAGATCGCGGAACTTATCAGCCTGTGGAAATTGTCCAGCCCGACAAAAGAAATTTTTGCCCGGAACCCGTAATCGGTAAAGGCTAAACCCAATCCCGCCATGGGGAGGTATTTGAAGATGATATACCACAGCATACCGGGAATTACCATGAGGATCAAATATTTCTGTCTCCTCAGCACAATCCCCAGAGAAGGCCGTGAAAGATGGGGCCTTGAAGCAGTACGAAGGGTTTTCATAAGCTGATAATAAACCAAAACAGGTTTTTAACACAGGGTATGTGCCAAAAACCTGTCGGTTCTCCTTACTAGTTCTCCCTATTTAGGGGAATTCAATTCCGTGAGAATACGGGGGCCTTCAATGCTGTTCCAGAAATTTGCGTATTCAGCCAGGCCCTCGTCTATTGACACGCTCCCGATGATGATCTTGGCGGCAACCGATTCCCTGGTACTCTTGATGGAAGGAGAAACCCGGTCATAGGTTACCGAAAGCCCCACCGGAACGTCCGCCGAATGGTTGGGGCCGAGATTCGCCTGCATGGCAATAATTTCAGACGCCTGGCTGTTCACCCCGGCGACAAGAGTCTTATCCAGGGCAAAGGACAGGTTATTGAGATTATACGGAACCAGGGAATCGCTCAGGTAGTTTAAGGTATAGCGGAATCCTGAACTTGAAGCTTTGGCGGTAGGGGTGATAAATCTATTCGCGTCCAGGGTATAATGATGTCCCTCAAGCCCTATGCCGAAAAACGCCTGATAGACTTCCAGGTCTGTAACAATCGTATCAATGACCCGGACCGCCGCTTCAGGATTTTTGGTTTTTGAAGATACCGCCAGCACCGTTTGTGTCGCTTCGTTCAGGGAACCGCCATTGCCATTCGGGCCGGTTATTTTATAAATCAAAAACATCTCCGTAGGCTTATTGGCGGCAGCGGTATTCTGAACATAGTTTATGTAATTGCTTACATAATCAATATCACTTGCCGCTTTACCGGTATAGGTCTGTTCCCGCATGGCGTTATTTTCGGTGGTAAGGAATTCCTGGTTGAGGATCTTGTCCTTATACAACTGCACAAGATAGGCAAGAGCCTGCTTCATCTCGGGGGTTTGGAAACCGTCTATATAGGCGCCGTTCTTCTTGTAGACGCCGCCCCAGGCGCCGAAGGAATTATAAAAATATTGAAAGTTATCCACCCATTTTGGAAAGCAGAAAGGAACAATACCGGTTCCGGTCAGTTTTTTCATTTCCCGGCTGAATTCTTCCGTAGTCGGCGTATGGGAAAGATTGATCCCGTATTGGGTCATAATATCCTGCCGCAGATAGATGGCTTTAGCCTTTGGATAATTATAGGGGGTAGAATAAATTTTCCCGTTGGTTTTGAGATCGTTGAAAACAGCGGGGTTCAGTTTGGAGAGTCCCGGCGCTTTTGCGATATAAGCGGTCAAATCAAGCACCTGTTCCCTGGCGATCATCTGGGGGATTCTGGTCATTGCCTGGGAAACGGCAAAAATATCGGGAATATCTCCTGAATTAATCAGGGTCGATAATTTTTCCGTATAACTTGCCAGAGGCGGAATGATTGGCGATAACACAACATTTGTTTTAGCTTCAATCAGTTTGGTAATGGCATCCTGAAGTTCAGGATCCGTACTCAGCCCGTAGGTATTATCCGCAGTGGCCAGGGTCAGAGTGATTTTTTCCACCTCCCCGGCTTCCTTCTTTCCTGTCGCCCACAGGGCGGAAGCAAAAAGCGCTAAAAACACCAAAAAAATTGTTCCCGGTTTTTTCATATTGTCCTCCTGAAATACCAAAATCAATTATTCTATACACAAAACAACCTGCTTTATGTATAGATAGACCTTAAGTATACAGGCAATATGCGGTTCCTGTCATTAGCAAAAAAAGATAAATAACTTATACTTATTCGTAGATTAACGGGCGGCTCCGGAAACCTTTAGCCCGTGTCTTTTGCGTGTCAGAAACCGGAGCCTTCCCCGGAGTCGTCAAAACCGGCTATGGCCTCTTCCACCGCCTTCCTGCGCTGATCCCTCATCCCGATGAAGATGATAACCCCCAGGAGGGCCGTAAGGATCACCAGGAAGATGAGGAGGCTCAGAATATTGACGCCTTTTACGGGAGGCTCATCCACCACCGTTGTCACAGGGAGATAGAGCTCCGCTTCCGATACCCCCGGTCCCCGTATGATGAAGAAGCCGCAGACGGCGAGAGAGATGCCTATGACTATCAGCGCGGCCAGGGCCGCCCGCTTGAGGCTCCTGGAAGACTTTTTGGAGAAGAAGAAGAAAACGATAAGCCCCAGGAGCCCGATCGAAAGAACCGACAACACAATGATCAATGCCATAAGGTTTATTTTGCCCCCAATGCCGCCATTGTAATATAATTGTAGGGTTGGTTAAAGTGGGGCAGGAAGAAAATATCCAAAAGTTTAAGTTTGTCGATCGTAAGCTTCTCCTCAATGGCCAAAGAGAATGTATGTATCCCCATGGAAATATCGTGGTAAGAAGCCATCTGGGCCCCCAGGATACGGCGGGTCTTGGTATCGTAGACGATGCGGATCTTCACCTTGTGGTTGTCTTCCCGGATAAAGGCCGGTTTCTGGGTGTCCTCGAACTGGGTATAGGCGGGGGCATAGCCGGCCTTCTCCGCCGCCTTGAGGTTGAGGCCCGTGGAGACCATCTTGTAACCGTAGATGCTTATGCCGTTGGAACCCTGAACCCCCGCGGATTCCAGGGGAGTGCCGCAGGCATTGTGACCCGCCACAATTCCGCTGCGAACCGCGTTGGTGGCCAGGGCTATGTAGGCCCTCGATTCCACCGC
>JAISNI010000090.1 GCA_031276295.1 Treponema sp.
CATTACGGAAACGGGAGGGAAACATAAAAAGAAAGTTTCCACTCTTATATCCGATAACTTTCAATTATTTACCGATGTTTTTGTACCTGCTGCATAATGATATTTTCATGGCTAAAGGAGTATAGTTGGGTGAATAAAGGCGGTGTCTGGTCGGAAACCCAAGTGTATAGCCTTTCAGTCATTAACCATAAGACGCTTAGTATCGTTTGGCTGCGTCATGTAAATAATTACCGTGAAAATTCAATTCATAATACCTGGAATTTAGCCGGTGAAGGCCAATTAACAAAACAATGAAAAGAGAGTTGCCCCGATACCCCGCGGGGCAGCCTTCTTTTCAGAGGGTTTATCCTACGCAGTTTGTTGCGCTTCAGCGCAAAATCCACAAATGCAACAGGCTGCTACGGCCACTCCAAAAGGCAGACGGCGCTTGCCTGTACCGCTATGCCTTCCCCTACGGGGCCCAGGCCCTCACCGGTTTTGCCTTTGACAAAGACCGATTCCGGCGGAACACCCAGAGCCGCGGCCAGAGATTCGCATATCCGGCTGCGGTAGGGAAGTATGCGCGGTTTTTCGCAGTTTACCACACAATCAATGTTGACCAGACGCCAACCCAATACCTGTATGCGGCTAAAGGCTATGCGCAGCAAGTTCATAGAGTCCGCATCCTTCCACGCGGCGTCCGAAGGGGGAAATAACTCGCCTATATCGCCCATGCCGACAGCGCCGAGCAGGGCGTCGGTTACCGCATGGGCAAGCACATCCCCGTCGGAATGGCCGAGTTCCCCGCGGTCGGAAGGAATCTCTACACCGCCGAGAATAAAACACCGGCCCTGTACCAGCCGGTGCACATCCTGTCCCAAACCAACACGTATCATAGCTACCTCCTTCCTTATAATAGTATCGGCAGGAATTTACGCTCCGTAACTCGGCAAATCCTCTTTAAAGGTGATCTTACGGTTCCGCGGGGAACCCTGGATGACCGTAACGGGTCCGCAGAATTCAGCCCAAATTTCAGCATCATCGGTGTAGTCGATACCCTCGCTCAGAGTCTTTTCCGCGGCTTTTTCGTGGGCGTAGAGTATGTTAGGAAAGGCAAAGGCTTGGGGCGTCTGGGCTGTTGCCACGCAGGAGCGTTTCAGATGCCGACTGATAATGTTATCGGGGCCTATTTCCTTGGGAGTCTCGATAAGTGGTAGAACGGGAATGACGGCGCCTGAAACAAGCACCGCGCCTATGACGGCTTCGATAAGGGAAGATTCCACCCAGGGCCGCGCCCCGTCATGGATAAGTACATAATCGGGCATATAGAGGGAAAGCAGGGAAAGCGCATGATACACCGAAAACTGCCGGGTTTTTCCGCCCGGCACAAAGAGTATGCGGGGGCCCTCCGCGCCGGCAGGGGGAAACGTCTGAGGGTCTACAGAACCGGATAAAAACGAAGGCTCGGCGGTCATGTGCGGCGTATTTTTCAAGAATGTTCTCAACAGTGATGCGGGCAGGCTGTTCCTGGCCGCATATTCACCTGTTTCCGTATCGGCAGGAACGGCAATGACTATACGGTCTATGCGGGGGGATGCGGCGAAGGTTCCGACCGCCGCTCCAAGTACGGTAAGCGGCTTGCCCTCATCATCCTCCACGCCCTCTCCCAGGGGGCGGTACTCTTTTTTGACGGTTTCTCCGCCCCCCTCACTTTGCATACGGCTTGAAGAACCGCCGGCAGCGATTATGGCGGCTATACTCATCCTACCGCGACTCAAGACGGGTGAAGATCATGGTTTCTACTTCATCCCTGTTTTTCTGAAGTGAATAGGAAATTTCATCCTCCAGCAGCCGCAGTGCGGAATCGTAGAGTTTTCGCTCCAGGATAGGCAGTTCTTTGACCTTACTCCTGTGGTAGAGGGAACGTACAATGGTAGCAATATCTTCTACGCTGCCCTTTTTCAGCAGATCAAGATTCATCTGATAGCGCATCTTCCAGTCGGAAGGGATAGGCTCGTACTCCTCGCCGATAAGAGCAATAGCCCTTTCCGCTTCTGCCTGGCTTACAATGGGGCGGATGCCTAAACTGACGGCCTTTTCAACCGGAACCAAAATGGTCATATCAGAAACTTCAAGGTAGATAGTATAATAGGGAATCTTTTCGTTTTTGAATTCTTTTTCTTCAATCGAAACGATAATTCCAACCCCCTGACTGGGATAAACTACCTTCTGGTCAACTTGGAAATCCGAAACTATATCACTCATTAGGTAATAGTATAGCATAAAATGATTTGAGAGTGAAGGGGGCGCGTGAGGGCGGCAGTATTCAAGGCTTTTGCCTGTGAGCCTGATATAGAACGGCGGAAAAATCATCCGGTAAGATTACGGGCTTTCCCGCGGCAAGGCTTTGACGGACATCAATAAGCCGTTGATTGGCCGATCCCCGGAAGCGGAGGTCTATGTCCCGTTCCGCCATGATGAAGGGACCGTCCACGAGAATATCGGTGGCCCTCAGCAGCCGCATCTCCTGGGCGTTTTCCTGTTCCAAAAGTTCCTCCCAGCGGTAGCCGGTATAGGTCATCACCGAAAGGCCCACGGCACGTACCCGTTCCGCCAGAATAGCGCAGGGGCCGGCCTGACAGAAAGGTTCGCCGCCCGAAAGGGTAAGGCCGTCCAGCAGGGGGTTTGCCCCGAGCGCCGCCGCAAGTTCCGCAAGGGGCAACTCCTGTCCGCCTTCAAATGATTGAAGCTGGGGATTATGGCAGCCGGGACAACGGCGCGGGCAGCCTTGAACAAAGACCGTATAGCGGAAGCCCGGGCCGTCCACAACGGATTCTTTTTCTATGCCGCCCACGATAAGCGTATCGAAAACCGGCTTTTCAGCTTTCACTGCCCAACCCGTAGATGTTTTACCCGCTCCCTTTCCTCGGCCCGCTTGGCGTCGTTAAAGCGTTCCAGGGCGCCTACCAAATAGCCGGTTATACGCCGTATCCTTTCAAAAGGAACATCCCCTTCACTGCGTCCGCATTTCGGACAAACTTCACCGATAATGCCCCGGTATCCGCAGACCGGATCGCGGTCCAAAGGATGATTAAGGCTGCCGTAACCTATCCCCGCTTCTTTCATAACCCTGACTATCTTTTCAAAGGCGTCCGGGTTTTTTGATACATCACCGTCCAATTCCACATACGTTATATGCCCCGCATTGGTTAGGGCATGATAGGGGGCCTCAAGCTGAATTTTCTGCATGGCCCCAATAGGATAATACACCGGTACATGAAAACTATTGGTGTAAAAATCGTGATCCGTAATTCCTGCAAGGGAACCGAAAGTCTTTCTATCCATCCTGACAAAACGGCCCGAAAGCCCTTCAGCAGGGGTGGCGATAAGGGAAAAGTTAAGGCCGTATTTTTTACACGCCTCATCCATCCGTTCCCGCAGGCGGCCTATAATCTTTAAGCCAAGGGCCTGGGCTTCCGCAGATTCACCGTGGTGCGCGCCGGTCAGGGCCTTGAGGCATTCGGCAAGACCGATAAAGCCCAGGGTTAAGGTACCATGCTTGAGTATTTCACGGATCTCATCTTCCGGCCCCAGTTTATCAGAATCCAGCCATATCCCCTGCCCCATGAGGAACGGAAAATTCTTTACTTTCTTGCGGGCTTGAATTTCAAACCGTTCTAAAAGCTGATCGATGATCAGAGCCGTCTTTTGTTCCATATCCGCAAAAAAGGCGTCAATGCGGCCGGCTTCTCCCGCCGAACTTCGGGCCTTCAATGCAAGACGGGGAAGGTTCATGGTGGTAAAGCTCAGGTTTCCCCGTCCATAGGTGATCTCCCGTTCAGGATCATAGACATTCCCTATCACCCTGGTTCTGCATCCCATATAGGCAATCTCGGTTTCGGGCCTTTCCGGCCGGTAGTAGGCTAGGTTAAAGGGCGCATCCTGAAAAGAAAAATTGGGGAAAAGCCGTTTGGCGCTTACACGGCAGGCAAGCCGGAAAAGGGCGTAGTTAGGGTCGGACGGATTATAGTTGATCCCCTCTTTTACCCTGAATATCTGAATCGGGAAGATAGGAGTCTCGCCGTCCCCCAGGCCGGCCTCGGTTGCAAGGAGTATGTTACGGATGATCATACGGCCCTCGGGGGAGGTATCGGTGCCGTAGTTAATCGACGAAAAGGGAATCTGCGCCCCCGCTCGGCTGTGCATGGTATTGAGGTTATGAACCAGGGCTTCCATCGCCTGATAGGTATGCTGTTCGGTTTCCCGCAGGGCGGCGTCAAGGGCGAACCGCTGTATCCGGCGTATCAATTCATCATCAATAAAACGGACCAGGATCATTTTCTCGGCAGCCTGGTATGCCGATGAATCCTCCAGCCGGGGCCTGAGCGGCCCTGCCCGGAGTTCCCCGTTCAACGCATGTTGTATGGCGTCCATTTTTTCCGATACAAGAAGTTCCAGGGCGCGGCTAAGGTTCTGCCGGTAGAGTTTGGCGTAGCTCTTGGCCACCCCGGGGGCAAGCCCCCGGTCAAAGTTCGGAATACTTTGTCCGCCGTGCTGGTCATTCTGGTTCGATTGTATGGCGATACAGGCCAAGGCTGAATAGCTGCGTATATCGTTAGGCTCCCGAATGGAGCCGTGGCCCGTACCGAAACCGCCTGCAAAGAGTTTGGCTATATCAATTTGACAGCAGGTAGTGGTGAGGGTAAGAAAATCCAAATCGTGAATATGAATATCCCCATTATGGTGGGCCTGGGCGTGTTCCGGCTTTAATATGAAAAGCTCGTTGAACTGCTTGGCCCCTTCGGAACCGTACTTGAGCATGTGCCCCATAGCGGTATCCCCATCTATGTTGGCATTTTCCCTTTTTAAATCGTTGTTCCTGGCTTCCTTGAGGTTCAATTCCTCATAAGTTTTCATAAGCCGGGTATTCATCTCGCGGACACGGGTCCGTTCCGCACGGTAGAGTATAAATCTCTTTGCCGTTAGTGCAAGCCCCCTTTCTATCAGTGTTTGTTCAACCAGGTCCTGAATTTCCTCCACCGTAGGCAGCGCGGGCTGTGCCGGAACAGCGGCAAAAGGAGTCAGGAACAGTCCTTTTTGGGGAAAGGCCGCGGCCAGCTTGTTCTGTACTCCGGCGGAAATAGCCAGCGCCTCTTCACGTTCCATACCTCCGGCAGCTATACCGGCCTTGAATATTGCCTGGGTAATCTTTTCAGCATCAAAGGGAGCTTCCCTGCCGTCCCGCTTGATGATACGCGCCGGAACCGCAGACGGAACAATAGTTCCCCTTCTGTTCATAACAACTCCTCACAACTTCACAGAAAAATCTAGCAGCCTGTTGTACTTGTGGATTTTTTGCATCGGACCTTTGGTACGCATTATGCAAAAAAATCCCGATTATCGGGGCTGCGCGGACCTTTGGTCCGATGGCAGTTTGCAAGATATAAAAATTCACGAAAGTGAATTCTTATACGATTTTGCGCTGAAGCGCAACAAACTGCTAGGGGAAAGTAAACCGAGGGAAAGACGGTACTTTTCCAGACTTTATCCACGAAGTCTCGAAAAAAGATTGAACTTGCACGAAGTTCCGTATACCAAAGTCTCCTGGCTTGCGGAAACCGCCGTGTTTCCGGCGATCCGTCTTTCCGTCAACCTTCCCGGTTCTTAACCAGTGGTGTTTAAGGCTTCCGCCCGGACAGAAAGATGAGGGGTCTACCCCTTCAATCCGCTTACAGTTACGGGAATAGCGAGGGCTTTTCACCCCACTTCCTTTGAAGTATACCTTTTTATTATAGCACTATGCCCGTGGATGTCAATAAGGTGCCAGGCACTCCTTTCCTGTTCTTGTCATAAATGAAAGATTCGTATAATAATCATAACAGCAAGGGGGTACGTATGATCGTGATGAAGTTCGGTGGCAGTTCAATTGCCGATGCCGATAGGATTCGCCACGTGGCAAGTATTGTAGAAGCCCAGGTTAAACGGAAGCCGGCGCTGGTACTGTCCGCTATGGGGGATACGACGGATCATCTGTTGGCGGCTGCGGATACTGCCATTAAAACAGGAATGGTTTCGATTGGAAATATCGAAGAGTTACATGCAAAAACCATACAGGAACTGAGGTTGTCTGAGGCTATAGAGGAAGGTTTACAACAGGAGATTACGCCGCTACTGGATGAACTGCGCAGCCTCCTGGTCGGCATTTCCCTTATCAAGGAACTGACCAACAAGACGGAAGATTACCTTGTGTCCTTTGGCGAGCGCTTGTCGGTGCGTATAGCGGCGGCCTATTTCAACACTATTCACATTAAGGCGCAGGCTTTTGATGCCTGGGATATGGGCTTTCTTTCGGACGCCAATTTTTCTTCCGCATGGCTTTTAAAGGAAAGCTGGGATCTTATCCCCGCCAAAATGCTGCCCGTTATTGAAAGCGGGATACTTCCCGTGGTAACAGGTTTTATCGCGCGGGAAAAGTCGGGCGCCATTACCACCCTGGGGCGCGGGGGCTCCGATTTAACGGCCACGGTTATTGCGGTTGCCTGTAAAGCCGAAGAGGTTCAGGTGTGGAAGGATGTGGACGGCATACTGACGGCGGATCCCCGGCTTGTACCGGAGGCTAAACCCCTGGAAGAAGTTACCTACGAGGAAGCGGCGGAAATGGCCTACTTCGGCGCCCAAGTGCTGCACCCACGGGCCATGCAGCCCTGCGCCAAGACCGGAACGCCGGTACTTGTCAAAAATTCCTACAATCCCCGTGCACCGGGAACCCGAATTCTGCGTTTCGTCCCCAAAAAAGGCCCCATACGGGCTATCACCACCCGAAAAAATGTTACCTTGATAGACATTGTGTCTACCCGTATGCTGGGGCAGTACGGCTTTCTGGAAAAAGTTTTTTCCATTTTTGCCAAATTCGGCATTTCGGTGGATGTAGTTGCGACCAGTGAAGTTTCAGTCTCCGTAACCCTGGATGCGGCTAACGACCTGAATACGGTGGAGGCAGAGCTTTCCCAGATCGCTACGGTAGAAGTGAAAAAAGGCAGGGCTATTGTTACCATTATCGGGGATGTAAACCGATCCAGCGAGATACTTCAGAGGGCTTTCGGCGTGTGCGAAAATCTGGACGTTCAGGTTCAGATGATCTCGCAGGGAGCAAGTAAGGTAAACATCAGTTTTATCGTCAACGATACCCAGGCCGATGATGTAGTCAGGGGCCTGCACAGGAATTTTTTTGGGGAACCCCATGAGGACCCATATAAAAACAGTGAGAGGGATAAAAGAAAATGAAAATAGCTATAATCGGTTACGGCAAGATGGGGAAGATCATCGAAGAAAAGGCCCTCTGCCGGGGCCACCAGATCGTTTGGGTAGTTGATCCCCTGGTAAAGCCGGGCGTATCCCAGGGCGGAGCGCCTATCCTCGAAAGTATTGCGCAGCTTCCCGGCCCGCCTTCAGCCGATATTGCCATAGAATTTACCCGTCCCGATACGGCAGTAGCAAATATTAAGGCCCTTACCGGGCGGAATATTCCCCTTGTTGTAGGTACAACCGGCTGGTACGGCGCGCTTGACGAAGTAAGGGCCGCTGTCCAGGCTGCCGGTTCCTGCCTGCTCTACTCCCCCAACTTTTCCCTGGGGGTAAACCTTTTCTACCGGATTGCATCCTGTGCGGCAAAAATCATCGATCCCTACCCTGAATACGATGCGGCGGGTTTTGAGGCGCACCACAACAAGAAGGCCGATAGTCCGTCGGGGACAGCCAAAACCCTTGTGGAAAAGGTCCTCTCGGAGATGACGCGAAAGAAGACGCCGGTCTGGGAAACCCTGAACCGTCCCCCGGAGCCGGAGGAACTTCACTTCCCCAGCCTCCGTATCGGCGCTTACCCTGGGGTTCACAGCCTTATCTTCGATTCGGCGGCGGATACTATCGAAATTACGCATACGACGCGTAACCGCGAAGGCTTGGCCTCCGGCGCTATTCTGGCCGCCGAATGGCTTGCCGGGAAAGGCATCAGCAGGAAGGGTGTTTTTACCTTTGAAGATGTTCTAGGAATTGCTTAAACTCCGCCCCTGAGCTATACTTTTAAATTAAGAGGGGAGGCTGTAGTGCAGGATCATTTTATTTATGAAAATGAAGATTTTATCAGGATACTTCCCGACTGGGCCAAGGAATTAGCAAACAAATACGGTTCTAAAACGGCAAATCTCTATATCCTGCATGGAAACATACGGGATTTTCTACCCCATGAAAAATACGAAGGGGAGTATATTTTCACCCGAATCCAGGACTATATTTCCGATGTGCTTTTCGGCAACCGAGACATTATTGCCTTTTATGACCGGTCCGAAGGGGTTGCCTTTTGCAACGAGGAGATGGCCAGGGAATACGAGGCATGGATGAAGCGGCGCTTCCCCGATGAGGACCCGTCCGATTTCTTATCATCTGATCCTGAAAAGAGTTTTTACTACATCGAAAGATATTTTATGATGAGGATACCCCAGAGCGGCAAAAACAGGTGCCGCATGGTCTTTATTATTGATTATGCCGAAACTATAGTTCCTGCCGGCGATATAGTACGTTTTTCCGATATTGACCGTTACTGTCTTGTAACACTTAACCGCTGGGCAACCAATCCTATCTTTACCGAAAACGATATTTCTATCTTTCTGCTCACTGAAAACCTTGTGGATATTTCCCCCCGTCTTTCCGGTTCTCCTTCTACCGTCGTTGTTGGCGTGCCTTTCCCCGACGAGGGTACGCGGAACAATTTTTTGCAGTTTCAGGAGAAAGAAGGGAGGCTGCATCTGGAACGGGGGCTTAAAACTCCCCAGATTGCGGCGGTAACAAGCGGCCTTAACCTTATGAATCTGAACCGCCTGGTGCTGGAACGGCACCAGGAAAACAAGATACTTACCATGGATTATCTCCGTCTCAAAAAAAAAGAGATGATAGAGAACGAGGCGGGCGGTCTTCTGGAATTTATGGATTCTACCTACTCCCTGGATGATGTTTCAGGCCATGAGTATGTAAAAAAACAGTTTAAAAACGCAGCCAGGGCTATACGGCACGGCCAACTGGATGTACTCCCTATGGGTTATCTTATCTCCGGCCCGGTAGGAACCGGAAAAAGCTATATGGTCAGCGCCTTTGCCGGAGAAATCGGTATCCCTATGGTTCAATTCCGTAATTTCAGGTCTAAATGGCAGGGCGTTACCGAATCAAACCTGGAAAAAGTCCTCACCATTCTTAAATCTATGGCGCCGGTAGCGGTGATGGTAGACGAAGCCGACGCGTTTCTGGGGGATCGCAGCCAGGAAGGGGATTCGGGAACCAGCAACCGTGTTTTTGCCCAGCTTGCCACTTTTATGGGTAATACCGAATACCGCGGCAAGATCATCTGGTTCCTCATCACCTGCCGTCCTGACCTTATCCCCATAGACTTAAAACGCCAGGGCCGCGCAGAGGAACACCTTGCACTGTTCTACCCGGAAACCGATTCGGAGCGCGTTGCCCTTTTTGAAACCCTGGTACGAAAGAACAAGCTCCAGGTACATAAATTCTCGGTGCCGGAACTCTTCCGTAAATACGACAAGGAAATGTCGGGAGCGGATATCGAATCTATGCTTATCCGCGCCAAACAGAAGGCTATCATTGATAAGCATACCTACATCAGCAAAGACGACATGGAAGAAGTTATGATGGACTTTAACCCGCCGACCTATCCGCACGAGATACAGCTCCAAAACCTCGTGGCGGTTCTGGAATGTACTTCGAAGAAGATGGTACCCAAGCGCTTTCAGAATATGGATAATTCCAGACTGGTAAATGAGATACAGCAACTCAAGGCCCTTCTGGGGGAAAAGAGCTAAAGTTCTGGTAATGTTCATATAAGGTAGCGCACAGACAGGGAAGGCGCGGAAGGATGCCCTTACCTTCCCTCATCAGCGGACGCCGGTACGGCATTGACCGCATTGCGCTTCCACGTACCGGTTATCAGATAGATGATAATCATCAGCAGGACCCCGGCGCTGGCAACCGGAGCGCCCATGCCGACTCCCAGGAGATTCCAGTTGAGGGTAACACCGAAAAAATAGCAAACGGGCACGCGGAGCAGCACTGAGGAAAGCATACTGTTGATAAGGGTGAACAAGGTATGACCGCCGCCGATAAGAAAACCGTTGATGCAGAATATAAAGGGGATAAGCAGAAAATCAAAGCTAAAGGATCGGAGATAGGTAATACCGTCCTGGATCATCTGGGGGTCGTCGCCGAAAAGGCGCAGGATGGCGGCGGGGAATATCTGTACGATAACAAAAAACGCGTATGTAATGCAGGCCGAAAAGAAGGTCCCTATACGGCAGGACTGTACCGCCCGGTCCAGCCGCCCGGCGCCTATATTCTGGGCGCTCATGGCAGAGACGGATGCGCTGAGGGCCTGGGTGGGCATAAACGCAAAGCTGTTGAACTTGCCGACCGCCCCGACCGCCGCGGATGCGCTTACGCCGCCTACGATATTCACAATGGTGGTGATAAACAGGAAGGAAATGCTGGTAACGCTATTCTGTATGCAGGTAGGCAGCCCAACCTTAAAAATCAGCCTGAGCTGATCGCCATAGATTTTAAAGGATGAGAGCTTAAAATCAAACTGAAATCCGTTTCTTACCATGTAGATAATGCAGAGAAACATACTCATGGCCTGGGAAATAACCGTGGCAACGGCTGCACCAAAGGCGTCCCAGTGGAACAGGGCGACAAAAACCAGGTCCAGGATCACATTGGTAACGCAGGCTGCCATGACAAAGTAGAAGGGCTGCCTGGAATTACCCATACCCCGGAGTATGCCCGCAAGGGCATTGTAACCGAAAATAAACACAATGCCGATGACCGTAACGGTTAGATAACGGTTACTTTCCGCAAAGGATTCTTCGGGCGTTCTTATAAGGCGCAGTATCGGCTCCTTAAAGATAAGCATCAGAACCGAAATAAGAATACCTGCGCCGAGGAGCAGCGTGATGATGGTCGCGGTAACCCGCTTAAGGCCGATCTGGTTCCCCGCTCCTATATACTGGCCAATCAGCACGGTAGCGCCCATACAGAGACCTATTATCGTATTGGTCAGGATGAATGTTACCTGCCCTCCAATATTGACGCCGCTCATACTCACCGTACCGCTGAAATTCCCCACTATCAACATATCCGCCACGTTGTAAAACGACTGGATGATGTTGGAGGCCAAAAATGGAATGGCAAAAAATACCAGTTTGGTAAATACCTTCCCCTGCGAAAGATCGGTCTTGATTTTATCCATGACATCGGCCCTTGATTGGAAGGCAGGGTGCATCCAGCAGTTTGTTGTGCTTCAGCGCAAAATTGTATAAAAATCCACAAGTGCAACAGGCTGCTAGGAGTACCCTGCCGGTATAATAAATGTCCTATCCAACGAAGATACCGGCACGCAAGATTGCTTCGAGCCTGCCTTCGGGTTCTTCATTGGTTGGTTTTTCATTAAAAATTCGTTTTTAATGTTATCCTGTCCTATCATAGCAATAAATTATAATTATGCCAATGTATAAAAATGAGAACAAAAATAACGCGTATGGATTAAACCCCTCTTCACATTTATTGAAACATAGTATTAACTTATTATTTAAGCACTCAGTGTCTATCCATAAAACCGGTTGCTTTATGGATAGTGCCGGTTCGCTTTGCAAAGTGATAATAACTGACAGGGGGCAACCATGAAAACGATTATCCATGTTGATAACAGCGCTTTTTTCCGTAAAGTGATGAAAACATTTATTGCTGAACAGGGATATACAATTGAAAGTTTTGACAGCGGAGCAAACGCCTTGGAACAGATCAACTCCGGTAATGTATGTCTCGTCATTACCGGCCTAAGCCTTGCGGATATGAGGGGCGAAGAGCTTATCAAAAAAATAATAACCTCTCCGATCACAGTGCCTATTATCACTGTTACCTCCAACCAGGGCGAGACCCAAATGCAGAAATTAAAACTCTTGGGGGTAAAGGCTACGCTCCTTAAATCGGGACCCTGGCGGGACCAGTTACTGCCGTATTTACAGGAATATGTACCGTACTAAAGGGCAAAAAACGCTTTAGAGCCGCCTCATTGAGCAATTTCCACCCGGTTTCTGCCAAGTTCTTTGGCATGGGCCAGCGCTTTATCCGCAGCATCGGTCAGTTCTTCACTGTCTTTTGCATGATCGGGAGCTACCGCTATACCTATGCTGACACGCACGCCGATCTCTACTTTTTCGGCGGAATCCGGCGTCTTTGGTACTGGTATCTTCCGGGTAAAAACGGTTTCACGGATACGTTCGGCAATCAGTCCGGCATCCTCCGCGTCGGTATCGGGGAGGAGGACGGCAAATTCGTCCCCGGAAAGCCGCGCCGCAATATCGCCGGAACGGGTTTGGGAGCGGATGGCTTCCGCTACAGTTTTAAATACATCGTCGCCGGCCTGTACGCCGTGCTGTTCGTTGATCGCATGTATCTTGTCAAGGTCCATCATCAGCAGGGCTATTTTCCGCAGGCCGATTGAGCCGTGCGCAAACCTGTCTATGATCGAGTCTTCCAGAAAGCGGCGGTTATATAAACCGGTAAGTTCGTCAGTGATTGCGCGGCGCCGGGCGGTTTCCCCCCATCGTGTCAGATCGGAAAGGTGCTTTGAGGATTGATTCAGCCAGGAATTCTGAACACGGCAGATTGCTTTGAGCATTTTAACGCCTATCATGGGGTGTTCAAAGATTATGCGGTAGAAGTCTATACCTTGCAACACCATAATTTCGGTTTCTTCCCGGGCGGTCATGGTAGCGGAACGGGGTTCGCTCGCAATAATGGACATTTCCCCAAAAAAATCTCCCGGTTTGACATCAAAAAGCTGGCGCTGCGTACCATCGGACTGGTTTACATAGGCGTTGAGGGAACCGGAAAGCAGAATATACATCTCCTTGCCCTCGTCCCCTTCCTTAAAAATCGTATCGCCTTTTTTAATATGGGAACGCTCCAAAAATGCGGTAAAGGCATTGTATTCAAGCTCGCTCATCTCGCTAAACAGAGGAGATTTTAACAACGCCGGATTATCTATAGGAGCTATGGAATTCATATTTATTCCAGGGTTTTTCTCGTTCATAATTTTCTATGCCTCCCTGCCTGTATAATGAACAATTTGGTTGCCGCCTGCCCGCCAGGTATCCAAAAGCAGGGCGTAATTTTCGTTAAGAAGATCTTCCCAGATGGTATTGTCATGGGGCCAAACAGCATAAGAGATAGTGGCTGAAAATGAAAATGCCGGCATATCCCCCTGGGCAGGAACAGGCTCCATAGCGGCAATAGCCTTAAAGAGTTCCCTAGCGCTCGTTTCCGCAAGTGAAGAATCGCATTTATTGACAAGAATACCGACTTCATTGCTCTTAAAGCGGAGGGGCCAACCCCTGCCTATCCGCCGTATCGCGCTTTTCAGGACCAGGGCAATCCGGATCATGGCTTCATCCCCAACATTGTGCCCGCGGGAATCCACCAACGTCTTGAAACGATCCGGTTTTAACATGATAAGAGCCGTCGGATTCTCCAGGATACGGTTGATCTCGTCGGTGAGGAAGGACTGTTTCCACAGGCCGGTACCGGGGTCTTCATAAGCACGGCGGTGAAGCTCCTGTACCCAGGACAGGTTCTCTATGATGATCTGATGGGTTGCCTTGATACGGCTTGTCATCATTACAATGGAATTGAGGAGAATACGGCTTATAGTATAGGGTTCTTCCAGGGCAAACATATCCATTGTAAGCCCCAATCCGGGAAACATGACCAATATACAATCTGTAACAGCCTCCGCATAGGCGTCGTATTCCCCCCCGCGGGCAAAATCGAAGTCGCCGATTGAATCGCCAACGGTAAAGCGGGCCATCTCATCCTCCCCGCCGCCGCTGATCGGCCGTACAACGTGTATGGAACCTTCTATAAGCATATAAAAATGCTCGGCGTGTTCACCGGGGGAAAAGAGCCTTTCCCCCTTGCGTAATTGCAGTATACTTGACCGCGAATGAATGAAATCTCTTTCCGACGGCAGGAGTGCAGAAAACAATTCCGCCTTCTGAATCAACGATTGGTCATACACACTCTGAACACCAGAATCCGCCATTACAATCCTCACTGTTAATTTTTAGTATCCATTTGACCGGACAGCGGCAAGGCCGTTCCCCTTTCCATAAAATAATTACATATCTTCCAAGAAAAATCTATAGCTCTTTGCAAAGTTGCCCCTCAGAAGCCCATACGGAAGCCCGCAACGGCATTCAAACCGTTCAACTGAAAACTCTTGAGGAAATTCTGCGACTGAATGCCCACTCCTAAATCAAGTTCTATTACCCTTAGATTCAATGCAAAGTTAAGATAATTCCTCCAAATACGCTCATGGTACGCCATCCCTAATTTCAGATAGAGCAGACGCATAAACCGGAGTTGGGCTTCAAGTCCGGCATTAAAGCATACGGTATCATAAACGGTAAGAAAGGAAAGCCCCAAATTCGGCCTGACCGTAAGACCTAAAAGATTACTTTGAATAGACTGAGGCTTATAGTCCGCAAAAATATTAAACCTGAGAGGGCGGTATACCTTGAAAGATTCGTTGTCTTTACGCTCCATTTTTACCTCACCGGAATCGGGAAGCTCAAAATCATTCTTAATGAGATCATCCAGAATATCGTTGAAGTCCCCGGAGGAATAGCTATAGGTGGTCTTTATACTATGACTGAGCCGGGCAGGGTACAGGGGAATATGGCTAATACTTCCGCCCACATCAAGGAAGGGAAAAAGCTCGTACTCCGCATCGACCGACATATCAAAACCATAGGCATCACTAAGCTCATTAGAATTTACTTGTCTTGATGCTGTTGTGTCGTTGCCTGAAAGTTCCATTAAATTTTCTGCAACGATAGACAGGGGGGTATAGATACGGGCATCCAGTTCCAGGTTTACGGACAGGGGATTCTCGGTATGTATACTGATCTTTGCCGTAGGTTTTGGCATATATACCAGCGGAACAAACAGAGAAGGGGACAGACGGACTTTCAGCTTTTCAAATTTAGTATACATATTGATTCCGTTATCCCAAAAGATGCTCCCGCCGGCGGCAAGAGCCCCCTCGATATTGCCTTTATTCCCATCGGCAAGAAATTCCAGTATTTCCTCCGATATATCGCCGTATATCAGCACATCTACCCCGCCGTGAAAACCAATGCCGAATTCCTCGCCAAAGTTCACATTGAAAAACACATCTATCTTTCCGGCAATATCGGCATTTATATCATTAATAGAAGAGGCCAACTTTTTAAAATCCACCGTTAAGGTTCTTTCTGCATTAAAAATATCCCCAAAGCCGAACACGTTGTTTGCAAGCCCCGCGTCCATATCCAGACCAAACTCGACGTACCTAAGCGGCCGGTCAGGGTTTCTTTTCTTGGGTTGTTTCTTGGGCTCTGCGATTTCCTGGGACCAAAGAGAAACCGCGCAACTCAAAAGCATTATAACTGCAAGCAGTTTCTTCATCTGCAATCCTTAAAAGTCAGTTACTTCATAATCTTTAAGTTCGACTTTGGCACGGATATCTATATCCATAAGTTTGAGTGAACCTTGCTTAATATCCAACTCACTGTACTTCTTCCCATTCTCATCCAGGTTATCTTCAAGAGGAAGATGAAGTTCAACAGCGGGTATAAACGCATCCCCCAGGAAAGTATTGCTAATCGGTATGGAGTTATCCGGTACATTCACATCCAAAATCGTAATTGTTCTAATATCCGCATCCGGATGAACCGTATTTATAATAACTATCCGGGCGTCTTCCAGCCCCATCTTATTGTCCAATTTATAGGAACAAGACATATCCTTGGTGTTTTTGATCCATTCGTCTATCCGGGAATTATCGGTTCTGCCGAACAGGTCTTCATTGGGAACATCGCCAAAAACTCTGTCCAGGGACAGCCTTGTAAAGTTTACGCTCTGATTCTGATTATCCGGTATTAACTTTAAATCCAGAGGCAGCCTTATAAGAATATCCGGCTTGATAGACACGGCGATATAGGTCTGGCCCTTGGATATGGTAACATAGTCGGCAACTTTTGCCTCGTAGTGTAATGTAAGGTCTCGAGGCCGGTCATTGAAGATATCTTTCACCCTTTTGTTAGGATCGGTATAATGTGCGGACAACGAAATATCCCCGCCTTCATATTCGGTACGACCGGCGGGATTCTTAAAGAAAGCGGGCAACTGCCCCCTATACTTAAATTCTCCCCACTTTGAGGTATCTCCCATAATATAATCTTCTTGAGGAGAGGCATTGGTATACTCAGCCCACAGCTTCATCGTGACAGATTCGATAAAACTGGGGTCGCCGTCCACATACATATAGAGATCGGCATCCAACAGTTCAATTTTACCGTCTTCAAATAGTTCGTCAACAGCGGACAGCATGTCTTTTATATCCAGAACAGAACTACTCCCAGGGAAAATTCCGATAAGACCTTTAAGATCCTTTGCATCCAACCTCTTGGAATCTTGTGCTGTAGTTATATCCACCGTTGCACGTTCCCAATCGAGAACGGGGTCAAACTTGGTCCTTATGGTTACAGTATCGTTAGCTTGTATAAAATTGGGGGCTACGGCGGTAAGGGTAATAATATCATCCTCCGCGGGATTTACATTAAATTTGAATTGCAACTGGTCCATATCATTAGAACTGAGGGTTTTATATGCTCCGGTGAAAAAATGTTCCCCGTTAGCGGTATTGATCCTCTGGGTGATCTTGTCCCCGTCGATAACCGGAATAGTGTTTCCGCTTCCGGCCGTTCCTTCGATTTTAACCGTAAGGCCGTCCAGAATAAGCGGCTTCGAATTTTGTTCCACCTCTACCTTACACTTAATGCCGATCTCTTTAAAGGTTATGGATTCAACCCCCCATGCTTTAATATCCTTCATATCTGCTGCATCTGGAGTCGACTCGCCGCGTCTATTTTCCGCAGTATTAACCCTTATACTCTTAAGGCCGTTTATAGTTACAGTTATAGGAATTTCCCAGTTGCCGTTCTTCTCTATCAATGATAGTATAGCGGTCTTAATTTTTATGCTTCCCGTAACGGCAGCCGAACTATTCTTAGATATAAAAGCATTGTTTAATGAAAAGGTTTTCTTGCCCTCGGTAACCCTAAAGGGCGGGTTGGGTACCGAACCATTCAAGGTAAGGCTTGCCCCGCTAAAATCAAAATTGTCATCATCGCCGAAAATAAGTTTTCCGTTTCCGATTTGCGCGCTTTCAAAGGCTCCGTTCAAATTGAGGAGAAAGGAAACATTTTGGACAGGAATTGTTACTTCCTCCACACCGGGCGGGATTGAAAACATGGGAATTACTAAATAAACCGACGACGAAGGAGAAACATCGGGAATATTAATAGTAATCGGACTTGAACTCATCTTCCCCATATCAGCGAAGTTGAAATCCTCAATTTCGGTTTCTTTTTCTATGGCCGGCATATCGTAGTGAAGCAAAAAGGTCTTGGAAGCGTCATCTGAATACTTATAACCGTAGGCCTTCATGTCAGCGGAATCCAGGATGTCTTCGCCTTTTATCTCTTCATTCGGATCGAATACATAAGCGCCGATATTAAGATGTATGCCGGGCTCGGCGCTAATTGCGATTTTTTGGGGAGGATCAAGGCTGCCGGGGCATGAAGTTACTACAAAAGCTATAATAGGCAGGATAATTGAACAAAATAGCTGTTTGAGGGGTTTAAACGTGTTCATTACAGTCTTAGTATATCATTTTCTTATATAATAAACAATAGAGAGCAGATTATTTACGATTTCAAAATTTGTCTTGGCCTTTGACGGCTCAGGCCCTGTACCACGTACTTCCCGAAAAGCATGGTCAGGATAATTCTGTAAAGAAAAACTGCCTGCCCACAATGAGGCGGAGCAGCCCCAATACAAAGAAGGTTACGGCGGTAAGAATGAAGGCCAGCGCCGCCGCTCGTCCCCAATCGCCCTGGCCTGCCAGGTTGAGTATGACGATTGAAGTGAGCTTGGTCTTAAAGGAGGCAAGAAAGATGACCGCGCTCAGGGTGCCGCTTGCCTGGACAAAGGTAAACACAAATGCGGATGCGATACCCTTCGAGATGATTGGACAGAGTATGTCGGCAAAGAGGCGCAGGCGCGATGCCCCCAGGGAACGCGCGCTATCGTCAAGGCTGGTCCGTATACGGAGGAGGGACGAGGAGATGATGCGGAAACCCGCGGGCAGGTACGAGATTACCATAACAAGGATAATAACAAGCCGTGTACCGGTTAAATGAAGCATCCCCTGGTTAAAAGCAAGCACATAGGCAAGGCCGACCAGGGAACCGGGTATAGCGGCAGGAAGCGTTACCAGCGAATCGGCAATACCGCGGAAGGGCAGTTCCGTCCGCAGGACAAGGAAGGCGCTCACGGCAGAGATAAGCGCGGTACCGGCTGCGGCGAAGAAAGCCAAGCTCAGGGTATTGAATAGCTCCGTGCGGTACGAGAAGGAAGCGAAGAAATGGTCCAGGGTAAAGCGTGCGTCTATACCCCAGATCCGGGAAAAGGCTCCGCCCGCCACGGCAAGAAACTGGGCAAGAACAATAAACGAAATGAAGGCGCAAAAAAGGAAGAGGAAGACGCGTACCGGCAGGCTGGGGAGCGGGGGAGGCATAGACGAAGCCCGCCCGCTTATAGTTGCGGTATGCGCGCCTTTTTTCCGAAGCAGCAAGCGCTGGACAAGGAAAAGCGTAAGGGCAGGGCAGAGCAGGATGATCCCCAACGCCGCGCTGGCGCCTCTTTCGGCCCAGCCGGTAAGCTGGGCGTAAAGCTCCACCGCCAGCACGCTGAAACGTCCCCCAATCAGCATCGGGTTGCCGAAATCGCTCATTACGGAAATGGCGATAAAAAGCGCCGCTTGGACGATACCCGGCAGAGAGAGGGGCAGGGTTACGGTTCTGAAAACGGCAAGCCGGCCCGCTCCGGCATTACAGGCGGCAAATTCAAGGGAAGGGTTTATACCCTCAAAAGTTTCCTTAAATATAAGAAAAGCCAGGGGAAAAAAGCAGAGGGTCTGGGCGATAAGCAGGCCGGGAAGCCCGTAAAGCGAGATATCAAGGCCGAACAGGGTCTTTGTAAAGAAGCCCTGCCGCCCAAAAAGCAGCATAAAGGAAAGCCCGCCGACAAAGGGCGGCGTTACCAGATGCAGCACCGGTATAAAAGAAAAGAGGCGCGTACAGGGCAAGCCGCCCCGTATCACGCCGTAAGCATAGATAAAACCTGTCAGTACGGATAGAGAGCTTGAGAGGAGGATGAGGAGCAGGGTATGGCCCCCCGCCTCAATCCAGCGGGAAGAGGAGAGCACACGCCGCCAACTCTCCCCGTCCGCTTCAGCAAAAACACGCGCCAGGGGATACACAATAAAGAGAAGCAGAAAAAGAATACAGGCCCCCCAGAGCATCCGCACCGCGGGGGATTCTTTTCCTGCCAAAAGGCACGGCAAGGGAATTACCGTATCTCTTGTTCCCATTGCTGAAGAACGGCATCCCGTTCCGCTCCGGCCAGTTCGGAATTGTAGCTGAGAAGATCTATTGTTCCGGCGGATACCGCACCTTCAGACGCTTTTGCATCGGGATTAACCGGAATAGTATGAGAGAGTGAAGAAAAAAGTTCCTGCGCCGACTTTGAAAGCATAAAATCTACAAACCGTCGGGCATTTGTCCTGTTTGCCCCGCCCTTTATTACCGAAACCGCGTCTACCTCCCCAACGGTTTTTGCCGGAATGATGATCTTTACCGGAAAACCCTGGGCAGAGTAGAGTTCCAGGGCATGAACATAGGCAACGCAGACAGCATACTCCCCGCGGCCTATAAGCTGGGGCGGGGCACCGCCCGAAGCCGGAAGCTGAGCCGCAAGGGGCGTAATCTTTCTGAAGTACTCCCAGCCCTGCTCTTTACCCCTGCCCTGAAGCTGGCTCTGGAGGAAGAGGTAGCCGGTGGAAGATTTTACCGGATCGGTAAAGATAAGCTCGCCCTTGTATGCGGCATCGGCCAAATCGTCCCAGCTTGCGGGGTACGCCTTGCCGGGGAATTTTTCCCGGAACCGCTGTTCATTCACCCCTATGCCGAGGGTAAGCACGCAGAAACCTGTCCACGCGCCGTCTTTTGCATAGGTATAGGCCGGCAGGGATGCGGCATAGGCCGAAGTGTAGGGCTCGAGAGCATCGGCCTTTGCCGCCGATATATGCAGGCTCTCAGCCCCTCCCAGAAGCACGTCGGCCTGGGGAGCGTTTTTTTCCGCTATGACCCTGTTGATGATCTCCCCTGTCGCCGCCCTCAGATAGTTTACCCTGATACCTGTTTCCTGGGTAAAGAGGTCCGTAAGGGCTTTGGTCTCATCCTCGTTTACCACCGAATAGATGCGGAGTTCCCCCTGATCGGCGTCATCCCTCATGGCTTTTGCGGGGAGAAGAGAAACCGCAAAGATCGTAAGAAAGACAAGAGCAAAATTTTTAAGCTGCATATAAATCTCCTTATAAAAAGTTACAGCGAAGACGGATATTGGGGCTATAGTAATTCCCTAAACAGCGGTTTTACTCGGAGCTATTACCTACTACTTCGTAGCCTGCCTCGCTCACGGCAGCCTTCATGGCATCAAGCGTTACTTCTCCGCCATGATTCACCTCGGCCTTTTTGTGTTTAAGATTCACCGTGGCGGACTTAACACCGGCTATCCCTTCCAGAGCCTCGGTAATATGCTTAACGCAATGTTCACAGGACATACCTTCAACATTCAATACTGTCTTCATAATTTCTCCTTATAACATAGAAAACCTATAGTGTCAATAGGTTATTTTGGTTCTGCCATTCACTAAAAGAACCTCAACCTATAGGTTTTTAAAACATTCGTAATCCAATTTACAACCCTTTCAGAAAATAGTACACAAAAAACCGGGTGTTTACAAGATTATCGCCGGATATATCAGGAAATGAACAGCAGATTGTAATGTTGAACCCACCATAGTCTTGCCCGCCGGAGGGTGATGTTGGAGGGCGCTATGAATGACATGAATTGAACCAGGGACGGCATGGACGAAAGCATACAATTCAACGTGGAGGCTCGTGGGGCCTCCCGTTTACTGCCACAGGACGGGTGTTTTCCGCGGTTAATAGGCTATTTGCTTAACCTGTTGACATCGGACGGCAAACCGGAATCCGTGCGCTTGCTCGTCCGACACCTGTACTCCGTCAACCCGCTTGGCAGATGCGTTTAAGCGCTACGTGCGTTATTGAGCGGAGTGGTTCATGCTTAGGTTTTAGCCTCAACTTCAGCGGGGCCTGCCGCAGCTTCTTCCGTTGCGGCGGCGGTTTCTTCCTTGGCAAACTTGACCAGGGCTATAACCTGATCCAGGCCGGAAATTACCCTGATAGCTTCGCCCAGGTTTAAATCCCGTACATGGATAGACTGATTGGCTTTAAGATCGGAAATATCGACATTGATCCGTTCCGGCAGATCCTTGGGAAAGCATTCAATCTCAATTTCATGCAGAGGTACTTCAAGAACGCCGCCTTCACGAACCCCGACAGAATTACCCTGAAGGTGAATAGAAACCTTGGCGCGCACCGCAACGCCGCTTTCAACCTCGTAAAAATCAACATGGATAATAGTCCCGTCCATGATGTTCCGCTGGGTATCCTTGACAAATGCCTCATAGGATTTCCCCTCAAGATCAATCTTGACCAGGGTACTTTCGGAGATATTTTTTATCCCGTTTTTGAATTCCAGCGCATCCAAATCCAGAGAGACAGCCTCTCCTGAACGCCCGTACAGCACCCCAGGGATGCGGCCTCTCCGGCGCAGCCTGCGGGCTTCGCCGGATCCTTTATTCTGCCGGTTCTTAGCTGCCAAAACAATCTGACGCATATAAACACCTCTGCTCTTAGTCTCTGTCCATAAAATCAATAATTTTTATGGATAAAATACGAACCTATAGCTCGTCTGCACAGCGGAAACCTCAGAATATCTGCGATTCCTCATTTCTGTCTGTATAACTGGGACGACAGGGTTCGAACCTGTGCATGCCGGAGCCAAAACCCGGTGGCTTACCACTTGCCTACGTCCCAAAATTCTATTAGAGGCCCTAAAAAACTACTTTTATAGGGCCTGAATTACAATTCTCTTTTTAACCATGCTGCGCCGTAAGGACATCTTACTTAAATCTCAACTGAAGGATCGTCCACAACACTGCCGAAATCGTATTTCTCCAGAATCTTCCTCTGTAGTTCGGCCCGGAAATCGGGGTGTATAGGATGGGCGACATCCTTGTACTCACCGGCCCGGGTTTTCCGGCTTGGCATGGCTATAAACATACCGCTTTTTCCCTCAATGATCTTTACATTATGAACAACAAAACAGTCATCAAATGTAACCGTTACATACGCTTTTAGCTTCCCTTCGCCGGCCACTTTGCGGACCCTAATATCGGTAATCTCCATAGCGTGTCTCCTTTAATCGGTCCAGAATTACTGATTATATTCTACTACCCGATCTCCTAACACGCAAGAAAAAAAGATAAATGAACGAAATTCCACTTTTTTTTAAGAATTTCGACCGCCATTTCCGCCGTTTCTTTACCAGTAAAGACGCCGAAACAGACGGACCCGGATCCCGACAGGCCACAAAAGACAGATCCTGTTTTCCTCAAATCCTCCAGCATATTCCGATAAGCCCCGGCCCTCTCAGGATGCCCTACCTTTAAAAAAACAGGCAAAAAATCATTCACAAAAGGCCACTGTTCCGGTTCTTTTTTCAGAGCCTTAACAAGCTCTTCATCACCCAAAACACTGTTTTTGGCAGGTTCGGTAGGCCGCCACTTGTCCAGCAGCCGGAATGCGTCCGCCGTACCGCTTGAAAAACCCGGGCATACCAGTACAAACCACAACGGGCGGGGCTGAGGGACCGGCTTCAATACATCGCCCCGGCCCCTCACAATGGCCGCCCCCCCCTTAAGAAAGAAGGGCACGTCGCTGCCAAGATCGGCGGCTATCCTGCCTAACATAAACTCTGATAATTCTACACCAGAAAGCCTCTGCATGGCAAGAAGGGTAGAAGCCGCATCTGAGGATCCGCCTCCAAGTCCGCCCCCCAAGGGGATGCGTTTGAGCAGCCTTACCTGTACGCCGGGCATAAAGGCGGCGGCGGAGCGGAACAGGGCGACTGCCTTAAAAATAAGGTTCTTCCCAGGCTCTATATGCACCGGTATGGATTCCCGGTCAAGCTTAATAGAGCAGGTACCATCCTCCCCGCCAAGCTCAAAGAATAGGGTGTCGCCAAAGTTAAGAGCCATGAAGATGCTCTCAATATCGTGAAAGCCATCGGGCCTCTTCCCCAGGATACGCAGGTGCAGGTTGATCTTGCAGGGCGCGTCAATTACATATCCAACCTCGGAAAAAAATTTACCCCGACCCTCTGTCATAACTTGACAATTATTATATTTATATTAACAATTTTGTAAAGAGTTTAAAAATTTTTCAATCTTGTGCCCAAAACCAGTTGACAGATGTTTAAACTCTCCTTATGTTTCAAGAGATATTTCAATCAAATGGAGAATGCTATGGTTCTGTATGAGGCCATGAATACTGAACGGATTTCCAACGGTTATGCTGAGACTGGCAAGCCGGAGGACTTAAACGCCCTGGAAGAGCTTGCCTTGATGCCCTTACTTGACAGCGATGAATACGCTGATTATCGGGAAGAGCCGCTTCCGCCCTTCTTTCTCTTTGATGATGACGATGAAGAGGAGGATGATGTTGATGAGGAGGATAATTTCGACGATATGGACGATGCCTTCCATGACGATTTCGATGATGAGGATGATGATTTTGATGACGACGATGAATTCGATGATGATGATGAGGACGAAGAGGAGTACGACTACGATGATGATGTAGACTACGACGATTTTAGCGAATAAGTTTGAGTAGTCTATCCAAAGGAAGCCTCATAAGGTGAATTTTTTTGCCCGGTGTGCCTTTGACATGCCTTCAGGCAAAAATTTCGATTATCGGGGTTCCTTTGGGAGTTTGTACATTTATCCTCATTATTAGGGATAGGGCATGAGGGCAAAGTCCTGCAAACTCCGGGGCAGACTTCTGTCTATAGGGCTCTGTGGCTTAGTAGAGGGGGCTATCCCCGCTTCGGCGCCTTAAACGGGCGGTTTGTCGGCGTCCTGATAGATGATGGAAGCCGCAGCCCAGAGCCGTTCCAATTCGTAAAAGGAACGCGCTTTGGATGTCATCAGATGAACAACAATGGCCCCCAGGTCAATTAAACTCCACTCTTCTCCCTCGCGGGGCTTGGGGGAGCGCCTGAGCGTCTCTATGCCTCTCTCGCGGGTAAAGTCTCTGATATGCCGTTCCAGGCCGTAGAGGTGTGTGCTGCTGGACACCGTGCCGATCACGAAAAAATCGGTCCAAAAGTTGATCTTTCTCATGTCCATTACAAGGACATCGCCGCCTTTGTGTTCGGAGAGGAGCTTGCCTATATCTACCGCGGTTTGCTCCGTTGTATGCGCTTTCGCTTTATTCACCTGTAACATATCGTCCCCTGAAATCCTTTCCGATGATAAGTGTAAAATCCGATCGGTATTCATAATTCTGTAGATTCATGTCTAGTTCCATACTGTCTGAACTTAGAGCTTCAAAACGTATATTATTGCACTGTATAATAGCCCCCAACGCTCGAGCCGCATTTTCAAAGCCAGATCGGTCAATAATAACCGTTTTTTCATATTGGTTGTTGTCGGCATTGCCGATTGAGATAACATCGTAGCCGAAGCCCCGTAGCAATTCCGCGGTCCTGCCCGCAAGCCCGTTAGTGGGGGTCCCGTTGAGCACTTCTACCGTATATACCCTGTCGGTCATGGAGCCTTCCGATTGGCGTACCAGGGAACTGAGGGCCTGGCGTACAAAGTCCTTGATCAGGTTGCCGTTATACAGGGGGAAGATAAGGGTCTTCCCTGAAACCGTGCGGACATTCCCTCCTACCGACTGGATATTGATCCTGTCCCTGTCCATCCTGGAAAATTCATCAAAGAGGCGGCTTCGGGCGCGCTGGCTCATGCCTGTCCGGATCATGGTCTGGAACAGAGGTGCTATTATGGGGTGCTTGAGGTATTCATTCTGCTCCCCCCACCGCTTCAGGAGGCCCAGAAAGAAACGCTGCCGGCGGAATACCGCCAGTTCGCGGTCCTCTTCGGACAGTTCGTAACTTACATAGAGCTTTGCCTTATCGCCGTCCAGACGGGTCATGCCCGATGGAAAGAGGATAAGTTCTTCCTCGTTTACAATGCGTACCGGGCTTGGAATAAACAATTCCACCCCTTCAATTAAATCCACCATCCTTCCCAGGTTGTTTAGTTCAATGATCAGGGAAAAATTGATAGTATCGATACCCAGGAGGTTTTCTATTTCATTTTCAAAAATTGAAATTCTCTGCGGATCGTAGACCGTATCGATACGGTCTACCCGGTTTATCCTTTGGAGGATAAGCCCGACTTCTCCGGGGATGTCAAATATTGCCGCCCGTTTGGTAACGGGGTAGTACATCAGTACATAGGAACTGAGCGGCTTTCCCTGGTCTTCAATGACAAAAAGGGTATTGATCACCTTGTCCCCGGAAAGCGATTCCGCTATCGGATCTATACGGAGTATCCACGCAACAAACACAATACCTATGCCCAGAAGGAATATAATTGCTCCCAAGAGTATCGCGCTTGCGTCAAATTTGCTCTTCACCGGTTTTTCCTTAATCCGATAAACTCCTGTCAGCCGGCCGTACTTTATGGGCTGTGATGATTTTTTTTCTTTTGCATTGCCGCAAGCAGTCGCCGGGTACCATAGGAAATATCGGCAGCCTGGGAACGCAGATAGGCTACCGTGCTATCCAGCACCGCGGCTAAAAGTTCCTCAAGACCGGCGCCGGAACAGAGGTCTCGCAACGCAGGATCCACATTGCGCCGCGATACTTCTATCTTGTCGGCTATATACACAACCTTTCCGATATCCCCCATATCAACGCTGCCTATGGTATGCAGGCGCACCGCCTCAAGGATGTCGGTATTATATATGCCGAAGCGTTGTTGAAGCAATACCGCGGCAGCCCTGCCGTGCAGCAGGGAAGGCTTCTTCTTTTCCAGCTTACTCATCCTCTGACCGTCGGCCAGAGCCAGGGTAACAAGTTCATCCTCGGAACAGGATTTGCATATATCATGGGCAATGCCCGCGAGGTACCCTGCCCGCCGGTCAAGCCCGTACCGGCCGCAAAGGTCCCAGCAGAGCAGGGCGGTATTCCGGGAATGGAGGAACCGCGCCTGGCTGAGGCTCATGCGCGCTTCATCTTCTATGCGGGCAATGGTTTCCCATGAAGGGGACCCCGCGGACGGTTCGGCGGCCTCTGTACCGCAACGGGCTGCGCCTTCCCCAACCGGGGAATCGCACCCTTCAGGGGCGTCTTCTTTGCAGCCGTAAAGGCGCCTGCCTTCGATGATGCGGCGGACGCCCGCAGGAACCAGAAAACGCCACGCGGAGCGGCTCTGAATGAGTTCCCGTATCATGTTGGAGGAGATGCCCAGCAGTTCATTGTTAAGGTCCAGGTAAGGGTAGGGAAAATCGTTTTTCTCAGGCATTATACGGCGGGCAACGATGATGTCCGTCTTTTCCGCAATTTCAGATGCCCGCCGCCATTGGGTAAAATTTACCGCAAGATCATCCCCCAGAATAAGGCCGAGTTTTGTATCGGGGCGGTAGCGTTCATAGATATAGTCTATGGTATCTATCGTAAAAGAAACCCCTTCACGGCGGATTTCACAGTCATCTATTCCCAGCCAGGGTATTCCGGACGCAGAGGCCAAGAGCATATCGATCCTGTCCCTAGGGGAAGGGCTTTCGGCGCCTAATTTGAAGGGAGAACGGTATGCGGGAATCAGAAGGATACGGTCGTAAGAGAACACGGTATGAACCATCTCCGCAAGGTGGAGGTGGCCGTTATGTACGGGGTTAAAACTTCCTCCAAGAATTGCCAGTTTCACGGATTCTCAGATTCCTCCAGATCAAATGCTGCATATACATCCCCTTGAGAACTTTCTCTCCGGGCATTATCATCAGAACCGTCCTTTTCGGCTTGCCCTTCCGCCTTACCGCTTCCGCTTTCCCTTGCCAGCCTCGCTATGCGCCGGGCCAGTTCCTGTATGCCCTGGCCTGAAAAAACCGAAACCCCCAGTATCTCTTCATCGGGGAAATTTCTCTTCAGTTCTTCAAGGCGGTCTGCCGTCCCTTCCAGATCCAGCTTGGAACCTGCAATAAGCCGTTTCTTTTGTACCAGTTCAGGAGAAAAAGCCTCAAGTTCCCGATAGAGGACGGTAAAGGCTTCAAGGTAATTCTCCCCGGAAAGGTCGATGAGGAAAACCAGTGCCTGGGTACGGGAAATATGCCTGAGGAAGCGTATTCCCAGCCCCGCGCCGCCGGAAGCGCCTTCTATAAGCCCCGGAATGTCGGCAAGAATGATATCATCATCCTCAAAGTGAAGTATTCCCAGATTGGGTATCTTTGTGGTAAAGGGATAGGAGGCAATTTTCGGCCTGGCGTTTGTATAACGGTCCAGAAGGCTGGATTTGCCCGCATTGGGAAAGCCTACCAGTCCTATATCCGCCATTATTTGAAGCTCAACCCTGATACGGCGCTTGTCCCCAGGTTTACCCGGCAGGGCTTTCTGCGGGGCCTGATTCACCGATGACTTAAAGTGGATATTACCCCAGCCTCCATTCCCGCCTTTAAGGTAGACAAAATCGCCCTGGTCCTTACCGAAATCGCGGATCAATTCACCGGTTTCGGCATCCTTAATGACCGAACCCGGCGGCAGGGGAATGACCGTATCGGCGCCGTTCCTGCCGTACCGCCCCCTGCCTTCACCATCGCGGCCGTTTTCCGCCCGAAAGATCTGCTGGTAGCGCAGGTGGGAAAGGGTGCGGAGGTTCTTCCGCAGGGTAAAAATCACGTTCCCGCCCCTACCGCCGTCTCCGCCTGAAGGTCCGCCTCTGGGAACAAATTTTTCCCGCCGGAAGGCTACGCAGCCGTTTCCGCCCTTGCCGGAGGAAATTTCAATTACCGCTTCGTCAGCAAATTTTTCCATACATTGCAACTAAAGCGCGGCGAGAATTACCGATAGAACCTCAATCTGCGTTCATTTTGCTTCTTTAAAATAATCACAAACTGCCAGCCGGAACAAATTCCGCTTTCAATTCCATCTGATCGACCTCTTTATCCGGGCTATTGAATCAGGTCTTGCGGCATTTACAGGGTCAGGAGTTTACCGGGATAACGCCGGCCAGTTTCCGGCCCCGGCGCTGGCTAAAGGTAACGGTTCCGTCAACCTTCGCAAAAAGGGTATAATCCCCTCCCAAGCCGACATTGATCCCCGGATGGATTTTGGTTCCTCGCTGCCGTGCGATAATAGTCCCCGCCTTTACAAACGAGCCTCCCGATGCCTTTATACCTAAATATTGGGGGTTGGAATCCCGTCCGTTCTTTGCTCCGCTGCCGCCCCGTTTACGCGCCATAGTTTTTACTCCATTAAATTAATAGTATGATGCTGATGCACCTTCATCCTGCAATAAGCGGGGTATTCCCCTGCGATTGATGCAAGCCCTGTGATCAAAAAAAGACCCGCGGCAGAGAGAAAATCCCTGCCCGCCTGGGTATATTCAAGTTTCAGATCGAAAAGACCTCGTTCCGGCGTCTTGCTCCATACCTTGATACCTTCCGCTTCGGATAGTATCTTGTGAGCCGTCCCCGCAAGAACCGAGACCGCCGCGCATACTATATCACCGCCCTTGGGCGCCGCACCCGCGTGGCCCGCGATTGTGCAGGAACTGAGAACCCCCGCGCCGTCCATAACCACATCAATTTCGATCATGGTATGCTTAGACCGCGGTAATATCCTCAATGGTGATGATAGAATACTGCTGTCTGTGCCCTGTTTTGCGGCGGTAATCCTTCTTGGGTTTATACTTAAAGACGATGATCTTAGCGCCTTTTACATGCGATTCCACCTTGGCGCTTACCCTAGCGCCCTGCACATAGGGCGAACCGATGTTGAAGGGCGTCCCGCTTTCTCCGCCGAGGAGGAGGACGGTATCAATCTCAATGCCCGTCCCGGGTTCGGCGTCTATACGGTCAACCTTTAGTGTTGCCCCCTTTTCCGCCTTGTATTGCTTACCTTTAAAATCAATGAGTGCATACATGAATATATCCTTAGTTACAATATAACAATATAAGAGAGATTTTTATACCACAAATAGACTTACAGGTCAAGGGGGTTGAAAATAGAATTGTCAAGACCGCGCCGGAAACGGCAACTCCGGTTTGCCTTGTTCCGATAATAAACATGATATACTAAGGCAACAGGAGCAAACGATGAAGAAGATCGCTTTTATTGGAGCGGGAAGTTTCGGTTTTACCAGGACGCTGGTAAAGGATATTCTCACATTTCCGGCCTTTTCGGACTGCGAAATCGCCTTGATGGATATAAACACGGAGCGGCTTGACTATATCAGCCGCGCGGTTGCTAAAATCGTAAAACAGGGTAATTACGGGGCCAGGGTAATGGCTACGACCGACAGGGCGCAGGCGCTTGAAGGCGCCGACGGGGTGCTTATCACGATTTTGGCCGGAGGGGTGCAGGTATTCCGTACCGACATTGAGATACCTAAAAAGTACGGCATTGATACCAACGTGGGGGATACCCGCGGGCCTTCGGGCATTTTCCGGTTTTTAAGGACTGCGCCGGTGATGGTGGAGATATGCCGCGATATTGAAAAGTATGCGCCCAAGGCGGTGGTGCTTAATTACACCAACCCTATGGCCATGCTCTGTAGGACCATGCAGAGCGAAACCAAACTTAACATCACCGGGCTTTGCCATAGCGTGCAGGGTACCGCGGAGATGCTGGCGCGCTGGATAGGCGCCGATTTTGAAAAGGAGGTGAGCTACCTTTGCGCGGGGATCAACCACCAGGCTTTTTATCTGGAGTACAAGGTGAACGGCGAAGACGCCTATCCCCGTATCCGTGAGGCAATAAAACGGCCCGAGGTCTACAATGAGGAAATAGTCCGTAACGAGATGTTCAAACATCTGGATTACTATGTTACCGAATCTTCGGGGCATAACTCCGAATACAACTGGTGGTTCCGTAAACGGCCTGATCTTATCGAAAAGTATTGTATACATGGCACCGGCTGGAATCCCGGTGAATATGCGTACATCCTTAACGAATACCTCAAGCGGGAGGATATCTGGAAGGACGAGATCGATGAATACCTGACCCAGGAAACCGTGGATCTTACGCGGGGGCATGAATACGCCGCCTTTATCTTCAACGGTTGTTTTGGAGATAACACCGTGTTCCAATTTAACGGCAATGTCCGCAATACGGGGCTTATTGATAATCTGCCCGGAGGCTGCTGTGTCGAAGTGCCGGTTTTTGCCGGAAAAGACGGCCTGCGCGCGGTGCATGTTGGGAAGCTGCCCGCTCATCTGGCCGTCTTGGTAGGCGCCAACGCCCAAATCGAGGAACTTGCCGTGGAGGGGCATCTGAGCGGAGACAAACGGAAGATATTCCACGCCATACTGCACGATCCTCTCTCCGCCGCGGTTTGTTCCATGCAGGAAATTGCCGACATGACGGAGGAGATGTTTGCCGCCAACAAGGATTACCTGCCCCAGTTCAAGTAGCCGATCCCCGCAAAGGCGGTTGCCGCGGAGAGCGGTACAAGGTCGCGGGAAATCCCGGAAAAAGCTGGGGGGGGGGGGGGAGGGACAACGGATCGGCGCCGAAAAGCATCCGGGAGAGGCGGCAGGGCAACAGCATTTACTTTTTTGACTTTGATATATCCTAAAAATCGCCATTTTTTTGAAGAAAAATTATCCGCGAACCTCCACCATCACGAACATAAGGGAAAATCGTAAATATTGAACAATAAGTTCGTGTTGTTGGTGTGGTTCCTGGTAAAATTTTTGAATTTCTCGGTGATTTCCCGATGTTGGAAAGTAGATGCTACTGCCCTGAGAGATACGACGGGTGATATATCCGCGGAGGCTCACTCCCCCAGCGCATCCGCCATAATCCCCGTCAGACCCGGCTTGTTTTTGGGGTCGTACAGGAACTGGAGGGCGCGGCGGCTTTCGGCAATGACGGTTTGCCGCTGTAAACCGGCGGGGGAAAAAACAAAGCCCCACGTGTCGGCTTCGACGGAACTGACGGCCCCTCCCGTCAGCACGTCGTACAGGGTAAAGCGCACGGAGGCCGTGATAGCGGCCGGGACATTGTACGCTGCACCCCCCGGTGAAAGGGGAGGGCCGCCGGGGGCCACCTCCGATCCCCCCGGCCCTTCCCCGTCCGGGGAAAAATCACCCAGCCGTTAGCCCTGCCGCTAAAGGGAACAACGGTACTATGCGACGGATAGAGCCAAGGAAGGCCCCGGTATGGGAATGGAAAATGCCCCGGCCCGGAGGGTTGGCGCGCCCCTTGCGTGCCCGCCACCGGGCACAATAGCAAGATACGTGCCAAAGGGGTTTACGGGGCAAAGGAAGGACCACCTATGAGAAAGACTTACGACAAGGCCTTTAAGGCAAAAATTGCCCTGGAAGCCCTACGCGGAGAGAAAACTCTCCAGGAAATCGCAATCGCCTACGCCGTTCATCCGAACATGGTCAGGCAGTGGAAAGCACTGCTCCTGGAAAACGCCGTATCGATCTTTGAAAAGTCAGGGAAGGAAACTTCGGCGGAAGCCGAAGCCGAGCGTATAAAGGACGAACTCTACCTCCAGGTCGGAAAACTCCAGGTTGAATCGGAAACATCGTTTCCGCCGATTTCTTAAAAAAAAGTACCGGCAACTATCCGGGAGCGAGCCGATGCGGTAGAGCCGGAAAACCGGGAACTGACCATAGCAGAACAATGCAACCTGCTGGGTATCAGCCGCTCGGCCTATTATTATCAGCCTGAAGAAAAGGAGAATGAACAAGAGCTTGAAGTGCTGAGAAAGATATGCGCCCTATTGGAGGAAATCCCGTTTTACGGCTACCGGAAAGTTTTTCGGGAACTGGAGAGGATGGGGGTAGAGGTAACGGAGAAACAGGTGCGGCGGATCATGAGGCGGGCGGGGTTACAGGCGATATATCCGGGGAAACGGACGAGTATCAGCGCCAAAGAACACCG
>JAISNI010000092.1 GCA_031276295.1 Treponema sp.
TTGAACAAGGAGGCCGGAGCATAATGCGGGAATCGTGGATTGACAAAAGCGACCGCGTCATACGGGACGATATCGTGTCTATCGCCAAAGAAAAAACCGGATTAACGAACTTCAAAAGCACCGGCGTTCTGCGCGGCTTTTTAGAAGTAATAGCGGCTGTGGTTTTTTTCATTTACAAGACCGCGATAAATCCTATTTACTCAAACGCCACGATTGACGGCGCCACAGGCGTGTTCCTTTCCTTCTGGGGCCTTGCCCTCGGCGTGGTACGGAAAAGCGACAATAAGGCTGCCGGGAATTTCACCGGGCATTCCTACGGCGAGGGCAATGTTCCCGCCGGAAGCTGGATTGTGGTGGCGGGAACGGAACTGCGTTACAAGGTAACGGCAAAAACCGCTTTCACCGCCGGCAGCGATTTTACGATTCCCGTGGAGGCCGAATTCTCCGGCAGCGACTACAATATCGGAAGCGGGATGCCGCTTCTTATCACCCGCGTTGTCGCCGGATTGGACTCCGTAACCGTTTCCGAAAACTGGCAGTCCGTGTTGGGAGAAAATACGGAAGAAGACGACGGCTACCGGGAACGCATTAAAAACCGGTGGAGAAGCCAGACCCTGGGGGACACCAAAGAAACGTATAAGTTCTATGCCGAGGCCGTGGCTGGAGTACGGGCGGCAAAAATAATAAGAACGCCGAGGGGGCCCGGAAGCACGGATGTTATTATAGCTTCCGTTGCCGGGCTTCCAACGCCGGAACTCCTTGCCAATGTTGAAGCGGCCCTTTACGGCCATGAACTCATGGGCTTTGACGTGCAGGTCAAAGCCCCGGACGTTACCACTATAACTGTCGCGCTGGAGTTTGCCGGGGAAGCTGACGAGGCGGACATCGCCCTTATCGCGGAAGCCTATGTGCATGATTTAGGCATCGGCGGCAGATTTGCCCTTAAAGATTTATACGCGTTATACGAACCGCTCGGATTGGCCACGGTCGAAATTATATCCCCAAGCCGGGACGTGCAGGCCGGGGAAGCCGCCGTCATCACCGCGGTCATTGATGTTGTCAAGGTTGGGCAATGAACGAAATAAATGACCTGATTGAAAAGACCATAAACCCGCCCGGTATTCTCAAAAAAAACCGCAGGGCTTTGTTCCTCGCCATCAGGGATATTGCCGAACTGGTAAGAAAAGACGCCCTTACGGCTTTCAATGCCCACTTCCCCTATCTTGCCGATTCTAAAAAACTGCGGGAACACGGGGACGCTCTTTTAATTCCCCGGCTCCTCCACGACAGTGAAACCGCGTATAGGGAGCGCGTGTCGGCCGCCAGCTTCTTTTTAATGCAGGCGGGGGAACGGCAGTACATTATGGGACAGTTGGAAGAACGTTTCGCGGCCCGCTATAAAATCATTGAAGCGTTTTTGAACATCCATCTTAAAGTTGCCGACCTCACTGATGACGAGCGGGAATGGGCTTTGGAATTATTGGACAGCCTCTTAAACCCGAATATCTACACCGAACTTTCAGAGTGGTTTCATTACCTTGACGAGGTGATTCTTGCCGACAGCGCGTTGTACGCCTGTGAGCGGCAGGATATTGACCTCTTTGAAGAAAAGATTTTGCGGGACGGCAGGATACTCCGGGACGGTAAAACAATCTTCAACAAAACGGTACGGGTTTTTCGGGACGGCTATTTCAAAAGGGACGGCAGGTGCGACCGATCAGGCGAGTACGCCTTCCCCGGCACGGATATACTGCGGCTTCCGATTACAAGGGGAAGCGGTTACCGTGACCGTTTTATGGCAACGCTGAAAAAGCCCCTGGCCGATATCCAACTGGGTTCTCCTCCCAGGGACGGAACGCGCCCCCGCGACGGCGCGTTCCCGAGGGGCTGGCATACGGCCTTTGAAACAATGCCGCCCTTTGATCTTTTTAACGCGGAAACAGAAACGCTTCCCTCAAGCGAGCTTTACCAAGCCGTTGTTAAAAAGGCGATGAACGATACCCATGTCAACAGCATAGCAAGAGACGGTTCAAGGCTGCGGAACGGGATGCTTCAAAGGGCGAATATCCTTGACGAGTCTGTCCTGTCGTATAAAAGGCATGAAGCCGACACGGCCCGGCGCAGGATATGGCGGGACGGCCAATTAAAAAGGGACGGAAGCGAGGATCGTTCCGGCACGGGCCGGGAAAGTATGTATGAACGGGCAGGAGCGGAATATACCGTAACGCCGCTTGTTGAAACGGTAAGCGTTGGCGAGAGTTCCCAAAATCTTATGACGAATAATTCAACTGAAAGATTCATCAGCGGCGTTACGCGGGACGGAACATACAAAAGGGACGGCTTCCTGCAACGGGCAAACCTGCTCGACACGGCGGGAATGAACTATAAAACCGCCGCCGTGCTGGAAGCCGCTCAATACCGCGTGTTCAGGAACGGCATGGCAAAGCGGGACGGCACGGATTCAAGGTCCGGGTTTGGCGGTTCCGGTATGTATGAAAACAGTGTCGCGGCGGTCAAACTCCCTGTTGAAAAGGAGATTGGGGAAATCCTGGACGCGGCCTTTCAAGCGGCGTATAAAAACAATTCCGGCGACCTTTTCAGGAATATAAGGAAACGGGACGGCCAATTAAAAAGGGACGGGGTGACGCGCCGAAGCAACTACATTATTGACGTGTATGCTTTCAAATACGCGGCCGCCGCCTTTCGGGAAGAGGCGGCAATAGACGAGGGATTCACCGTCGGTATGCGGAAACACCGCTACCGCGACGGAGGGCATATAAGGGACGGTTCAACATTACGCGACAGCATGATGTTGTTGCCGTTGTAATAGCAAATTTCCATAGGAGGTACATTATGGAAGGTCAGAAAAAAAGCGGAAACCGTTTTGTGGAAAAAACGCCGCTTAAAGGAACGCTTCGCTACACGGTTTTCAAAAACGGCGTTCCGATTGAGACGTTTGAGGAGTCAAACCTCATCGTGAACGGGGCGCGCCTCCAGATGGCGCACCTTATCGCCGGGGATGTCGCGCAAAGGAGTATCAATAGAATTGCTGTCGGTACTAATGGCAACGCCCCTACGGTGGCCGACACGGCAATCACCGGGGCTTTCACGAAAACGGTAGACGGATTCACCTATCCGGCCAACGGGCAGGTACAGGTCAATTGGAAACTGCTGGTGTCAGAAGCCAACGGCATGGCCATAAGGGAGTTCGGCCTCTTGACCGCGAACGGAACGCTTTTTGCCCGGCGTATCAGGGCAAACCCGATTTACAAGGAATCGGACATATCCATCGAAGGCGAATGGATAATAATCTTTTAAGGCAAGGAGGAGCACATGGCGTTTTTACCGGAAGAATCGGTCTGGAGTGAAGGAATTTATCAGCTTGAGGTTGAGGACGGCCCGGAAGGGGGCCCTGAAGGAATAGACAATGTCCCGCTGAAACAGCTTGCCGACCGGACAGTATATCTTAAAGAAAATCTGTCCGGCTTAACGGAAAAGGTAGGCGCGTCCATCCCTGACGAAGGCGGCATTCCCCTTTCCGCGTTGGCCCAGGGCGTAAAGGCCGATATAGCCAAAGGCAAGGAAATCTATATCCGCGTTTCCAATCATGCGAAGAGCATAGGAGGCATGGGCCGTGATATTTTAGAAGTATTGGGCATAAGCACGTCAGGCCAGAGCGTACAGGCGGCCATACAGGAAGCAATGGGAGACATTCGGGAATTGTCCAATCATACCGAATCCGGGCCTGATCCCGTCCCCGATTACCAGTATTTTGATATAGGCGACTACCTGGACTACATCGACCTTTCGGCGATTCCAGCCGAGAACGGCGGGACGGCTGGCCAGCCCTGGAACGACAGTTATAAAAACACCCGTATCGTGCTTTCCGCGTTTAATCCGTATAAAGGGGTGGGTGATACGGAAGTAACCAAAAATCACCTGCGTTTTGATTTTGCCAACGTGCCCCTGCGGAAGCGGATGAATCCCATAAACGACAACACGGGCGGCTATCCGGCCACGGAAATGAGGGCTTTTCTGGATGGGGTCAACGGGGACGGAACCGGGGACAGGGACGGCGTAACCACGGCGGCCTTTCTGAACGCGCTTAAAGCCCAAATTGGCGATTACATTCTCCCGGTGAGGCGGCTGCTGTCAAATAAGGTGGATTGGGCCTGGGTAACGTGTTCGCTCTGGTTACCTAGCGAGAATGAAATATTCGGGGCCAACGCCTGGGGGGAAGCGGGGTATGGAGACGGGCAGAAGCTTCACATTCCGTTGTATCGGGACTCTTACGCTCACCGGATTAAGCGGTATAATGGGAGCCGGGATTGGTACTGGCTTAATTCCCCCTATTCCGGTTCTGCGGCCTATTTCTGTAATGTCAGCGGCGACGGTTATGCCAACTTCAGCTATGCGTCTGCTGTGGGTGGCTGCGCCCCCGCTTTCTGTGTTGCGTAAGCGGGGTTTGCCGGTAGCGGCAAATGCTAAAGGCAGCAACACGGATAATCCGGTATCCCGCCCCCTTGTGGGGCGGGAGTGGCACGGGCTTTCTTACAAGGAAAGCCCCCCCTTCCGCCGCGTAGCGGCGGTCGCAAATTTTTTGAATTTTTGGTAGACTGGATTTTATGAGTGTTCTAAAAAACAGGAGAGGGCTTTCCAAACTCGAATTTTACCACAACGCGCGGCGCATGAGAAAAGAACTCACCATGCTTACCCTGCGGGATTTCGGCGTCCACAGCCGGGGGGCGGCCTTCAAAGCCGCCACAGGCTCCCAGCAGCCCGAAGGCTTTTATGACGAGCTTATAGCCGAGTTCTCAAGAAATATCCGCAACCTGTTGCGGGACATGATGAGAAATATCACGGCGGGGAACACCATCTATCCGGTCAATGAAGCGGAAATACAGGAAAGGCGGCATTACCAGACCGCCGCCATAATAAACTGTGAACAGCTTTTGCAGGAACTCCTGTATTGCGAGGATGTCATGCCGGTTAAAGCTTCCAAGTTTATGCCGTATATCGACCAGATAGAATTTGAAATAAAACTGTTAAAAGGCTGGCGCAAAGCCAACAAGAAAATAGAGGAGTTGCTTGACGAAAGAAAAGCAAAAAAAGAGGGGAGGGAACAAGAGAGCATATAAGGGCGTTTTCTAACTATTCCGGTTCTGCGGCCAATTTCTGTAATGTCAACAACAACGGTAATGCCAACAACAACAATGCGTCTGCTGTGGGTGGCTGCGCCCACGATTCCGTGAGGTGCTGCACGGTAGGTTGCTTGCAACCGAAGCACCCGACATAGAAGGAGAAAACGTCCTGTTGTAAAGCCGGAAGGCTTTGCACAAATATCCGCCTTGATACATCCGGGCGAACGCTTCTTGCATGGCAGGCCGATTGCGTTAAGCCTGTTTCATGCCCGATGATGTTACGCGGCATAGCACGCAAAGCCTTGAGAAAACAGGGTATGCCGCACAAGGCTTTTTTAGTATGTATGGTTCTGGAGGATATAATGACGAGCGTTGAAAGAAAAGCGGCGCGGTATCAAAGACGAAAGGCCGCCCGCGAAGAGAAAAGAAATGACCGCCTCACGCGATACGATGATTTTAACCAGGTCATTGACACCGACAACTTATACGCCTCTTTCAACAGGTCAAAAAGCGGGGTGTCCTGGAAGGAGTCGGTTCAGCGGTATGAGGCAAACGCCATGTGCAATATTGCCGCAACCCGCGGGAAGCTCATTGCCGGGGAGAGCGTCCAGTCAGGCTTCAAGGAATTTACGTTGAACGAGCGGGGAAAAATACGGCACATAAAAAGCGTCCACATATCGGAACGCATCGTGCAGAAATGCCTGTGCGATTATTGCCTTAACCCTATCCTTACCCGCCCCCTTATTTACGATAACGGCGCGTCCATAAAAGGCAAAGGCGTTCATTTCGCGCTGCGCCGCCTGATCGCCCACCTGTCGAAGTTTAACCGGCAAAACGGCAGGTCAAACAAAGGCTATGCCCTGCTCGTGGACTTCTCCAAGTTTTTTGACAACATCGACCACGCCGTTCTTTTTGCTATGCTGGAACGCCATATTAAAGACCGGCGCGTGACCGCCCTGACTCGCGGTTTCGTTTCCGTGTTCGGCCCCGGAAAATCCCTGGGCCTTGGAAGCCAGGTTTCGCAGGTCGCCGCCATTTTCTATCCCAACCAGTTAGACCACGTTATTAAGGAAAACCTGCGTGTCAAATACTATGGCCGGTACATGGACGATTTGTACCTCATTCACGCCGACAAGGAATACCTGAAACGCTGCCTTGCTGAAATCAAAAAGGTCTGCCAAACCCTTAAAATCACGGTTAACGAAAAAAAGACAAGGATTGTAAAACTTTCACGCGGCATGGAATTCCTGAAGGGCAAATATATCCTTCTGGAAAACGGCAGGGTGCTTCGCCGCCCCGGAAAGGACTCTGCGAAACGGATGCGCCGCAAACTCAAGAAGTTTAAAGCCCTGGTAAACGGCGGTCAAATGTCCTTTGATGATTTGCGCCAGGCTTACCAGTCATGGCGGGGCAATTACCGGAGGCGGTTTAACGCCTATAACCAGGTACGGCACATGGACAGGCTGTATAACGGCCTGTTTATTAAAACAACCATAGGAGTTTAATTATGGTGTATTTAGCAAAGAAAAACGGCGTGGTAGTCCACCACACCGACCGTGCGGCAATGGAAGCCCTTGACGGCATTGCCACGCCCGACATGGAAATCACCGATGAGGAGTTTGAGGCATCAGGCGGCCTTGCCAGGCTCATTGACGGCGAAATCGTCCTCGGCAAAACCAGCGCCGAGGCGCAGGCCGAAGAAAACGCCCGGCAGATCATGGTCCTGAAAAAGAACCTGGCGGAAACGGATTACATCGCCGCCAAGATTGCGGAAGGCTCGGCGACCGTTGAGGAATATGCCGGGAAAATTGCTCTGCGCCAGGCATGGCGGCAGGAAATAGCGGAACTGGAAGCCACCGCGTGATGAGGGAAATCCCGGCGTTGCCGGCAACATAAATAACGGGCAGAAACCCGGCAGCGCTAACTGCCGGGCAGGCGCGCAAACGCCTTCAGGGTTGCCCCCGATCCTACCCGAACCCGTGTACACCGGGTAGTTTCATTATCGGCGATCCCGGCCTCAAGGTTAAGTCCGTATGCGAGGAGGGTGTATGAAAACGCCTTTATCTTATTACGGCGGCAAGCAGCAGCTTGCCAGCATCATTTTGGGGCTGATACCGCCCCATCGGTTATATTGCGAGCCTTTCCTGGGAGGGGCCGCGATATTTTTCGCTAAAGAACCATCCAAGGTGGAAATCATCAATGATTCCAACGGGGAGATTATCAACTTTTACGAGGTACTCCAGCGGGATTTTACGGCCTTGGAAAAGGAAGTGGCTATAAGCCTCCACAGCCGGAAACAACACCGGCAGGCCGAGGTCATCTATCAAAACCCGGAAATGTTTGACCGGGTGAAACGGGCCTGGGCGGTGTGGGTACTGGCCAATTCCTCTTACGGCTGTATGCTGGATGGCGGTTACGGGTACGACCGGACCGGAGGAACCAGCAAGAAGCTGGATAACAAACGGGCCGGCTTTACGGTGGATTATGCGGTCAGGCTCCAGCGGGTGCAAATAGAGTGCTGCGATGCCCTGCGGATCATTCGGAGCCGGGATGTGGAAGATGCTTTTTTCTACCTTGA
>JAISNI010000181.1 GCA_031276295.1 Treponema sp.
ACGGCTTTGAAGACGTTGTCCCGGCAAATATCGATGAGGTCGTCGGATTCGTCAAAATGGACGGTGGGCATGGTTTACTCCTGTTTAAAGTATACATGATGGGGCGGGTGGAAGAAAAGGGGACGGGAGGTTGCTTAACTTGTTGCCCCTCAACGGGCTCAGGATGCATACGCCACATATAGCGTCTCACGAGAATTCAAAATTACCATATACGCTACATATATAGTAGCATGCAAACAATGGTACGCTTATATGCCCCCCCCCCCCCCCGTGAACGGTTACGTCCTTTAACTATAAAACGTCTGAAAAAATGCACCGTAGGGCTGCGTAAAATCTGTCAACCTATTTTAGGACTTGACACAGATAGTCTGCCTTGATTTGGGTTACATTTTCGATGTCTCATTGCGCCCCCTTGACAGATAATTTTCTGGGGTGTATAGTCTAAAGCATACACTCCAGAACGGTATTCGTGAACTCTCCTGCCGATTTTGCCCCTGACGCTTTCGGGAATAAGCCTCCGCGGAGCAGAGCTCCGGGGGTATTAAACCAGACTTTCGAATAAAGAGGGGAAAAATATGTCATGTTCTGCTGATATTTCAGGATAAGATGCAAGCGGGGATAAACCTTGCTTGCAGCCTACAAACCGGGAGAAAAAAATGTGTGATGTTTACCATATTATAGGCGAGCGCCTGCTGATCACCATCAAGGCGTCGCCGGGCGCTTCCAAGACCTGTGTTGCCGGTATCTGGAAGAATAGCCTGCGTGTTAAAATTGCGGCCGCTCCCGAGGACGGCAAGGCAAACGCTGAACTCTGTTCGTTCCTAGCCGGGCTTCTGGGCTGTGCCAAAAAGGAAGTATCGCTTGTACACGGCGAAAAATTACGGCTTAAAACCCTTGCCGTTCCCTTGACATGCAGGGAAGCCCTTGACGGCTTGATTAAGGAAACGAAGCCGGATTGAGGATTGTGTCTACTTCCCTCCCTCGGAATCCAAGTTGAAACCAAAAAGCCCCTATTCGGCATTAAAAAACAACCCGTTGACAAATGTCATATTCCGAATTGAAATCCCGTTAAAATTCTCTTGTGTGTTTACAGTTACTATTGTATACTTAATAGATATTGATTAGTTTTTGGAGGATCTATGCCGGACCGGATAACGATGAAAAATGCCCTCGTTGAGATAGACGGGGATGAGATGACCAGGGTTCTCTGGGGTTTAGTTAAGGAAAAGCTGCTTCTGCCGTATATTGATTTAAAGACCGAATACTTCGATTTGGGGCTTGAGAATCGCGACAGGACGGATGATGCGGTTACATCGGAATCCGCCCATGCTATCGCACGTTTAGGCGTGGGTGTAAAATGCGCGACCATTACGAGTAACGCGGATCGTAAAAAAGAGTACAATCTTAAAGCCTTAACACCCAGCCCCAATGCGACCATACGGGCAATTCTGGACGGTACGGTCTTCCGCAAGGCTATAAGCGTAAAGGGCATTCTGCCGACGGTTTCTACCTGGAAAAAGCCTATTGTCATCGGCAGGCATGCTTACGGCGATATTTATAAGAATGCCGAAATGCTTATCCCCGGGCCGGGAAAGGTGGAGCTTGTCTACACCGCGGCGGACGGCAGTGAAAAGCGTATTCTCGTTGCCGATATGAAGGGCAGCGGTATTGTGCAGGGTATCCACAATCTGGACGATTCGATAAAGAATTTTGCACGGGCCTGTTTTTTATATGCTCTGGACGAAAAGCTCCCGGTCTGGTTTGCCTCCAAAGATACCATCTCTAAAACCTACGACGGCAGGTTCAAGGATATATTCAATCAGATATACGAAACCGAATTTAAGGAAAAGTGCAATGCCGCGGGGATCAGCTATTTCTACACTCTTATTGACGATGCGATTGCGCGGGTTGTAAAGGGCGAAGGAGGATTCCTCTGGGCCTGTAAAAATTACGATGGCGATGTGATGAGCGATATGATAGCCAGCGCATCGGGGAGTCTTGCCATGATGACAAGCGTGCTTGTATCGCCTTCGGGCGCGGTGGAGTACGAAGCGGCCCACGGTACGGTACAGCGGCACTACTACCGCTGGCAAAAGGGTGAAAAGACTAGTACCAACCCCACAGCTCTTATCTTTGCCTGGACAGGCGCCCTTGCCAAGCGAGCCCTGCTTGACAATACGCCGGAACTGGGAGCGTTTGCCAAAAAGCTGGAGGATGCAACCCTAAAGACCATCGAGGAAGGCGAGATGCCCGGAGACCTTGCCCGTCTTGCGCAAAACGCGCCGTCAAAAGTTCTTAATTCCTGGGAATTTATCGATGCAATAACAAAACGGTTGTAGGCGGAAGTCCGAGCCCCGATAATCGGGGCTCCTTTTTTGGGGGCAATAATTGTTCGGACAGAACGGAGGGCTCAGGGTACTGGACTGATAATGCCCAGGGACAAAAGCCCGTTATAGATAAGCTGAACCGCAAAACCTGCGAGGATAAGGCCCATTATCTTTTCCATGACCAATATACCCATAACGCCCAGGACGCGGAGGATTAAGGCGCTTGCCCGGAGTACCGTAAACATACACAGAAGCCCGACAAGCAGGGCGGGAAGCAGGGTTAGCACGGCGGATAACCAGGAATTCCCGCCGGATACATAGGTCATTATCACCGTGAGGAGCCCGGGGCCCGCAATCATGGGGATAGCCAGAGGGAAGATAGCGGTAAAATTGCTCTGAATTTCCTCTTTCCTTGAAGGCGGCACCCGGTTGGTTTTAGGTTTGCTGTAGATCATTTCAAAGGCTATCAGGAAAAAGAGAATACCGCCGGATATATAAAACGCGCCGGGCTTGATGCCGAAAAAGTCAAGGATAAATTTTCCGCCCGCAAGGAAGATGCCCAATACCAAGGCGGCAAACAGGACAGCCTTGGTAACAATACGATTCCGCGTTTTCTTGTCATAGGAGGCGGTAATTGCCAGAAAATACGGGATAATCCCGATAGGGTCCATTACCAGGAGGACGGTAAGGAGAATCTGAAAAAAACCATAATCCATACACTGCCTGCCCTTGAATAGTTCAGCGCCTCTTCCAGTATAAGATGATAGGAACTTACACCGAAGATATCAACCCCAAAATCCAGGGGGATTATACCCGACATACCAGGAATTTTTCCAGGGGCATAAGGGAAAGGCTAGATTCAAAAAATCATTCAATTAAGAGCTTGTAAATATCTCCCCATCCCTATACTTGCGCCATACTTCCTCAAACCAGGTGTCCGATTCGGGAATAGGGTGTACCGGGCGCAGTTTGTTGATAACACTGCCCCGAAGGGCGCTTGTAAGAACCATATCACGGTAATCGGGATCGGTTGCAGGTTCTTTGGAGAGTATACCGTCGTCCTTATCTTCAAGGTAGAGACAGGAACCGCGACTCTTGCCGTTCATGCTGATATAATAGAGGATGGCTTCGTGGAGAAGACGGCTTAACAGCATGGTTTCTTTTAATTGAAAAAGCTCCCGAAGATCGCCGCCGTATACAAGCGGCTCTTGTTCCAGCGCCTTTAATTGTTCAAGGCTTTTCTCCGTACTTTCCCTTGAACGGATAAACGATGCGGATGCGGTGTTTATTTCCTGAACGCGGAGGAGAATATCGCCCGGCGTTGAACCGCCATTCTGCCCTATATGTTCAAATTCCTTTTCAAAATTTTTTATTTCATCACGGGCCTTGTCAAAGACTGCACGGGGATGAGCAAAATACGCGTCGTCCTTGAGGTAATGCCCCGCAATAAAAGAAGCGGCCCGCAGTCCGCCCACCTGCCCCGAGTTAAGCGCGCTGCCGCCGGGGCGTTTTATGCCGTGGGTTCCGGCGCATTCGCCGATTGCAAAGAGATGGGCAAGCGATGTTTCCCACCAGATATTGACTTCCACTCCGCCGTTATGGTGCTGGGGCAGCACGTCGACTTCAAGGTATTCCTTTGCGAGATCGATGCCGTGGGAAAGGTAGAGTTCGTAGGCAAGGGGATTGAGGCGCTTGAGGCGTTCAAGCGGCGTTGCCTGCAACGCGTTTGAATTGGCAAGATAGGTATATGCGGAGGCGTCAATAGTATCCAAATTGAAAATGCCGATACGATCATTGCCTAAAGGATTGTGCATAAAGTCAATATAAATACGCCTGCCTTTAAGACGCTTCTCGCGGTAAATTGCATAATCGATCATTGAGGAACCCTGGCCTGCAATTTTTGCCGGATTAAAAGGCCATTCATAACCTTTTAGGAAAACAGCGCGGCCCAGATTGCCTATCGAAGAAAAGTAACTGCACAGAAATTCTTCTTCGCCCTTATCGTCAAGTGCAATATAGCGGGGTATAACCTGCTGGTAACTGCCGGAAAGGTTCCAGCGGAATTTAACCGAGCCTATCCCGTACTGCCATTCGGTAATATTGGCAAAGTTAATACCTTCCCGCGCAAGAATACCTGAAGATCCGAATTGGCTTAAAGGGTAAACGGTGTTACGGTAAAGGCCCGCAGGCCCGCCTGTTGCAACAATAATATTCTTTGCAAGGTACACAGCAAAATGTTCGTCATGTACAAGGCAGAACGCGCCGTACACGCGCGGTACTTTTTCATCGTGCAGTAACTTTATCAGACGGGTTTTATCAATGATGCGTATATCACGCCTCTTTACTTCCATTTCAAGCTGCTCGGTCATTTTCTTTGATGTGTAAGGGCCGATGGAAGAAGCCCTTTGCAGGGGATCGTGATCCGTTTTATACCCCGCAAATTCACCGTAGGTATTGTGCGGAAAATCAACACGCAGAGCGGCAAGATGGAAGAATTCTTCAAGCGAATGGGCAGCCTCACAGAGCGCAATATCGCCGTCCATGCTCCCGCCGTCAAAAAGAGTTTCCGCCATGTTGCGCGGCGAGTCCCCTTCCTTTCCGGCACAGGCAACTTTATAGTAGGTCTGCTTGTCGGAACCAGTATTGCGGGAAGTTCCCCAGAGTCGATTCTCGGTAATAATAGCAAAATTTACCGGTCCCCTATCGTAGAGATGCACCGCCGCATTGTAAGCGGCGGCGCCGCTCCCCACGATAAGCGCATCTAGGACCGTATCTTCCATAAAAACGTTTCTTCCAAGGAAATTATCTAATTCCATTTGTCCCCGTGCGGTAAATTAAAGCCTTTCAAAACCGCGATTTTAAGAGTTTGCCCTTTCAAAAATTCAGTTTTGCAAGGGCCTCACTATACTTTGAGATTCCTGTTTAGTTCCCGGTAGTAAGGATTGTATATAATGCAGCCGTCATTCATCTGTGCGGCCATCAATTTAGAACAGCCGGAACAAAGGAGGCACCAATTTATTTTTTCACCTTGTTTTAATTTTACCGGCGTCAAAGGGTCCGCGAAGATCTGTCTGCCGAATCCGCAAAGGTCAACATAGGATTTACCGAGCATTTCTTCCATGATAAGAGGGGCTTCTTCCTTGAAGGTTGAGTAGGCGGAACCTATCACTTTAAGGGAACGGTTTTCTTTTTGTATCGTATCTTTAACGGTTTTGGCATAGCGAAGCTGATGGTACACAAGGTATTTGGAACTTTGCGTCGGGCGGGTAATCGCGCCGGTAAGCGCGGGGATACCGGCGGATACATTGACAAAGTCCATGCCGAGATCGTCCATAGAGCGGATCACCTCAATCATGCCGGAAAGGTCCTCAATGATTTCATCCCGGCCTGCGGTTCCGCAGCCTCCCCGTATACCTTCATACAGGGAAATACGGGAACCCATAATAAAGTCCGGCTGCGTAAGGCGGCTTTTTATTTCGGCAACAGCCTCACGGAAGAATCGCGTGCGATTTTCAAAACTGCCGCCCCATTTATCATCGCGAGTATTGGCGGGACGGAGCATTTCGCCGCAAAAATAACCGTGGCACATTTTGAAGTCTATACCGTCCGCGCCGGCTTCACGGGCAAGCAGCGCGGCCTCAACAAAGGCGTCTTTGATACGCTCAATTTCATCGGAAGAAAGATAGCGCGGCCCCGCCCTGTCCGGTGTTAATGTTACTATTTCGGAAAACTTTCCGCTCCGTTCCCCCGAATGGGTAAGCTGTATGAATATCAGCCCTTCACTATTATACTTTTTGAATTCACCAATAAGGCGTTTAAATGAATCGAGATTTTTTCTTTTGAGGATCATTCCGTTTATCCGCGCAAGCGATGTTTCCCAAACCGAAACTGCCTCGACAACCGTTATTCCCCAGCCCCCTTTGGCCAGTTCGGTATAACGGCGGATAGTCCGTTCAGACGGGGCGCCCTTATCACCATCGTTACCTTCCATCGCCTGCGCAAGAAACCTGTTGGGCACAGTCCTGTTTTTCAATACAAGCGGTTCAAATAAAATACTGTTCATACGATAACTCCTATCCTGCGTAAACGGTAATTATGAGTAAATGCGGCTTACAAACGCCTGATGTGAAAGCCTCCGTCAACATCAATATAATTGCCAGTTGTATAGAGAAAAGAATCACCTGCAAAAGCCGCAACCGCCTCCGCAACATCCTCCGGTTCTCCCCAGCGTGCAACAGGAAAAACGCCGTCCTTGATAAGATTGTCGTACTTTTCATGTACCGTACTTGTCATATCCGTTGCAATGACACCGGGGCGTATCTCGTGGACAAAGATGCCTTCGCGGGCAAGGCGGTCGGCATAGAGCAGGGTGAGCATGGCAATACCGGCTTTGGAGACACAGTACTCGCCCCGGTTGATTGAGGATACTCCCGCCGAGCAAGAAGAAATATTTATGATGGTTCCCCGTTTTTTACCGGTTACTTCCTGTTTTAACATCTGCTTCACGACAAGCTGGCTGAGGAACATAGTCGATTTGGTATTAACATTTATAACATAATCAAAACTTTCCTCGGTCATATCCAGAAGATCAGCGCGCTGTTTCGGCGCTACCCCCGCATTGTTCACTAGGACATGAACGGAACCGAACCTTTCCAGCGTTTTGGCAAGCAGCATCTCCCTGTCCTCACGCCGGCTTACATCCCCTTGAACATAGATGTATTCAACGCCGTGCCTCCGTATATCGTCAAATTGATCCCCCGCCGCCGGAATGTTCACCCCGTTGAGGACTATATTAAAGCCATCCCGCGCAAGCCGCTCCGCTATTGCCCTGCCTATACCCCGCCTGGCGCCGGTAATCAACGCTGTTTTTCTCAATAGAATCTCCTGTCATTTAAAGCTCGTGTACGGCCTATACCCCGGCCCCGAATTTTCAAAACCAACATCTCTGAAGTATATGGAACACCTTCCTTGCGGAGTTTGACCAGATCGGCGCCAAAGACCGTACCGCTATCTACCAGAAGTATTATAAAACAAACCGCTTAAAAAGGGGCTGCCACACGGCAACCCTTTTTAACGGCAGGAATGAGATCCGTATAAACAGTTATTCCCTCAATCCTCAGATGCGTTGAACACGCCAATAATTCCTTACCACGGGGTTATGTTCATGAGGATTTTTGAGAGCCTTCTAGCAAAATGCGCTCTATGATGCGCTCGGCTTCGTCCAGCGGGATATTCCGCTCGCGGGCGATACGGGCGCGGTCTTCAAATTCAATTTTAGAGCGGAGCCTTCTATCGCCATAGTAAACGGTTTTGCATCTGGCCTCGCCGAAGCCGCCGGTGATCTTCGTTTCCTCCCGTTTGAGGGAAAGCCTGCGTACCGGTATTTCGCGGAAACCTATGGCCAGCGAGTGTTCAAACATGGCCGTCCTCAGGGCGGGCAGTTTCTGCGGAGAGCCGAGTACCGAGACGATAGTTCCGGGCCGGGATTTTTTCATAACACAGGGGGAGAACGTTACGTCCAAAGCGCCCGCATCGAAAAGTCTTTCCATCAGGAAACCAAGGGCTTCGCCGCTCATGTCGTCAATATTGGTTTCAATGAGGGTTAGTTCTTCAATATTATAGGGAAGATGATCGCGGGCATTGGGTTCGGGATTTTCCTCCCTCCAGGAGACACGGAGCACATTGGGCCTGTCCGTTTTGCGTGTGCCTATGCCTATTCCGGTTTTAATTTCCGTAAAACGCGCGGTGCTGATAAATTCGTCAACCGAGGCCGCAAGTATCGCCGCTCCGGTCGGCGTGGTCATTTCCTTGTTAAAGCCTCCGGTTTTAACGGGCAGACCGCGGACCAGCAACTGCACGGCAGGCGCGGGAACCGGCAGTATGCCGTGAGCGCACGTTACCGTTCCGCCGCCCAGTTCAATTTCCCCGCAGGTGATACGATCCGGCTTGAGCATATCCAGGCAGATTGCGGCGCCTACCACATCAATGATAGAATCGAGGGCGCCTACTTCATGGAAGCGTATCTCGTCTTCCAAAACCCCGTGTACCTCCGACTCTGCCTTTGCGATACGGGAAAATATATCCAGGGCCCGCTTTTTGGCGCCCCCGCTTATCCCTGAATTTTCAATGAGCGCACGTATCTCCTTCCATGAATTATGGTCGTGCGAATGATCATGACCTCCGTGATCGCGGCTGTGGGGATGTTGATGCTCATGCCCGTGGTGTTCGCCATGCGTATGGTGGCGCTCATCTTCATGGCTGTGATGATCAGGGGCGTCTTCGCCTTCTTCATGGACCGCATGAGCCGGCTGTCCTTCAATGCCGACAAGGGCATGGAGGCCCCGTATGCCGCAGCGTTCATCTTCGGTAAATTCAAGATGCCAGCCTTCAACACCCAGTTTTACAAGTTCGCTTCTGAGCTTATCGGGATCGACGCCCAGATCAACCAATGCCCCCAGGGTCATATCGCCGGAAATCCCCGCATAACAGTCAAAGTGCAATGTCTTCATTTTTAGTCCTTTCATTCTTTTGGCAGTACTCTATTCAGGCTGCCCATTCTGTATCCTTCAAGTTCAAACGCAACATACAGGAACCCGAAAGACTTAAAGCTCGCCGAAAGATCGTCCAGGAATTGTTCGTTGAAGAATCGCGGGCGTTCCTCCGGCGCTACTTCTATACGCGCAATATCCCCGTGGGATCTTACGCGGAACTGACGGAAACCGACCGCACGCAGGCGTTCTTCGGCCTTATCTATCCGCTCTAACTTTTCCCTATCTATCCGCTCGCCGTAGGGGATACGGGAGGCAAGGCAGGCAAAGGCCGGCTTGTTCCAGGTGGGAAGATCAAAATGTTTGGATAACGTTCTTATTTCAGCCTTGTTAAGTCCGGCCTTGCGGAGCGGACTTACAATGCCCAACTCTTCAAGGGCTTTTAAACCGGGCCGGTAATCGCCCAGATCGTCGATGTTGGAGCCGTCCAGTACGGCGTTGATCCCCTGCCGTTTTGCCGCGTTGAGAATGCCGCCGAATTCGATTTTCTTGCAGAAGTAACAGCGTTCCTTTGGGTTTGCCGCAACTTCCTCATCAATTTCCGTTTCTTCTACCAGAATATGCCTAATACCGATTCGGGCGGCAATCTCCTTGGCCGCGGTAATTTCACTTTGGGGAAGCATGGGCGAGACAATAGTAACCGCAAGCGCCTTGTCCCCCAACGCGGTAAACGCCGCGTGGCAGAGAAAAGAGCTGTCTACCCCGCCGGAAAAGGCAACCGCCGCACTTCCCAATGACGAGATAATACCGAGGAGATTTTGATATTTTTGATCCGGGGTTTGTCCGGTATGATTATCATTTTGCATGGTTGTTTCCCTTAAAGATACTATCCTTATCAGGGGGATAAGGTCAATGGCGCGGGACAGGGAACCAGCAGCCTATTGCAGAGGAACTGCATGGTTACGAAAACGCCCGTGCGGAACGGTTGAACGGATAGTGAAACAGGAATACGGGCCCTGAAAAAATGCACCGCAGGCTTGCATAAAAATCTGTAACCTATTTCAGGACTTGGCAATGACCGGCTCCGGGTGGAATCGGAACAATCTTCCCTTTTTACGTATTTTTTCCAGCAAAAATTTTTAGAAGTTTACCAGAATTGTTCTTGACACAGGTAAACGAGTATCGCTATAGTATATTTATCCTATAATTATAGTAGGATATATCTGTTTCATGTTACACATGTTAAATTAAGGAGAAATGAATGAAAGGACAAAAACCTCGATTTAGAAAAGCGCTGTTGGCGGCGGCGCTGGGGTTTATGATTGTTCCGGCTTTTGCGGGAGGCAAGGCGGAACCCCCCAGGACGGTCAGGGAAATTGAAGAATTCCCCCTTAAGGAGAAGGTAACCTTGACCTACCTTATGCCGTTTCCAGTAACCGCGGCCAGTGTGATGGACGATTTTAACGGAAGCCTCACCTACCAGGAACTCGAAAAATTAACCAATGTCCACATAAATTGGATCCATCCCGCCGCGGGGCAGGAGACGGAACACTTCAACTTGACGATTGCATCAGGTCAATATCCGGATCTGATATACAATCCCGGCAGGTACCAGGGTGGGATCGAGAAGGGCATCGAGGACGGTGTTTTTCTGCAACTCAATGATTACATCGATAAATACGCGCCCCACTATCAGGCCCTCAGAAAGGCCAGCCCCCAGGGGCTCCGGGAGTCTGTGGGAGATTCGGGAAAAATCGGGGCCATCTTCGCCCTCCTCCGCCAGGAAAATTTGAGTTGGTGGGGCCCGGTGATCCGTAAAGACTGGCTGGAAGAAACAGGGCTGGGAATTCCCGAGACTCTGGACGATTGGGACAAACTGCTCCGGGCCTTCAAGAAAAATCATCCCGACGCGGCGCCCCTTACCTTTACCGCCGGCGGCTTTAAAGAATCGGGCATAGACAGTTACGCGGCCATACTTTCCGCCTGGAACATCGGGACAGGTTTTTACCGAGTAGGTAACACCGTAAAGTACGCTCCTATTCAGGATAAGACCAAAGAATACCTGACCCTCATGGCCGCATGGTATAAAGACGGGTTGCTGGACAAGGATTTTCCGGCCCGGGACGGTACGGCCCTCAATACCCTGGTCACCAGCGGGAAGGTCGGAGCCCAGATCGGCGATCTGGA
>JAISNI010000026.1 GCA_031276295.1 Treponema sp.
ACAGAAACGCCCAAGCGTTTTGTCCCATACCCCAACAACCCAACAAAGGCCCCCGAAACGCAACAGGCTGCTAGCAGTTTGTTGCGCTTCAGCGCAAAATCGTATAAAAATTCACGAAAGTGAATTTTTATACCTTGCAAACTGCATAAGCAGCCCCGATTATCGGGATTTTTTTGCATGAATATGCAAAAAATCCACAAGTGCAACAGGCTGTTAGCTATCCGGCGCAATCCTTCTTGCCATAGCAGGCAAGCTCCCGGTTAAGGTACGCATCCGTACAACTGGGGTCGCGTTTGATTGCTTCATTGCAGTCCGCTATCGTCTTGCCATACTCCCCTTTTTCACGGTAGGCAAGACCCCGGTTATAGTACACGTCCGCAAGGTTAGGGTTGAGGGCGAGCGCCCGGTTAAAGTCCGCAATCGCCTGGTCCAACTCCCCTTTGCGGGCATAGGCGTTCCCCCGGTTACTGTAGGCCTCCGCGTTATCGGCTTTGAGGGCGAGCGCCCGGTCATAGTCCGCAACCGCCCGGTCATAGTCCTCTCGGTAATAGTAAGCCTTCCCCCGGTTATAGTACGCCTCCGCATCATTGGGGTTGAGGGCGAGCGCCTCTGTGTAGTCCGCAATCGCTGCGTCCGGTTCCCCGTCCTCATCGCGGTCAGAGTCCCGCTGACGGTAAGCATTCGCGTTCAGCCAATGGTTTTTCTTCCCCATTTCCGTTTCTCCTTATAGAATAGAATAATTCGGATTTTATACGGTTTTGTTCCGAAGCGCAACAAACTTGCCGGTTGCATACTTTGTAAAGTTTGCTATAATCTTGCTATGATACAGATTGGTTTACGCGCCCACGATTATGGGTGTTTACCGCCCGAACAGTTGGCCGATGTCCTTGCGGCCTATAATATCGAGTCAATCCAGTTAGCCTTGACCAAGGCCCTTCCTTCGGCGTTTCTTCCCGGTTCGCTCAGTCCGGGTTATGCCCGGCGTATACGGAAAATCCTGGAGGCAAAGAATATTTCTATAGCGGTGCTGGGTTGTTACATTAATCCTGTTCATCCAGACCCCGCCGTCCGCGCCAGGATGCTCCAGAACTTTGAAGAACATCTGCGCTTTGCACGGGACTTCGGCTGCTCCCTTGTCGGCACCGAGACCGGTTCCTGTAATCCCGATTGCTCCCGGCACCCTGATACGGGCAAGCCTGAAACCTTCGACCTGTTCTGTTCCTCGCTTGAGCGGCTTTTAAACACCGCCGAGAAGTGCGGTTCTATGGTGGGTATAGAACCGGTGGCGGATCAACATACCGTTTCTTCTATTGAATTGATGTCGAAGGTACTGGCCCGCTTCCCCACGCCTGCCCTGCGGGTAATCTACGATCCGGTAAATCTTATCCCCGGCGCGGGGTTAAGCGAAAGCCAGGAAGCGTTTTTTACCGGGGCTTTTGATGCTTTCGGCCCCCGCATAGCCGCGGTTCACCTTAAAGATTTCCGCATGGAAGACGGCAAAAAAAAGGGGGACCTTCCCGCGGGAACCGGTAGCCTGGATTACGCAGCGCTGTTTAGGGTACTGCTTCCGGGAAAACCCTGGGTTGATCTGCTGCTTGAGAACAGTAGTCCGGCAACGGCCCACCGCACCATAGCGTTGCTGCGTGAAACCGCCGCCGCTGTGCTTGGAACCTGCGCGGACCACAGGTCAGACGGCGGTTCGTAGAGACGATTTTAAGGCAAAGCCCGCAAACCCCTCATTTGATTGGAGGGCCGGGTACAGCCCCCGGAGCTTGTTCCGGGGTTCTTCATGTACAAGAGGAATTATGGTAACGGTACTGCGGCATTTTCGTATAGTTGATCGGGACACGGATATCATCGGCTCGGTGATCATTGAGAACGGCTTTATCCGCGAGGTTATCCCCGATAATGCGGATTTCCCCGATAACCTACTGTTTGAAAAACAACTTGAACGGTGCGTAGATGAGGCTTTTCTGCTTATCGAAGGCTGGAATCTTTTGCCGGAGGATATAAGCCGGCATTCAAAATCCCCGCCGCGCTATCCCATGCTTATGCCTGCCTTTGTGGATCTCCATGCGCACTTCCGGGACCCGGGCCTTACCGAGAAGGAAACCCTGGAAGCGGCGTGCCTTGCTTCGGTGGCCGGGGGTTACGGTACGGTTGTCTGTATGGCGAACACCCTCCCCGTTACCGATACGCCGGAAAAGGCCGCGGCGGTAAAAGCCCGCGCCGATGCCTTGGACCTTATAGACCTCTACCCCGTTCTCTCTCTGAGCAAAAACATGGAAGGCAGGGAACTTTCAGGCATCACCGAACTCCCCTCCGGGCAATCGGAGAATGCCGCCGGTTCTGCAATGCCGCCCTCCGTCCCGCCGCCGCATTGCGTCAGAATGATCTCCGAAGACGGCAAGGATATTGCCTGCGATGAGCTTTTCATCGCCGGTATGCAAGAGGCCCGGCGCATCGGCGTCCCTGTTTCCTGCCACTGCGATGCGGGCGGTCAAGAGGCGGAGGCGGCCAAACGGGAAGGCGCGCCGCGTTCGGTGTGGACCCGCATTGAGGAGAACAACGCTACCCTCCGCGCCATAGATCTGGGGCGGGAGGCCGGCTGCCGTCTCCACATTGCGCATGTCTCGACAAAGGAAGCGGTGGAGATGATACGGCAGGCAAAAAAAGAGCTTAAAAGGAATGAGGAACGGGGAAGAAACGGGGGGAAGGAAGCGGGAAATTCCGCCGGGCAGGAGCGGCTTTCCGAGCGCCGTTTCAGCCTTACCTGCGAGGCAACGCCGCACCATATAGCCTTGACCGGGGAAGACGCGCGCGCGCTGGGGGACGAGTCTCATGGCCGCGTGAACCCGCCCCTCCGCACCGAAGATGACCGCCGGGCTATCTTCGCCGCTCTTAGGGACGGAACCATAGACGCCGTAGCGACCGACCACGCGCCGCACACCCAGGCGGACAAGGAAAAAGGCGCGCCCGGCTTTACCGGCCTTGAAACCGGCTTTGCGGTCTGCTGCTCCCTGCTGCTTACCGGCAGGGTTCTTACAAAGGCCGAACACAGCATCAGTCCTTCGCGGCTTTCCGCCCTTTTAAGCGCAAACCCCGCCGCCATACTCGGCCTGTGCGACCGGGGCCGTATCGCGCCGGGCCTCCGCGCCGACCTTACCATTGCCGATTCCGATGCGGTCTGGACGGTTGATCCCGCGCGTTTTAAATCCCGCGGGAAAAATTCCCCCTTTGCGGGCCGTGAGATGCGCGGCAGGGTACTGATGACCCTGCATGGGGGACGGGTGGTATTTGAGGCAGCACGTGATACATGATCTATTATGCTTCTTTTATTCCCGGCTTACAGCAGATCATAGAAGGCATAGTCAGGGAACGGCTGCCCGATGCGCGTATTCACAAGCTGCTGGACGGGGCCCTTGTCTTTGAAAGCTCCTGTACCTATGACAGGCTCAATTTTTTTTGCTTTAACAATATCTTTGCGGTAATAGACCGCACCGACGATTCGCGCCCCGGCCTCTCTCTTGAATCGTACATACGGAATATCTGTAACCGGAGTTTAGATCCGGCTGTTATCTCGGCAAACAACCGGAAGATACGTTCTTTCCGTATTATTACCTCAATGGAGAACCGGCCCGTTGCGGTAAGCGAAAGGACGCGGCGCGAGGCGGAACGGCTTATCAGCGCGCAATCGGGCCTGTACCCGGACAGGGCGCTGCCGGATACGGAATTCTGGTTCCTGTACCGGAGCGTCGGGGCGTCTTCCCCTCAAGGCTTTTTTGTTTTTATGAAACGCCTTACAAAGCGCGCTTCCCTTGAAAAGACCCTGCATCAGGGGGAACTGCCGCCCCCGCTTGCCTATATCCTGTGCAGGCTTTCGCGGCCCAAACACACCGATACGGTCATGGACCCCTTCTGCGGTTACGGTTCCATTCCCGAACAGCGCCTTAAACATTTTCCCCTGGAAAAATTCCATGCCTTCGATATTGACGGCGCGGCATTGAACTATACCCGGAAGAAATTATCCCGTGTTTCCCCGTCAAAATGCTCTATCCAAAAAGCGGACCTTGCCGCCGTCCCTTCCCTGCTTCACGCGGCCTGCCTGGACGCCGTTATTACCGACCCGCCCTGGGGCATATACAGCCCGGACATCCCCGCAGTAGACCGGTTCTATACGGAAATGCTTACCGTGTTTGCCGGTTTGCTTAAACCGGAAGGCAGGGCGGTGATCCTGGCCGCACGGAACGGCCCCTTGCCGGAAGCGGTAAACAGCACAGGCGTATTTAAAATTGCCCGCGACATTCCTGTTCTGCTTTCCGGCAGAAAAGCGGTCATTTTTGTGCTGGAAAAAGAGGGTTGACAAAATCGGTGCCTGGCACCCCTTCACGCAACAGTTGGGCAATTGCGCGCGCGGCCTTTCCCCGGTGGCTGATGCGGTTCTTTTCATCTTCCGATAGTTCCGCAACCGTCCGGGTAAGTTCCGGTATACGCAGTATCGGATCGTAACCGAAGCCTTTACCGCCGCGGGCTTCGTGTATATTCCGCACGATTTCCCCTTTTAGGGTTTCCTGGGCGGCATAGAAACGGTCTTCCCCCCAAAAAAGCACCATGGCGCAGACGAACCGCGCGCCCCGCTCCGCCGTATCCCCGATTTCCTCCAGGAGCAGCGCGTTTTTCTCCGCGGCATCCGGCGTTTTGCCGTTGCCGGTAGCGCCATAACGCGCGGAATAGATGCCCGGCCTTCCCCCCAGGGCGTCTACGCAGAGGCCCGAATCGTCGGCAAGGACCGGCGCCGATATTCCCCGGCCTGCAAGCAGGTTGTAGAGACTGCGCGCCTTGATAAGGGCGTTTTCCAGAAAACTTGCCCCCGATTCGTCGGGATTAAAATCAAACCCGTCCGTATCGCAGGTCCGCAATTCATGGCCGTTAAGGATGGCGGAAAGTTCTTCTTTTTTATGCCTGTTCCCGCTGGCAAGCCAGATTATCATAGCCTACCTCACCAGTCTTGCCAGTACCGCCTGCGTCCATTCCTCGGCTTCCTGGGGGTATTGGGCTTCTACAAGGAGGAATTCAAAGAGACTTTCGCGGTATAATCCTGAATAATAATAAGCCTGCCCCAGATAGAAACGGGCGCGGGCCTCGGAAGCGCTGCTCCTGGGCAATGAAAGAAAACGGATAAGTTCATCACAGGCCCTGCCCCAATCCCGCTTGACAAAAGAATCCTGGACAATAGAACGGAGGGTATACTCTTCGCCGCCCGCCGGTATCTCCAGGTCCTGGCTGAACGCGCGGGGCTTTTTCAGGGGCGGCTCGGCAACCGGTTCCGGCCCTTTTATTCCCGCTACAGCCTTTGCGGCTTCAGACCCCAGGGGGCTGGGTTGGGGAATCTCGCCGGTACTGTTTAACGAGGGGGCCGCGGTGTAGAGGCTGATGAGGGGCAGCGGCATGGCCCGTATCCCTTCCTGCCGGCTTTCCATTCCGGCGGGCAGGCCGAACCGGTTTTCCGTATCGCTGACGCTTACGGCCTGTTCCGTCGCGTTGGCGCCCGGAACGATACGGACGTTGCCGCGGGTTAAATCTTCCTCAAAAATAACCGCATAGTAGTAGGATATGCCCGGTACGGGATAATCGGTAACCGGCGAGTTTATCCCCGATCTGACTATAACAGCCCGCACCAGATCGGACATCTGCCTGATAGGCGTCCCGCTGCGGTAGAGTATGGCGCTTTGAGCGCCGTTGGTGTTCTGATAGCTGATGACAACCTGGTTTCCCTTCACGGCGGCTTCCAAACCGGAGATGCCGGTATCCGCCGGAATCTGTTCACGCGGGGCGCTTTGTCCGGCATTACGCAGTGCTTCCGTTAAAAGAACGTTGCTGTTGCCGCCCTCCCCCGTTGTAACACCGATGGTATTATTGTAGGGAATGACCAGGGCGTATTTTTGCCCTGCCCCGTCGCTTGCGGCAACGTAATAATAGACCATCCCTTCGGTTTCGATCTCGTCTATATAGGATTCTGCGCCGTAGGGAACCTCAACGGCCGCCGCGTTTGCCGCGGGGCCCTGCACGGTAAAGGGGGTGTTTGAGCGGTAGATATACACGGATCCTCTTATATCAGGAGAATCCCTCCAGCTTAAACGGATAAAGTTATTCTTTACCTCCGCGGAAAGGCGGGAAACAAACGGCGCAAAGATAGTACCCGCGGCCGCCTGTTCGCTTTCTGCCGGGCTTTCCTGGGCAATGATCCGCGCGGGAAACGGCAGGGCCGCTAAACAGAGAACCCCCATCAGTACAAACGCTCCATGAAAGCGGCCTTGTTTTTGGACGATACACCGTATAAACACCTTTACCGCAAGGTTTGGGACACTCTTATCAACGTTCATACGACCAGCATAATCCGAATACAACGAACCGTCCAGAGTACCGGTATCTTTTTATGCTTTTTATACCTTAAGCGCAACAGGCGGCTGGGGTTTCAACTTCACGCCCCAAGGTTTCAACTCCACGCCCTGGGGTTTTGCCTCCACGCCCCAGGGTTTCAACTTCACGCCCTGGGGTTTCAACTCTACGCCCTAGGGTTTTGCCTCCACGCCCCTTGGTTTCAACTCTACGCCCTGGGGTTTTGCCTCCACGCCCCAGGGTTTCAACTTCACGCCCTGGGGTTTTGCCTCCACGCCCCAAGGTTTCAACTTCGCGCCCTAGGGTTTCAACTTCACGCCCTGGGGGTTCAACTTCACGCCCTGGGGTTTCAACTTCGCGCCCCAGGGTTTCAACTTCACGCCCTGGGGTTTCAACTTCACGCCCCAGGGTTTCAAGTCTGCGCCAGGCGGTTTTTGCCGCGCGATCGCGTCTTCCATCTTGCCGCGCCGGATCAGTCTCTCCGCCGGGCCGTCCGAAGCTGCTCAATGCCCTGTTCCT
>JAISNI010000067.1 GCA_031276295.1 Treponema sp.
CACATGAATGTGGGCACAATAGGACACGTTGATCACGGTAAGACGACGCTTTCGGCGGCTATCACCATGTATTGCGGCAAGCATTACGGTGATAAGATCATGAAATTTGATGATATTGATAACGCGCCGGAGGAAAAAGCCCGTGGTATCACCATTAATACCCGGCATCTGGAATATCAGTCCGACAAGCGGCACTATGCTCACATTGACTGCCCGGGGCATGCCGACTACATTAAGAACATGATTACCGGTGCGGCTCAGATGGACGGATCCGTCCTGGTCGTGTCCGCCCCGGACTCGGTCATGCCCCAGACCCGCGAGCATATTATCCTGGCGCGTCTGGTCGGCGTTCCCGGTATGATCGTCTTTTTGAACAAGGTAGACTTGATGGAGGATTCCGAACTCCTGGAACTTGTTGTCGAAGAGATCAAGGACGTGCTTACTGCCAACGGCTTCCCTGGCGATGAAATCCCCATCATCAAGGGTTCCGCCTTCAAGGCCATGGAAGACCTGAACAAGGGCGAGGAAACGGAAAATTCCAAGTGTATCCAGGATCTGCTGGATGCCATGGACTCCTATTTCCCCGATCCGGTCCGGGACGCCGACAAGCCCTTCATTATGCCCATCGAAGACGTGTTTACCATTCCCGGCCGCGGTACGGTCGTTACCGGCAAGGTGGAACGGGGTATCCTCAAGCTGAACGAAGAAATCGAAATCATCGGTATCCGGCCCACGAAAAAGACCGTCGTTACGGGCATCGAAATGTTCAACAAACTGCTGGACGAAGCCCAGGCGGGGGATAACGTGGGAACCCTGCTCCGGGGTGTTGAAAAGAAAGAAGTTGAACGGGGTCAGGTTTTGGCCAAGCCCGGTTCCATCACCCCCCATAACAAATTTAAGGGGCAGATATACTGTCTTTCCAAGGAAGAAGGCGGCCGTCACAGCCCCTTCTTTACCGGTTACCGGCCTCAATTTTATTTCCGGACCACGGATATTACCGGAACGGTAAAACTTCCCGAGGGAAAAGAGATGATCATGCCCGGGGATAATACGGAGATCTTTGGTGAATTGATTCACCCCATCGCCATGGAGAAGGGGCTTCGTTTTGCTATCCGTGAAGGCGGAAAAACGGTTGCTTCCGGACAGGTTGTGGATATCATCGAATAAATGGTTATGATGGGGCGGGCGCCCTTTTACCGGTGTCCCCTCATCCGGAGGAATAATGACTAAGGAACGAATTCGCGTGAGGTTACGCGGTTTTGATGTTGAATTAATCGATCAGAGCGCGAAGTCTATCGTTCAAACGGTACAAAAGGCGGGCGCCCAGGTAACCGGTCCTATTCCGTTGCCGACCCGTATTAACAAAGTAACGGTACTCCGTTCTCCCCATGTGAATAAAAAGTCCCGTGAGCAGTTTGAGATGCGGACCCATAAACGTTTGATCGACATAATAAGCCCCTCTCCTGAAGTAATGGATTCTCTGATGAAGTTGGAACTTCCCGCAGGTGTGGATGTTGAGATAAAGCAATAGGATAAAACCTAGATATTTTGTTCCGGAATTTATCTATAACACAGGGATAGAAAATTCCATAAGCAGTTTTGGAGTAAAGCATGTTAGGTCTTTTGGCTAAGAAAGTAGGTATGACCCAGGTTTTTAACGACGAAGGAAACCTGGTTCCGGTAACGGTCATGCGGATCGATCCGAATATTGTCATTGCCCAAAAAAACAAGGATGAGGACGGTTATGCCGCCGTGGTCCTGGGTGTGGATGATATGAAGAAAAATAAGGTGACCAAGCCTTATGCCGGACAGTTTGCGGAAAACATCGCGCCGAAAAAGATCGTTAAGGAATTCCGGGATTTTGAGAAAGAGGTTGCCCTGGGAGATTCCCTGGGGGTGGAACTTTTTGAGGGATGCCGCTACGTGGATGTGAGCGGCGTGTCCAAGGGTAAGGGATTTCAGGGCGTTATGAAACGCTGGGGCTTCAAAGGGGGCCGCTATACCCATGGTTCTAAATTCCACCGCGAACCCGGTTCGACGGGCCAGTCCACCTATCCGGGGCGTACCTTTAAGAACGTAAAATTGCCCGGGCGTATGGGCCGGGAGAAGGTAACGGTTCTCAGTTTACGGGTTGTTAAGGTGGATCCGGAAAAGCAGGTTATCATGGTTCATGGCGCTGTCCCGGGGATAAATAAGGGCGTCGTGGTAGTCAGAGCCGCAGTGAAGAAGTAATCGGGTTGAAGGAAAACGGGGATAAAGAATGAATCGGACAGTGTATTCCATTGACGGCAAGGAACTTCGTAGTATTGAACTGGATGATACCGTGTTTGGTCTTCCGGTCAATGAAGATGTGATATGGTATGCCATAAACAACGAACTTGCCAATAAAAGACAGGGAACAGCCAGTACGAAGGGCCGGGGTGAAATTCGCGGCTCCAATGCCAAGCCTTATAAGCAGAAGGGTACCGGACGGGCCCGCCGGGGGGATAAAAAATCTCCGGTCCTCGTCGGGGGAGGTACCATCTTTGGTCCAAAACCGAAGGATTTTTCTTATGCCATACCGAAAAAGGCAAAACGGCTGGCAATAAAAAGCATTTTAAGTTTAAAAGCCCAGAACGATACCTTAAAAATTGTGGAAGATTTTTCTATAACATCGGGAAAAACCAAAGATCTGGCGGGGCTCCTGAAGAATCTTGGTTCCAATGAACGGACCGTTCTTATCCTTAAAGATGATGATCCCCTCGTTAAACGGGCGGCGGCCAATATTCCCTGGTTGAGTTTCCTTTCCTATAACCGCCTCAGGGCCCATGACCTTTTTTATGGACGGAGGGTTCTTTTGTTGGAAACCGCCGCCAAAAACCTTAATACCTTTTACGGCAGCGAAGCGGAACAAGCCTATGGTACTGCCTCCGCAGACCAGGAGGAGGCGGCAAAATGATTATTTATGAAAAGATCTTAATTGAACCGGTGCTTTCCGAAAAGGCGAATCTTTTACGGGAAGAGGGAAAATATGTTTTTAAGGTGGATCCTTCCGCCACAAAAATTCAGATAAAGGAAGCGGTCCGCAGACTTTTTAATGTTCATCCGGTTTCTTGTACGGTTATGGTGGTGGCCGGTAAACCCAAACGGCAGCGATATAAGTCCGGTTATACCGCATCTTGGAAGAAGGCAATTGTTCGTCTGCCCAAGGACGAGAAAATAAGCCTCTTCGAGGGCGTATAGGGCCTTGATAGGGGAAAATATATGGGAATAAAGACGTATAAGCCGATAACCGCGGGAATGCGGCAATGGACCAGTTTGGATTATTCGGAACTCTCTAAACATACCAAACCGGAAAAGTCCCTTACCGAGGGACGGCCGGAACGGGGTGGCCGGGATTCCCGGGGCCGTATCAGCGTTTGGCATAAAGGCGGGGGCCATAAACGGCTTTACCGGACCATTGATTTTAGGCGGGATAAAATTGGCGTTCCCGGCAAGGTTGCCTCCATTGAGTACGATCCTAACCGGAGCGCCAATATTGCCTTGATAAAATATGTTGACGGAGAAAAGCGTTATATTATCGCTCCCAAGGGTTTGACGGTTAACGCCCAGGTTGTGAGTGGTCCCAATGCCCCCATTGAAACGGGGAACGCCCTTCCCCTGGAAAATATTCCCCTGGGCTTTACGGTTCATAACATCGAATTGACCCTGGGCCGGGGAGGGCAGATGGCCCGGTCCGCCGGTTCGGGCGCCCTTATCGCCGCTAAAGAAGGGGACTATGTTACCCTGAAACTTCCCTCCGGGGAGATGCGGATGGTTTTTAAAAAATGTTATGCCACCATCGGCGCCGTGGGGAACGAAGATCACATGAACGTCAGCCTTGGTAAGGCCGGTCGTAAACGGTGGCTGGGAGTACGGCCCACCGTCCGGGGCATGGCAATGAATCCGGTGGATCATCCCCACGGGGGCGGCGAAGGAAAAAACAAGGGTATTCACCCGGTTACCCCCTGGGGGCAGCCGACCAAGGGATATAAGACCCGGAGTAAACATAAGCCTTCTTCCCGGTTTATCGTGAGCCGCGGTAAAAAGAAATAGGAGTGTTCGGTGTCAAGGTCTATTAAAAAAGGGCCCTTCATAGAGAAGAGTCTTTATAAAAAAGTGCTGGAAATGAGTAAGGCCGGGGACAGGAAGATGATCAAAACCTATTCCCGTTGTTCTACCATTATTCCGGAGATGGTTGGCGGAACGGTTTCTGTTTATAACGGTAAAACCTGGATTCCCGTATATATTACGGAAAATTTGGTTGGTCATAAATTGGGCGAATTTGCTCCTACCCGGATTTTCCGGGGACATGCAGGTTCGGATAAAAAGGCCTCTAAATAATAGGTGGAAATATGGCAGCAAAAAGCGGTTATCGGGCGATAACAAAGTACCTTATCGCTTCACCTTTTAAAATCCGGCCCGTGGCGGATCTCATCCGCCGTAAACCCTATCCCGAGGCTATGTCCCTGCTGGAAAATATGCCCCACAAGGGCGCCCGGCTTATTCGCAAAACGATAAAATCCGCCGCCTCCAATGCCCTGAGCGTTAATAAACAGCTTGCTGAAGATATGCTCTATGTTAAAGAGGTGTTGATTGACGAGGGGCCGCGGATGAAACGGGTTTGGTTCCGGGCGCGGGGCCGGGCGGACATGCTTTTAAAAAGGTTATGCCACATTACGGTGGTAATTGACGAAACCGGAAAGGTGGGGGGCTGAAGTGGGACAAAAAGTTAATCCTGTGGGATTGAGGATTGGTATCAATAAAACCTGGGCTTCCCGGTGGTATGTGGATCCCAAGGAATATGCCAATACTCTGCATGAGGATTTGAAACTCCGGAAGTTTATTATGAATATGCCGGAAACGAAGGGCGCGGATATTGCCGAACTGGAGATTATCCGGCATCCCCAGCGGATTACCATCACCGTCCATACCGCCCGGCCGGGGGTGATCATCGGCGTAAAGGGCGCCAATATCGAAAAGATCGGTGCGGAACTTCAAAAATTTGTTTCCAAAAAAATTCAGATAAAAATTAAAGAAATTCGTAATGTTGAAAGTAACGCGCAACTAATTGCTCAAAATATTGCCCGCCAACTTTTGGCCCGGTCTTCCTTCCGGCGGACCATGAAACAGGCAATTACCAACGCCATCAAAAAGGGGAATGCCCAGGGCGTTAAGGTACGGCTTTCGGGCCGCCTCGGGGGCGCTGAAATGTCCCGGACGGAGGAAACCAAGGAAGGCCGTATTCCGCTGCATACCCTGCGGGCGGATATTGATTACGGGTTTACCGAGGCCCATACCACCTTTGGCGCAATTGGGGTAAAGGTCTGGGTCTATAACGGCATGAAATACGGCAAGGAACAAAAGGAAGATGCGGGGGTTTTGGTCCGTAAACGCCGGGAACGCGCCCCCGTAATGAGAGGTTAAAAATGCTGAATCCGAAACGTGTTAAGTACCGCAAGGTGCAGCGTGGAAATATGCCCGGCAATGCGACCCGGGGAAATACCGTGGTTTTTGGCGATTATGCCCTGGTTGCCCTGGATCGTATGTGGATTACCAACCGGCAAATTGAGGCCGCCCGTATCGCCCTGAACCGTCACGTAAAACGGGGCGGGAAAATATGGATCCGCATCTTTCCGGATAAACCCTATTCCAAAAAACCCGCGGAAACCCGCATGGGTAAGGGAAAGGGCGCCCCCGAGTATTGGGTCGCCGTGGTAAAACCCGGAACGGTGATGTTTGAACTGGGGGGGATTGAAAGATCCATAGCCGAAGAAGCAATGACCTTGGCGGGCTCCAAACTCCCGATAAAGACCAAGTTTGTGGCCCGTACCGATTTTGAATTGGGCGCTTAAGTTTTCGGATATAAAGGAAATAGGCTATGAAAAATTCTTTTAAGAACCTGACCTTTGCCGAGTTAAAGGCAAAACGGGACGAACTTAACAGAAAATATATGGAATTTCGTTTTCAGATGGTTATCGGTCATGTGGATAATCCGTTGCAAAAGCGTACCATGCGCCGGCAGATAGCCCGGCTCAATACCTTGATCCGCCAGCATGAACTGGCCGCGAAGGCATAAAGGGGTATAACGTGGCAGAAGAGGATGTTGTGGTAACGTCGTCGGTAACACCGAAGGCTAAAAGCGGTAAAAAAGAGTTTGTGGGAATCGTAAAAAGCGATAAAATGGATAAGACCATTGTTGTCGCGGTTGAGACAATGACCCTGCATCCTCTGTATAAAAAGTACATTACCCGGATCAAAAAGGTAAAAGCCCATGATGAGACAAATGAGGCGAAGATTGGAGATCGGGTGAGGGTGGTAGAATGCCGCCCTATCAGTAAGGAAAAATGCTGGAAACTCGCGGCCGTTTTGGAACGCGCACAATAGGGAGAGCGAAAAAATGATTCAAGTAGAAACTTTCCTGAATGTGGCAGACAATTCAGGGGCCAAGATCGTCCAATGTATCAAGGTCCTGGGCGGGTCCAAACGGAAGTATGCAAGTATCGGCGATATTATTGTGGTGGCGGTAAAGGACGCCTTGCCGACATCGACCATAAAGAAGGGATCCGTTGAGAAGGCGGTGGTGGTAAGGACCCATAAGGAGTACCGCCGGCCTGATGGTACCTATATTCGTTTTGACGATAATGCCTGTGTCATTATTGACGCAAGTTTGAATCCCAAGGGAAAACGTATCTTTGGGCCGGTTGCACGGGAATTGCGAGAGAAGGATTATATGAAGATTGTATCCCTCGCCCCTGAGGTATTGTAAAAAAGAGGAGCGGTATATGGCGGCAGAGGCTCAACATAAATTTAAATTAAAAAAGGAAGATGTTGTCCAGATTATAACGGGCAAAGACAAGGGAAAGCGGGGGCGGATTTTAAAGATCCTCCGTGATAAGGATCGTGTCATGGTGGAAGGGGTAAATATCGTAAAAAAAGCGAAAAAACGCCGGAACCAGCAGGATCGGGGTGGTATAGTCGAGGTAGAAGCCGCGATCCACTCCAGCAATGTGATGATTGTTTGTAAAAAATGCGGACCTACCCGGATAGGGTATAAATTTGAAGGGGATAATAAAGTCCGGGTCTGCAGAAAATGCGGTGAGGCCTTGTAAGGAGAAGGGGTGAAATGAAGAACTACGAACCGCGGCTCAAAAAAATATACAAGGAGCAGATAGCCCCGGAGATGTTTAAAGAGTTCGGATATACTTCGACGATGCAGACGCCGAAG
>JAISNI010000080.1 GCA_031276295.1 Treponema sp.
TCCGCTTCCCTAAGGCTTACCAGCAGAAGCAGGTGGCGGCGGCGGATTCGGTTGAGTATCCACGAAAGGGATTCGCCATCTTCCTCGCGGAAATTGCTTATCATGATGATGAAAGTCCGCCGCCGGAGTTTTGCCAGGGCGCCTTCCAGGGCGGAAAAAAGCGAGGACGGGGCGGGGGCGCTTTTAACGTCGTAAAGGCTCCGCATTAAAGAGGGGAGGGCGCTCATCCCCTTGCGGGGAGGAAGCCAGCGATCTTCCGCGCCGAAGCAGCCAAGGGCCACTCCGTCGCCGTGCTTTAAGGCCACCCATGAAAGAAGAAAAGCCGCCTCCAGGGCGCTGTCGAACTGTGTCCGGGGAACGGCGGGCTTCCGTCCGGCATCCGAAACCGCGCCGGAACCTTCCTCGATACGGTGCAGCCTGTAGCCGGAATCAAGAAGGAACAACAACTGTTGATCCTGTTCCTCCTGATATTCCCGGACGATAAATTTACCGCGCCGGCCGCTTGCCCGCCAGTCGATGGATTTTACCGTATCCCCTTTCTGATATTCCCTAAGGCTCATAAATTCCATGCCCTGGCCTCGGCGCCGTTTGTCTTTCAGGCCCGCCCGTTCCAGAACCCCTTTCAGGCTGCCGCCGCTGTTGGCAAGCTTTTTGAAATCCGGGAAAGTCCTTCCCCGGCTGCAGCAGGGGCTTACGATTTTCCTCCGCCAAAAACCCAGCGGGGAACCGAAAAGGAACTGAACGGAGGAAAATTCCCAGGGGCCCCGTTCCAGCGGGACAATGGGGTATTCAAAAACAAGGGCCGGGGAAGAACTTTGAGGGAAGTTTAAGGCGGCCCGCGTAAGTTTTACCGGAAAGGCGGAACATTCAAAGCCGTCGGGGTATATGTCGAAAAGCCGTATCGAACGGGCAAGAAACGGGCGGCTAAAGCTTCTGCGTATGGTAAGCTTTACGACGCTTTTTTCCCCCAGGGCCATCGCGCCCGCTATGCCGCGCTCCGTTTCCAGGGAATCCGTCAAAAGCGTGAGGACAAGGCCGTCCATTATGATGAACGGCAGAAGGCACAGGCCGGCCAGCAGCCAGACAAGCAAGAGGGTTTCGGAAAAAAAAGCCGCTCCGCCCAAAAAGAACCAGACAAGGACGGCGGTAAAAAAGCCGGCGCCGGGCCTCATGTACGGGGGGCCTCGACGGAAGAAAGGATGTTCTCCACGATCCTTGTTTCGGTAAGCCCCTCAAGTTCGCCTTCGGCGGATAGGGTAAGCCGGTGAGCAAGGACGGGAACGGCCAGGGCTTTAAGGTCGTCGGGAATGATAAAGTCCCGGCCCTGGATCAGCGCCCGCGCCCTGGCGCAGCGGATAAGCGCGAGGCTGCCCCTTGGACCGGCGCCGCTTTCCAGCGACGGAATGGCGCGGGTGGCGGCGCAAAGCCGTACCGCGTAGTCTATCACCGCCGGATCGGAACGCTGCGTGGAAACCAGGGCCTGGAGACCGGCAAAATCTTCCGGGCTCATCACCGCCTTGACCCGGGAAACCGAAAGCTCCGCGCCGCTTTCCCCGGAAAGAACGCGGGCCACCATTTCCCGCTCTTCCTCAAGGGGCGGATAAAGCGCCAGGGCTTTCATCAGAAAACGATCTTTCTGGGCGTCCGGCAGGGGATAGGTTCCCTCGTGTTCAAAGGGGTTTTGGGTTGCCAGAACCATAAACGGCCTGGGCAGGGGATGGCTTACTCCGTCGAAACTTACCTGGAATTCCTGCATTGCCTCGAAAAGGCTTGCCTGGGTTTTCGCCGGGGCGCGGTTGATTTCATCGGCAATAAAAAGATGGGTAAAAACGGGCCCTTTCCTGGTGCTAAAGCTGCCCGACGTGGTGTCGAGAATTACACTGCCGGTTATGTCGCTCGGCATAAGGTCGGGGGTAAACTGAACCCGTTTGGAATCGCCCCCTATGGCTTCGGCCGCGGCGCGTACCAGCAGGGTTTTGCCCAGGCCGGGAACGCCCTCCACAAGGATGTGGCCCCCGGCCAGAAGCGTAACAAGAAGCTGATTAACCAGTTCTCCCTGACCGATAAAAACTTTCGCGATTTCCCGTTTGATTTCTTCCAGCGCCAAAGCGGCGGATTCGACGGTGTAGTCCCTGCCCATTGTTCCTCCTGTTACGCGTTAAGGCGCAACAAACTGCTGTCGCGCACTAAGACGCGATAGGCTGTTATGCCATACTTATTTACCACAAATCCGGGCAGAGCCGCCGCTCCCCCTCCTACGGCCTGTATGTCCACTTCCTGGATTTGGTGTCGGGCCGCGTATAAGTCCCCGCCTTTTTTCCGTTCTTGTTGTAAAAGGATACAAACCCGTTTGAATAGTAGCCAAAACTGAGACCAAATGCGTCGGAATCAAGATTAACATTGCCTGGTATGGTAATACTGGTTAAGGGATTCCAGGCAAATGTCCAGGCAGAAATCTTGGTAACGCCGTTAGGGATGACAATACTGGTTAAATTATTGTACACAAATGCCTCAGAAGAAATGTCGGTAAGACTGGCAGGAAGAGTAATACTGTGCAAACCAACAATAAAGTTATTTTGGTCAACAGATCCGTTAAATGCGTTTCGGCCAATGCTGGTAATACCGTTGTGGATGATTACACTGGTTAATCCTTTTGACCGGTAATCCTTATTTCCATTCCCATGATCCCTAACTACTTCCGTAAAAGCCTCGTCGCCAATCGCGGTTATCGAACAACCAAAGATAGTGGCGGGTATAACAAGCTTTCCGCCGGGGCCCGTATAACCGGTAATTTTCCAGCCGGCGGGACTGGGGGATCCGAATGGTGTAGTTGTTTTGCTGCCGTCGCGGTTGGAGGTAATTACTTGAGCGTATGCTTGCGGCTGGTAGCTTAGTTCAAGTTCCCGCATCAGGCGGAAGAGAGCGCGGCTGTCCACTCCCGCGGCAACATCGGGAAGCCGGGCGTATTCCGCTTCCCGTAGAATGTTGATTCCTTTGGTTTTTGCCGCGGTTTCGGCGTCGATCCCGTCGATCCTGGCGATTCTGACCGTCAAACTGTCGGTAATATCGTAAGCGTTCACCGCTCTGAACCCCAAATTCTGGACACCCCGCATCCGGGGTATGAAGCGCCGCAGGGTACCATTCGCCCACTCCACGCTATAGCCGCTCCTCATCGTTATGCTTTCGCTGCCGATGATTTTACCGTCCGAGTTCAGCAGCTCCACTACCACGTCAAAGCGTTGATCCCGGTCGCCAAAGGGAGAATTTCCAATGGTATTGCGGGGCCAGTTCAGATCCCACTTCCCGGCCTGATTGGTCGCCAGAAGACCTTCCCGTACCACATTGACTACCTGTATCACGCTTCCCGCGGTGTTAAACCACGCCGCGTCAGGCACCAGGTCGATGGTCACGCCGTTTATCGGCACGGTGTTATTCGAATAATTGGTCTCCCCGTGCTGGAGATTCACGTCGTACACAAGGGAATAGTGGGGCTGCCGCTTCATGTAATCCGCGTAGACCTGTTCCGTCTCGGCAAGGCGGGCTTTCCACTGGTCGCGCCACTGGATGTCGTTCCGAATGTTTTGCCCCATGTTACCGCTGGTGATATCGGCGGTAAGAATGTTGACCCGGCTTGCCGCTTCGGTCAGGGACACGTCGTAGCTTGCCGCCTGAAAATAGTACGACAGGGCTTCTACCACAGTGCCGCCCCGCTGGGCGGTAAGGCCCCGCGCCAGGGCGGTCTGGCCCCGCACCTCGTGCGCCGCCGCCGCGCCGGAAAGTTCGTCTTGAGCCCGCGCGGTAAGCTGTACATTCATTTTTGCCAGAAGGTCCAGAGAAGCCCGGCGGACCCCGGTAAGGTTATCCAGTTCCTCGAAAGTACAGGTTCCCGAATACGAACAGCGCGTTGTTTTATCGCTGGTTTTGGTAACCGACATTTGCAGAGCATAGCCGCCTGCGGTTTTGATGATGCTGCCGCCCATAATGTATTCGGTAGGGACAAGATGGCCCAGATCTTTACCCGCTTCCGCGTCATCGTCGTAATAACCGGAAAGTATCTCGGCGTACTGTTCGTCGAGGCGTTCCCGGTCCAGCACGGAAATGGCGGAATAGCCGGTAAAGTTACTGACAAATTCCCCCTGCACCAGCGCGGGAATGTAATTTTGCGTTTCGGTCAAGCCCTGCGCTTTTGGAACCAGGATGGCGAGACTTATGCCCTTGCCTCCGTCACCCGTAAACAGGGGTGTCTGATCCACGGCAACAGAGACCGGAGCCGTTTCTTCCCCATCCGCGGAACCGGCGGTTTTACAACCGGCCGCGCCCATGATAAGGCCCGCCGTCAAGAGCAGCACTGATAGTATCAGTTTCTTCGGGTTATTCATTCGCAGTGGGGTTTGATACCCAAGAACCCGCCTTTCGGCGGGGGAGGCTTGCGACGGTTCAGAAAAGTTATATTTAGATTGCATGGTAACAAACCCCACAGTTAAATAATTTCCTTACAGAACGAACCTCGTAAACAATGTAAGGCCTACAGGATACCCCGCCGCTTGCGGCGGGGAGGTTCATTCCGCTTTATTATAGAACCCCTTCCGCCCAATGGTCAATCGAATTACCTCACAGCGTCTGCTGCCGCGCCCATGAACGTTACCGGCGGACACCTTTTGCCCGGACGAGGGCGGCGGCGACCCTCTTTCGAAGGCATACGGCGGCAACCCTCTTCCTTTGGTAACGGCCCTCTCTTACAGACGG
>JAISNI010000182.1 GCA_031276295.1 Treponema sp.
CTGGCTACCACAGGCAGCGCCGCTGTTTTGGGACGCCGTGACATAGGCAGCCTGGAAACAGGCAAGGCCGCCGATTTGTTCATGATCAATATCGATAAACTTGATATGGTAGGGGCCGCTCTGGATCCGGCGTCCTTTCTGTGTACCGTAGGTTACGGAAATTATGTTGATACCACCATAGCCGGCGGCAAGGTGATCTATGCGGACGGCAAACTTCAGGGCATAGATGAGGAGAAGATCAAACACGAGGCCCGCAAACAGGTTGAAATCGTTTATCAGAATTTGCCTGTATGAGAACATAGGGCTTGTATCGTGCGCCGCTTTCCAAACTTCCTGTTTGGGAAAGTCCGCTAAAACCCCAAATAACTGATAAATTTCTTTTCAAACGCCGGGTCTTTCGCCAGTTCTATCGTATCTATCTGCTTTACCAGGCGGCACATTTTTTCCCGGAAACCGGTGTTGAGCAGGAACGCCGCGGCGCCGGACATGGAGGTGTTTCCGACAAAGCGTATCTTTCCGGCAAAGGCCGGCGCCAGGAGCCCCAGGGAAAGGAGGCTGGTTTCGGATAAATGAAACCCAAAGGAACCGGCAATTTCCACCGTGTCAACATCGGCGGCGCTGATGTTGAAGTGGGCCAGCAGCATCTCTATGCCCGTCCGTATGGCTCCCTTGGCAAGCTGGATCTGGCGTATGTCCTTCTGGGCGAGGTACACGGTATCGGTGATGAAAAAGGCGGGCTTCCCGTCTTTTTTCCCGACAAATGGTTTCAGTTTCTCACTGTAAAGCCCCTGTTCCGGGAGAACGAACCTGCCGTTTGCCCCGATAACGCCGGTTCTGACCAATTCCCCCGCAATATCCAGGAGGCCGCTCCCGCAGATCCCCGTTGCCTCAGCGCCGCCAATGACCTTAAACGAGAAGCTTCCGTCATCGTTAATATGGAACGACTCAATCGAGCCGTTGCTTGCCCGCATCCCGCAGGTGATATTCATCCCCTCAAAGGCGGGCCCCGCGGCAGTGGAAGACGCCGCCAGCCTGCCGCTCCGGGCCAGCACCAGTTCGCCGTTGGTTCCCACATCGATAAAAACCGTCGTCCCCTTGGCCTCCTCCAGCCGGGAGACCAGAATCCCCGAAACTATATCGGCCCCCACATAGGCCGAAATAACCGGCGGCGCGTAAATGAGCGCGAAAGCGGAAATGCCAAGGTCTTTGGCAGGGAGATGATTTCCGCCCCACATATTCGGCGTATAGGGGTATTGGCCCAGGGGGGTCGGATCGACCCCGCAGGCCAGGTGCAGCATGGTGGTGTTCCCGCTGTAGATCAGCTCGTAAATATGTTCCCTTTTGACGCCCGCTTTGGAAGCCGCCGCAGAAATCATTCCGCTCAGGGCCTCGACAAAAACCTTCTGCAATACGTCGAGGCCGTCGCCCTGTCCTGCAAAGTGAATACGGGAAAGCACGTCCTGGGCAAAGCGGGTTTGGGGGTTAAGAAGGGAATCTGAGGCAAGTTCTTTCCCCGTGTTTAAGTCGATGAGGGAAATGACCATGGTGGTAGTGCCTATATCAACGGCCACTCCGTACATACAATCCAGGGTATTCCCCTCTTCAACGCCGAGCAGCTCGCCGCCGCCGTAGACTTCCGTCTTTCCCCCGGCAAGGCGTTTGTGTATAAAGGGGGTCCGCTCATAGGAAAAACTATTCCCCCCGGCAAGGATCCGCAGGGATTTGTTTTCCCCGGAATAATCCCTGATAAGAACGTCAATATCGCCCTTGACCGAAGCCTGGCAGGCCAGCACATAGCCCTGTTCCTTTTCGGCGTCCGGCAATTTGTGATGCCCGGTTCCGGAATGGACAGAGGCCCGCTGTTCCGCATTGGGGAGCAATACCTTGCATTTGCCGCAGGTTCCCATGGCATTGCAGGGGGATTCGATAACAACTCCGGCGGCCCTGGCCGCTTCGAGTATGGTAACTCCTTCATTGACTTGGGAGCTGATGTTTTCGTTTATAAAGGTAACGTGGGGCATAGTATACTCCTAAGTTTTGGGGAAGCTTCTAAGAGTCCCTTTCTTTAACCGCAGCGGTAAAAGCCCGGATATTCGCAAGAGGCGTCGAGGTACTAAGCCCGCAGGCCGGGGCCATAATATCAATATTGTTTTTCATAAGCCTCGTGACGTGTTCATACACTTTTTCGGGGTCTCCGAATTCCAGCAAATAGGTGCTGAGATTTCCCATGGTCGTCCCGACGCCGGTTTCTTCTTTTAAGAGCTTGAGGTTCACCATAGCGTCCACGCTGAGGGCTTTGCCGTGGATAGCGGGCAGATGGGCGTTTACCATGCGTACCTGGCCGCAGATATGAACAATCACCGGAACTCCCATGGCGTGAATTGCGTCGGTTACCCGGTTGATATAGGCAACGGCGTATTCGTCAAATAATTTCGGGCCCAGGATTTCGCCGGTGGCGGTGGGGTCAGCAATGGTTATTACGGAAGCCCCGTTGTCCGCCATAAGCTGCGCGTAGGCGATAAGCTGATCCGAAACATAAGCCAGGACCCGGTGGGCCGCTTCTTTCTCGCGGCGGAGTTCCTTCAAAAAAGTCATGGGATCGACGATTGACGCCGCAAGGCTCATGGGGCCGGTAAGGGTTCCCACAACCGGTATATCCGGATACCGTTTCGACAGATGGTCTATCGCGCCGATGACAGCCGCCGCCCGCTTGTTGTTGAGGATAGAACCGGCGGGCAAATAGTTTACATCCTTTACCGACGGAAAAATTTCACGCGCTATTTTCGGCTCACATTTCAGGGAACCGTAATCTACTTCGCTGCCAAGGGCTTCAGCCTCAATGGTCATGCAAAAAGGAAGGCCGAAATTCTCAAAACCGGTCAGATCCTGCACATCCGCCGCCAGGTTTTCCATCAGATCTCCGGCATGATGCGCCTCCGGGAGGGTATGGCCCTTTTGGGTCATAACATCGACAATTGCCGCGTTCATCATTCCCCCGGGACAAATGACCGGCGAGCGATCCACCCCTTCCTTATTAAGGCTCTTCTGCAGCCGTTCTTTCGGTGATAATGCGTTCATTTATTGTACCTTCTGTCCTATGAGATTGCGGCAAAGCCGCACCGCTTCGGCGGCGTTTTTTGAATAGCCGTCGGCGCCGATCTTGTCGGCAAAGGCCTGTGAAATAGGCCCTCCCCCTACGGCGACCTTAAACTGTTCCCTGATTCCCCGCTCTTTTAAGATCCTGATAACTTCGGCCATCCCGTCCATGGTGGTCGTCATAAGAGAAGAGATGAGGATCAGTTCCGATTGGCTTTCCACTGCTTTGTCAACAAAGGCCGCAGGCGGTATGTCCCGGCCTAAATCCAGGATCTCGAAACCCGAAGACTCAAGCATGATGCGGACAAGATTTTTGCCAATATCATGGGTGTCTCCCTCGATTACCCCGATAACCGCCCTGTGCCGTTCCGCAACCGCATCGGGCTTCAGATGGGGCTTCAGAACGGCAATCCCCGCATTCATCGCGTCCGCGCAGATGATAAGTTCGGGTACGAAGTATTCCTCTTCTTCAAAAAGCTCTCCTGCCCGGCCCATGCCCCTGGCAAGCCCCTTATCAATCGCGTCAAATGCGTCAAGGCCCTGATCTATCGCCTGTTGGGCGAGATCGGCCGCCGCATCCTCATCCATTTCAACAACCGCGTCCGCCAATTGCTGATACAACACTTCCGCACTCATTACTACTTCTCCTTTTAAAAAACTATGCCGGTATCTAGCAGTTTGTTGCGCTTCGCGCATAAACTGCATAAAAATTCACGAAAGTGAATTTTTATTCCTTTCAAACTGCGTAAGGAGCCCAATAATCGTGGTTTTTCTGGCTTTTTCAACGAAAAAGACCAGAAAAACCTACAAGTGCAGCAGGCTCCTAGGCTTCCGGCATCCTGTCGCATACTTAACGCGCCTCAGCCGTCCCTGGCCGCTTTGACCATCCGAATCACGTTATCTGCGGGAGTATCCGGCGTCAACGCGCATCCGGGAGCCACAATATCCACCCCCCCGGCTATGGCCAGCTTTACCGCCTTTTCCGTATCCTCAGGATTCCCGTTCCGCAGAACCTCCAGGGGATCGATGGTTCCGGCAAAGAGGGTCCGCAGGCCCGCTTCGGCCAAGCGCCGCTTGACTCCCGGAATATCCACAACGGATTCGACGCTTATGACGGCGGCGCCGGTAGCGGCAACTTCAGTGATCACCGAATCCAGGCGTCCGCAGATATGCAGAATGACCGGAACGTTGATATTGGC
>JAISNI010000188.1 GCA_031276295.1 Treponema sp.
GGCATTTCATTTTGGCATACGGGAATATGAGAAGGTGGATGAACTCTTATCGTTACTCAAGCCGTTTGATATAAAGGTAGTATATGCTGACAATAATTTTGCGTACCAATCGCGTGTTAGGAGTAGCGAAGGAGTGACGGGTAAAGAGAACACGTAAAAGATTGAGAGGAAACACTTATCAGTGAGGATCTGGTGTTCTCGGTTAGTACGGAAGGGCATACGTTTTTCCAAAGACCATCGTATGCACAAAATTGTTATTGCGCTGGTTATTAACTATTGGTTCTTTCAGATAATTATTTGGTAATCAACACCTTTCGCCCACCGCCTTCACGGCGCACGGCACGGTGTTTGGCATCGGCCTATCAACATCAAAAGCTATCAGCCGCCTCAAGGCGGGAGTTGCCCCGGAAAAAGCCGGATGCGCCGGAGCGAATGAAAACGGTAACGGCAGCCTCATAAGGATAGCACCCCTTGTCTTCTAGACTGGCCGACAAGCCGGAAGCGGAACGCTTCAATATCACACAAACTGTCTCGTCCATCACCCACGCCCACCCCTGGTCTGTGGCGGCCTGCTGCATTTACCTCGAATACCCGCGGAAACTGCTCGGCGGCATGGAAAAGCGGGCCGCCTACGCCGAAGTACGCGGTGATTTTTCGGACGGACATCTTTACATCAATGCCGATACCCTGGGAAAGTTCGCCCGAATTCTGCGGTCTGACCTAAGCGCCCTGCCGGAGACCGGCATAAAGAGCGGCGGCTTTGTCATTGATATCATGGAAGCCGCCTTCTGGTGTTTTCTGACCACGGACAACTACCGGGACGCGGTATTGAAGGCCGTTAATCTGGGGGAAGATACCGATACCACGGTGGCGGTAACCGGCGGCATGGCTGGGCTTGCCTATGACATAAAGGCTATTCCGACCGTGTGGCTTGAGAGCTTGGCCGGGTATGGGGAGATTCGTTGTATCGCCGGAACTCTGGCCGAGGCCCTCTCCACATGAAATACGCATCCGCTTTTTTATTACACAATATAGAAGCCCTTTACAATCGGCCTCCCGATAAATCCCGCTAAATTCCCCAAAATCCCGCCTATTCTCCGTCATTTCAAAATCTATTCTCTGGCATAATCACGAACCAGATAATTACAGCCACGGGTTGGGGCGAATTGTATGACGGTCAGGTAAAAACGGCGCCGGAAAAAAAGATGATAGCTAAAAAAAACGAGAACTCGGCGAACAGGGGGTGGCAGTGAGGAACGGGGGTGCCTGCGAGAAGCAGATACAAACCATTCATGGGGAACTGAGGCTGAAGCGGAGCGTTCTGAAAGTAAAGCACGAGGGGGGGATATTTGAAAGGGACCAGGCGCGGGCGGTAGAAACGGGTAACAACATGCCGCATATTCCCTCTACGCGGGAGAAAGCGGGATAGTGTACCTCATGGTCGATGGGGCGGCGATAAACACGCGAAAAAAGGACGAAAAGGGGTCGACGTGGCGGGAAAACAAACTGGGCTTAGTGTTTTCCATCGAGAACTTAAGAAAGCGGAAGGACGGGGTAACCCAGGATATTTTGCAGAAAGAGTATGTCGCCTCTATAGGGAAGGTTGATGAGTTCCCCTGGCAAACTGCCATGTATCTTCAGTACAGAACCAGGCCGCCCGCCCTCATCTGCCGCCACACCGTTTCCGCGTCCGGCCCCAGCAGGGCCTCCAGTTCCGCGTAAAAGTCCCGCGCGCTCATGCCCGGGGGCTGGGATGCCCTTCCCAAGAGTTCCGCCGTCTTTTCAGCCTCTTTAGGCAGTTCAACAAGAACATCGCCCAGTCTGTAGCGCCAGAACAGCGCCGCCTTCGCCCTCCCCCGTAGTGCGGCCCTAACCCAGGGCCTTGATCCAAGAAAAACGGCCCGGTATTCGCGGGACGCCGTATCCTGTTCCGGTTTACCCGGAATTGTCCTGCGGCCGTTGTCCCGGCTTCGGGCATATTCATCCAGCAAGGTCTGTACCGTGCGGGGGTCAACCGCGGGCCGCCTGGTCTTGAACGGAAACACCGTATTCACGGATGATGCGGTATCGCCTGCCGTCCACCGGGCAAGAAGCCGGTCAAGCCCTTCGGTATAGCGATCCGCCCGTGCTTCGCCCTCAAAGGAAAGATCGTTCAGGGCAAACAGCGCGGCCCCTCCGCGGTCTGCCTGTACCGGCGGACCCTTTTCCGCCTTTAATGCCGGATACAGGCCGCTCTGCCGTTCAGCGTAGATTCGGGAATGGCCGGTAAGCACGAACTTATGCCAAAAGGCCGAATCGAGTAAACCCGCCTCAAAGAGCTGCCTGAGTATTTCCGCCGAATCCATAAGTTCCTGTTCGTCCTCGTCCCAATACCCGTAGATAAGATAGGCGTGGGTCAGTACGCCCGCTTCCTTAAAGGCGGCGCAGGCATTTACCACTTCCCTCAACCCTATCCCCTTACCTATACGTTTAAAGCCCTGCTCGGAGGCAATTTCTATTCCGGCGGAAACTCCGGCCAGTCCGCCCGCCGCCAGCAGGGCCGCAACATCGCTTGTAAAGGTCTTTTCAAAGCGGATATTCCCCCAAAAGACAAGCGGGCCCCTATTCCCGGCGGGGCCGTACATCAAAGCGCGGTTCAGTTCGGCAAAACGGATGAGGGAAGCGGGCGGAGCAGCTTCATCAACCAGGTGAAGCGCCCGTATACCCGTAACTTCCGATTGCAAAAGAAGATGCTGAAACAAGGCTTCAACATTCACCGGCGTATAGGCCCGTATGTAGTCAAGGCTCACATCACAGAAAGCGCAGTTATGCCAGTAACAGCCGTGCGCAAGGTAAGCCTTCATCCAATGCCCGTCGGACCAGAGCCGGTGCATGGGGTTTGTATCGTCAACTGGGTAAAGGTAACGGGAAAAATCAACCCCGCGGTAATCGGGGAACACCGTCTTTACTGCCTGCCGGTCAACCTCTTCGTAAACCGCCCCGCCGGGCGCTACGGCGGCGGCTGCCGAGGCAATAGCCGGGTCCCGGATTATGCCCGTCCCGTCCCGGTAGATGGTATGGTAAAGAACGGCATCCTTACCGCTTTTCTTCTGTGCATGTTCCAGTATGGCGCAGAGGGAACCATAGCCGCGGTCAAAAGAAAGGTAATCAACGTAATCAAAAAAATCCTCCGCCGCGATAAAGCGGAGTTCGGTGTTTACATAGCCTCCGCCTGCTATGGTAATACAGCCCCTGCCGGTAAAATATGCCTTGGCGGATTCCGCGCAGCAAAGCGCACCGGCAAGGCAACCGGGGAAGGGTATGCTCAAACCCAGTATAAAAGCATCCTTTCCGTCCATTTTTTGGCTCAAGCTGTTCCATTCATCATTTAAAAGGGGAAGATAGAATGTGCGGAGTATGTACCCGTGGATGCCCTTTTTTACCATTTCAAAAGTGCGGAAGCCTGTTCCGCAGTTTTCCCGAATATCGGGCAGGTAACGGATCAGGGCAAAGCCCTGGTCAAGGCAGACCGTGATAAAGTCGGCCAGATCGGCAAGCATCCTGCCGGCAAGAAGCGGGGCGTCCTCCGGAGCGGGATTGCCGTTGGCGGCAAGATATACGTCAATGCGGGGGCCGCCGGGGAGGGTCCCGTTTGCCAGCGCGAGGAAATGCCCCCATTCGTGATTCTGCCCGCGAAGAAAAGCAACAAGCGGCTCTATGCAGTAAAGCCAGCGATCCCGTTCCGACAGAAAACGTTCTACCATGCGGCGGATATTCTTATGCTCAAGTTGAGGCCGGTACGCGCCGCCCGCATCCCGCCGGTACACAGCCTCGGCATCGGCAAAGACCCGCTCAAGGCCCTTTCTGCAAAAAATACGCCCGAAAAGGTCTATTGAATGGTCCTTCACGCAGACGCCGAACCCCTGCTTTTCCAGAAAAGAGCGGAGGTAGTAAAGGCTTGGATAGGGCGCATTAAGCTGGATAAACGGCGGCTGCACCAGGCAGACAAGGCTTTTTTCCGCACAATTCCCCAACCGCCCCGGAATGTCCGTCATTTAAAAACCGGCTTTAGTTCAAACGCTGGGCAATGCCGCCCAGTATTCTTAAACACCTCGACCGAAGGCATACCCCGGCAGAGAAAGCCGAACATAGTACAGCCATGCGGAAACCGGGGCTTCCAGGTTATCTTGAAGAACTTGCACTTCAGGCAATCAGGCGCCCGCGCCGGTTGATGGGAGCTCTCCGTATCTTTCATCTTTTTTAAATTTTTACCGCCCCGTGTATCCGCCCCCGCCTGGATTTTTCCGGCGCCGTTTCTGTGTTTTCCCGTATTATGTTCATCATACCCATACCCTCCTGTGGACTTATATGATCTTCCTCCATTTTTGTCTACCAGTCAAAAACGGTATATCCGCTATGGATTTTCTCATTTGACAGCACACCGCTATCCTGATAGTATAGATACATTATTTATGTTTCAATTTATTCCAAAAATATAAATTTTCCCAATAATAAGCAGGAGGCTTTTTGTGATTGAAGCTATGGACCTGGTTAAACGGTATGGGCCGCATCTAGCGGTGGATCATGTCAGTTTTAAAATTGAAAAGGGGGAAATAGTCGGTTTCCTGGGGCCTAACGGCGCGGGAAAGTCAACGACCATGAATATCCTTACCGGTTATCTCTCCTCCACACAGGGAACCATTACCTTGGACGGTCTGGACATTCTTGAACATCCGGTTGAGGCAAAGAAGAATATCGGGTATCTGCCGGAGAATCCGCCCCTTTACCTTGATATGACGGTGAAGGATTACCTTTCCTTTGCGGGGGAGATCAAACAGGTTCCCAAAAGAGACCTGAAAAACCGGATACGGCAGGTAGAGGAAACCGCCGGCATTGCCGATGTTTCGCACCGGCTGATAAAGAACCTGTCCAAAGGCTACAAGCAGCGGGTTGGTTTGGCCCAGGCCCTGATAGGTAATCCTGAAATACTTATACTGGACGAACCTACCGCCGGTCTTGATCCCAAGCAGATTCTGGAAATCCGCGATCTTATCATCGAATTGGGGAAAGACCATACTATTATTCTCAGTTCCCACATACTGCCGGAGGTAAGCGCGGTCTGTGAACGGGTGCTTATCATCAACAAGGGTAGCATAGCGGCGGACGACACCCCGGCTAATCTTGCCAAACGGCTGCTTGGCGGAAGCCATATTATGCTCAGGCTGGATGCGGCTGAAGATCGTATACGTGCAACCCTGGGAAAGCTGCCTTCCGTCCGCGGCCTGGAATTCCGCGGCAGCCAGGAAGAGGGAACGATGGATGTGGTAGCGGAAGCCGAAGAAAACGCCGATATACGGCGTGATATTTCACGCTGCCTCAGTAACGCCGGTATTCCAATTCTCTTAATGAGACCGCTTGATATGAGTCTTGAAGATATATTCCTCCAGGTAACAACCGAGGAATCGGAGCGGCAAAAGACAAAAGAATCCGAACAAGAGAACACGACAGAGGAGGCTGAAAAATGATTGCCATATTAAAGCGGGAGTTTCAAAGCTATTTTCAAACATCCATAGCCTATATTTATCTGGGCTTTTTTTTGCTGGTGTCCGGGGCTTTTTTTACCACCGGCAACCTCGTGAGCCGCTCCCCCCAGTATACGAGTTTTTTGGGGACCTTCCTGTTCATCTTCCTGCTGGCTATTCCTCTTTTAACCATGCGCTTATTTTCTGAGGAAAAAAAGCAGAAAACCGACCAGCTCCTCCTGACAAGCCCTATCTCGGTTACGGAGATAGTTCTGGGAAAATTCCTTGCGGCCCTGGCGCTGTATTTGGTCTCCCTGGCGGTAACGATCATCTACCCCATTTTTATCGCGGTCTTCGGCAGCCTCGCCGTCTGGGAAGTGCTGGGCAGCTATCTCGGCTTTATCTTCCTCGGTGCATGTTACATTTCCATAGGGCTGTTTATATCGGCGGGAACGGAAAACCAGTTTACCGCGGCAATGGTATGCTTTTTTACCCTGCTGTTGCTGCTCTTTATCGATCCGCTTATCTCCGCCGCCCCATCGGGCTTAATTGCGGGCATTGTCTTTGCCGGAGTCCTCGCCGTCGCCGCCGGTATTTTCCTCTATTTAAATACGCGGAACGTGATCATAGCCGCCGGATTTACGGCGCTGGGGACCCTCGTGATTGGCGTACTCTATCTTGTAAAAAAAGATGTATTCTTCGGCTTTATCAGGAATTTCTTTTCGTGGTTTTCCCTTAATAAACGCTACGGCAATTTTTCTATGGGAATACTGGAGTTGGAATCCCTCATTTACTATATTTCTTTCAGCGGCTTGTTTATCTTTCTAACGGTCAGGCTGATAGAAAAACGGCGCTGGAATTAGTCCTTTACGGCTTGGAGGCATATAACATGAAGTTTGATCTTTCAAAATCTCTGCATACCAAACATATTAAATACGGCGGATATGCGGCCCTGATAACCATTGCGGTTATTGCGGGCCTCATCTTAATCAACCTGCTCCTGGGACAGTTTTCTCCCCGCTTCGATCTTACCGAGAACCAACTGTTCTCCCTTTCAGAGCAGACAAAGCAGGTATTGGCCGATCTGAAAAGCCCGGTCAAGATATTCGGCCTGTGGGCGCCGGGCCAGGAGGTAACCCAGGTGGCGGAGGTGATACAATTTTACACCGATGCAAACCGTAATATCCATTTTGAGGCCGTAGACCCGGACAGGAACCCCGGTTTGCTGACCAAATACGATAAGGATAAGACCGGGCTCAGTTCCGGTACGCTCATTGTCGAAGGGGAAAAAGGCTTTAAGGTGATTCCCTACATGGATATGCTGGACATTGACTATTCCAACCCCCAATCGCCGCGGGTAACGGGGTTCGGCGTGGAGAAACGGATAACCAGCGCCATTATCTATGCAGGAACCGGTATAACACCGGTAATCTACGAGATTTCCGGTCATCAGGAAACGTCCCTGAGCCAGCTTCAGATGCAGGAGACCATTGAAAAAGAAAATTATTCCCTGCTGCCGCTTAACCTGCTGCGGCAGGACGTTCCCCAGGACGCCTCGGCCCTTATCATTAACAGTCCCAAGACCGATCTTGCGCCGGGCGAAGCGGAAAGAATCCTTGCCTATCTGGAAAAAGGCGGGCGGCTCCTTATTCTGGCGGATATGCAGAGCGGACAGGAGACCCCCAACCTGAACGATATGCTTAAAAGTTACGGCATACGTTTTGATTACGGGCTGGCTGTGGAAACCGATCAGAACTTTACGGTGAGGAATCCGTATTTTATAATACCCCATCTCTCCTCCCACGACATTACCAAATCGCTTATGGATAAGGAGACGCCCCTGGTTCTGTCTTTTGCCCAGGGGCTGAGCGCCCTGGAAACACGGCGGCGTACCGTCGAGGTAACGCCCTTCCTCAACACAAGCCCCCAGGCCTATCTGCGTACCGATCCGGGCAATAACAGTGCCTACCGCCTACCCGGCGATATAAGCGGCCCTATTGTTATGGGTATGGCGGTACGGGACCCCCAGTATGCCGCGGGGCAGGAACCCCAGACGCGCATTGTCGCTATTGCCAGCGGTTCCCTGCTTGATATAGGCATATATAGCCAGATACCGGGGAATGTCGAGCTTTTTATGGACAGCCTTTTCTGGCTTGAGGAGCGGGCGGATGCCGTTTCGGTCAGTTCAAAATCCCTATTTACCTTTCCCCTGCGGATCAACGCCATGCACATGATAGTCTTTGGGGCTATCTTTGTTGTGCTTATTCCGCTTGCCTGCTTTATAGCCGGCTTTGTTACTTGGTTAAAACGGAGGCATTTGTAGGTAAACATGAGCAAGAACAGTAAAATTCTAATTATTTCAGGCATAGTCTTGCTTCTCCTGGCAGGCGGATATGCTATTGTCCTGAATCTGAAGAAAGCATCCCCGCAGGCTTCGCAGACCGCTTTTCCTGAATCCATCAAGCTGATTTCTTTGGAACAGGATACTATTGCAAGAATCGAAGTTCCTGGCACCTCCCTAATCCTTGAAAAAAGGGAAGACGCATGGGAAGTTCCTGACACCTCCTTTGCTATCGACCAGGGCGCCGTGAGCAACGCGCTCTGGAGCCTCTCCAATCTCTATGCTGAAAAGATAGTCGAGGAAGTGCCGGAAAGCCTTGTTGATTACGGCCTTGATACGCCGCAGGCCCATATCATCCTGACCGCGAAAGACGGGGAAAGGGTGGAACTGTATGCGGGCAATAAGTCGCCCTCACTTTCGAGTATGTACGTTATGAAGGCGGGCGATCCCAAGGTCTACCTGGTATCTTCCTATTCAGGCGAACGTATCGGCCTGAATCTGGCCGATATCCGTAATAAAAATCTGTTCCCGGCTTATGAAAACGCCGATGTTGTCCGTTTCCGTTTGCGGAAGGGTGACAGCCGCATTGAGATACACCAGGATACAGCCGCACCGCAACGGGCCCTGGCAGCCAATCTTTATACCAGCGTACTTGAAGGCCCCTATATAAAACCGATCTTTGTTGAAACCGAAAAATACTACGGTTTGCTTGACGCGTTTAAAAACCTGGCCGTCATTGATTTTGTCGAGGATACCCCTGTTTCCCTTGAACCTTACGGGCTGGACCAGCCTTACGAGGTTTACATACAGACCAATGATATAGAACTGAATATGCTTGCCGGCAACAGCGCCGGCGGGAAAACCTACGTTCAGCTTAACGGAGACCGGGCGGTCTATACAATCAAGGACATAGCCTCCAGCCTGCAAACCAAGCCCTTCGACTTAATAAATAAATTCGCCCTTCTTATCAATATCGACACCGTCAATACGCTGGATTTCCGCGGGGAGGGCATGACGGTAAACGCTGAAATCAAGCGCCGGGGGGAAGGTGATGAAAAAGAGGAATGGTACTTCATTAACGGCAAACGCGCGGTTGAAAAGAATTTTAAAGCCCTGTACCAGGCGGTTATCGGCCTGATGATTGACGCCGAAGCGCCCGACCGTCCTATTGTGGCGGCGGCCCCTGGGGAAATATTTGTGGAGTACCGCCTGAATGTGCCGGGAATGCCCAGGGCGCGGATTGAGCTTATGCCCTACGACCGGGATTTCTATGCCCTGAACGACGGCGGAACGGTCGAGTTCCTGGTATCCCGCCCCCAAATAAACGGGATACGGAAGGCTTTGGACAATATGGCCTACGAGGAGTAAAGGCATTGGATGAGCTGCGGGCTGCCGGTAGCGCTTGTAAGACAAGCGGAAAGGAGGATTTGTACCCGTTCAACCTCTTGACTTAAAGTTTACTTTAGGTTTTTAAATAGATAGAGATTGTTTACCGTCCGGCGGGAATGAAGAACCCAGGAGCAAGCTCTTGGGTATGTTCCGGCCTTCCAATCAAACAGTGCATATCAAGGAGTTTAGGCATGAAGACATTTACGAATTTTTCATTTCACATGTATACCGATATTCTGTTCGGTAAGGATACCGAAAAAGAGACCGGCAATATGATACGGAAACACGGCGGAACCAGGGTGATGATGGTTTACGGCGGCGGTTCCATCAAGAAGAGCGGACTCTATGACCGTGTGGTCAAGTCGCTCAACGATGCGGGTATCCCTTTTATTGAACTTGGCGGCGTAAAGCCCAACCCGTTGCGCTCCCTGGTTGATAAGGGGCTCAAAATAGCCCAGGATGAAAAAATTGACTTTATGCTCGGCGTCGGCGGCGGCAGCGCTATTGACACCGCTAAAGGCATCGCGCTGGGGCTTGCAAATAATGGGGAATACTGGAAGTTTTACGGCAATGTTCCCGCCGAAAAGATGGCTAAAGTGGGGACTATCCACACCATTGCCGCGGCGGGAAGCGAGACCAGTTCTTCCAGCGTGCTGGTGGATGATATTGAAACCGGCCGCAAGAAGGGCTTTATGTGGACGCCCTGCCGTCCTGTTTTCGCTATTATGAACCCTGAACTTACCTACACGGTTTCCCCTTACCAGACCGGCGCGGGTTCGGCGGATATTTTTGCCCATACGGTGATGCGCTACTTTATTAACTCCGCAAGCTATCTGGGTGATGCGTACTGTGAGAGCACCCTGCGTACCGTACTGAAATATGCCCCCATCGCCATAGCCAACCCAACCGATTACGAAGCCCGCTCAGAGCTGATGCTTGCCGGTTCATTCAGCCATAACGACCTCACCGGTATCGGCCGTTCAGGACCGCGCGGCGGGGAGCACGGGCTTGAGTCCCAGCTTTCCGGCTACTACGACACCGCCCACGGCGCAGGACTTGCCGCCGTTATGCCGGCTTGGCTCCAGTACATCGTTGATCACGGCCCGGCGGATAAAGTTGCCCGCATCGCCCAGTTCGGCGTTAAGGTTTTCGGCGTCGAGCCTGATATGGCGGATGTCAAGGCGGTTGCGAACGAAGGGCTCCGGCGGTTCCGCGTCTGGATTAAATCTATCGGTATGCCCCTTACCCTCAAAGAACTGGGTATCCCCAAAGGCGACCTCCAGGGCGTCATAGACCGCTGTCTGGATAACCTGGGCGGAGCCTTGGAAGGCGCTTTTATGGATCTGGACAGGAACGCGGTAACGGCAATTTTTAGCTCAATGGTAGAATAGAAATCTCCGCATATGAGCCTCCGCGGAGCAGAGCTCCGGGATATTAAACCAGACTTTCAAATAAAGGGGAGCGTTCTCAAAATGTCTAATTCTGAAAACGCTTCCTTTCATCAAAAATATTGTAACTATCATTATGATGATGTGTTTCTATAATATCTATCGAATTTGCCCCAAGTTTGGTAGATAGAAGTAAAGATGAAATGACTTTTTATGCGCCGTAACCGGTCCTTCCTCCTCCCGGTTACGGTTTTATTATGGAAAACCCTTCCTGTGGTATCTTCCCGGTTCATTTTATTTGGATTCACGAGTTTTTTTGCCGTTCTTTCTTTGCAGTGTATAGATTTATGGATACCGGAGGGCCTTGTGCAATTCCTGTTTTGGCGCGCAGCCTGCACTCGGCCCCGGTATAAAAAAATAGTCCGGTTCCTTTTATTCGGCAAGAAAAATTGAAATCCTCGCTTGCCGGGTATCAACGAGGGGGACCGGACTTTCTTAGACAAATATATCATACTTTTTTTCTTTCGACAATAAAAATATGCCGGAAATTCAGGATAAAATGTTTTTTTCTGTCAGGAGAATGAACGAAATTGGGGGAATGGAGAGGGCGGAGAATTTTTAGGAGCCTGTTGCGCTTGTGAATTTTTATACAAGTTTGCGCTGAAGCGCAACAAACTGCTACAGAAGAAACGAAATAACGGCCCCGACCATCTTGCCTATGGGGATAATGGTAATATGGGTGCGGCTTTGGATGATAAGGATAATGAAAAGTATAGGCGTCCCTATACGCATGATCCGTTCTTCAGTTTCCGCCTGAAGGTTAAGGCCGGCAAAGAAGATATGGCTGCCGTCCAGGGGCGGCAGCGGGAGCATATTAAATATAAAGAGGCCTATATTGATATAGGCGCTATAGAAAAGCAGGTAGGATAATCTGTCGGACAGGGTGGACCAGGTATCGCACCAGGTAAGAAACGCCTTTAAAACAAAGATAAAGACCACGCCCAAGATAAGGTTGGCAAGGGGGCCGGCCGCGGCGATAAGCGCCTTATCGCGTTTGGGACGGCGCAGAGCGTCGGGGTTAAACTGCACAGGCTTGGCCCAGCCGAAACCTGCAAACACAATGAAAAGAAGGCCCAAGGGGTCTATATGCCTCAGAGGATTAAGGCTTATCCTCCCCTGGTCCCGCGCCGTTGTATCGCCCAGCTTGAAACTAGCCCAGGCATGGCAGAATTCATGCAGGGTAAGCCCCAATAAGGTGGCAGGCATAGAGTAAATAATACGTTCCCAATCCATAACAATCCTTTATCCCTTACGGCCAATGTACTTCCGTACAAAACCGGCAGGCCGGTAGGTCATCTTGGCCTGACGCAAACCCTCGTCTCCTAAATCCTGTTCGCGGTTGATGTAGGTGTACTGTTCCGGCAGGGAAGACGCAAAATGCTGGTTGATAAACTGATAAATTCCCTTATACCTATCAAGGGCCTTTTCAAAATGAATGGCGAACATGCTGCCCCCCGCAAGGCTTTCCCCCAGACACCACCCTACCGGCCGGTTATTAATATAATACAGGGCGCCGTTCATAGGGAAGCGGTCAAACAGGCCCAGGACTTCCCGGCAGGCGGCATAATCGCCCTCTTCGCCCTTGTCCTCCCGCCAGTGATCCAGCACCGCAAGGGCATGGGGGACAAGCTCCGGGGTAAGCGGCGTTTCATGGTGAACGTAAGAAATTACATACTGGTTCACCAGGTTCCTCTTTTTGTGATATTTTTTGCCGGAAAGTTCCGCCAGGTCGGTTCTCAGGTAGAGATAGTCAAAATTATCGCGGTCTTCGACAATTTCTATGCCCCAGGCTTCAAGTTGTTCGCGGTTGGGAAGATAGATCGAATCGGGAATACCCTTCCAGTAATCGTGCAATGCAAAAAGCTCGTCCAAAACATTTTTTTCCGGCAAGGCACAGGGTGTGGCAAAAAATTTTTTGCCGTCCCGCTCGCCTGAAAGGATAAGCGCCTTATCCTGTGTGCAGGAAACCCGGTAATTATACCGCCCACGGAAAAGATAAAGATTGGCAAAGGTATATTCTGAAACACCGTCTATAGTCTGCGAAAGCAGCCTGTGCATATCATCATTTAAATCAATACTTATAGGAACAAAATCAGGATAACATGGTAAAAGCATGTTATTATAATAATAAAAATATCACTTTTGGGGAAGAACTAAAATATCGTCTTAATTTTAGAAATTTGCAGCTATATCAGATGCAGTGTACTTTCAGATTTTTGCTTGTTCTCCAACTGCATTAACAGAGGAGCCGCCGGCAGCCTCATTCCGCCGATTGCGGCAACGAAGTTGCCGGCACTATCCCCCGAGGCGGCTGAATGGTTACAGAAATCCTTACAAAAACACTTTACGCAGGGCCGATTTCGCTTCATACTAAGCGTATGAGTGATCAAATTTTTCCGATAAAACAAGCGGCGCAAATTGACGATGGCGTTATCGAAGCCCTGGTACTGCCCCGTTTTATGAACTATGTCTGCATTGGTACAACAAGCTGCCGCCATCTGGCGGAGACCCCCTCAAGTCCGGGGCAGTGGGATTTGGCCGGGGCGCTGGAAACGGAACTGAGGGCTCTGGGGGTAAACAACGTTGAATTGACCCGCCACTGCTATGTGATAGCCAGAATTCCCGCAAGTCCGGGCCGGGAAAATGCCCCGGTAATAGGTTTTCTTGCCCATCTTGATACGGCAAGCGACGTACCCGGGGACAATGTCAAGCCCTGCCTTGTACGGAATTACAACGGTGAAAGGATAGAGCTCTGTTCAGGATATGCGCTCGATCCTCTGGAAGACGCTGATCTGGCTTCCCAGAAGGGCAAGGATATTGTCCACACCGATGGAAATACCCTGCTTGGCGCGGACGACAAGGCCGGCATTGCAGAGATTGTGGGGGCGCTTGAATACCTTCTGACGCACCCCGAACTTGAACACGGCCCCCTCGAAATTATCTTTTCTCCGGACGAGGAAACCGGCAAGGGCCTTCCGGAATTTCCGCTGAACAGCATTAAGTCTGTAGCCTGCTATACCCTGGACGGCGGCCCCCTGGGGGAGCTTGAGGTAGAGTGCTTTAACGCGTGGAAGGCCGATATTACCTGTACGGGAAAGGTGATCCATGTGGGCCACGCCCGCGGCATACTGGCAAATGCGGCGCTTATGGCGGCAAGTTTTGCGGTTATGCTTCCGCGTTCCGAAAGCCCGGAGGCGACCGACGGCTATTACGGTTACTACTGCCCTATGGAGATAAAGGGGGACCTGGAGCAGGCGGGCCTGGAAGTATACATACGCGACTTTGACCGCGGGGGCGCCGAGCGGAGGGTGGAGGCATTGAATGTTTTCGCGAAGACGGTTGAAACACAGTTTCCCGGCGGTAAGGTGCATGTCGATGCTCAAGCCCAGTATTACAATATGAAAGAAGAAATAGACAAACACCCGGAAGTTTTTGAAAAGCTGGCCAAAGCGGCGGCCAATCTGGGAATAGCCTACCGGCAAAAACCCATACGGGGCGGTACCGACGGTTCCCGCCTGACCGAACTGGGGATACCTACTCCCAATATCTTTACCGGCGGGCGCAATTTTCACAGCAGGCTTGAATGGGTATCGGTTCCCGAGATGACTGCCTCATGCAAACTGGTCATTGAACTCATCCGGCTTTGGGGGGAAGTATAGTATAATGGAAACATTGACTACCGCATTTGCGGACCTCATTAAACTTGCGGTATCCCGATCAAAAACATCCACAGTTGTTACCGAGCAGAATGTTTATCAGGAAGGAGCAGCCGATATTCTGCCCCTCCTGGACAAAATGGTAGAGTCCCTTATACTACCCGGCTCCGGCGTATCCGGCATGGAACACCTTGAAGAGCTTTTTGAAAAAGCCGAATCGGGAAAGTCCTGCCTGCTCCTGCTGGAACATTACAGCAACATGGACCTCTCGATCTTTTCTTATCTGGTACGGCAGGCGGGGGGTAGGGGGCGCGATATAGCAAAAGCGCTGGTGGCTATTGCCGGTTTAAAACTTACCGAGGACAATCCCGTTGTCGCAGCCTTTGCAAGCGCCTATACCCGCATTGTTATCTGTCCAAGCCGTTCCCTGTTAAGCCTGGATGCGGAAAAGGACAAGGCGGAACTTATCCGTATAAACGGCATCAATCGGGCGGCTATGAAGGCTCTAACCGATATTAAGGTAAAAGGCAAACTGGTTTTGGTGTTCCCGTCCGGTACCCGTTACCGGCCTTGGGATCCCGGTACCAAAAAAGGCGTCCGCGAGATGGATTCCTACATCAAATCGTTTGACTATATGTGCCTTGTCGCTTTAAACGGTGAAGTACTCCATGTACGGCAAGGTGATATGCTGGACGATTCCGTAAGCAAAGACCTTGTCCGCGTCAGCATCGGGCCTGTATATTCCTGCACCGATTTCCGTAACCGCGTCCGCGCCCAGGCGGAAGCCGCGGGCATTGAGGACAAGAAGCAGGCAACCGTAGATGCGGTTATGGCCGAGTTGGAACAGATGCACATAAAAGCGGAAGCCCTGCGCTCGGCGCAGCGCGGATAGCTACCCCTCTTGGGCCAAAGGGACGCCCGCGGTCCTGCCCTGAAGCGTTCCTGCGAAGTCCGACCCCGCGCTGACGGCGGTGCAGAACTTCAACGCGGGCTTTGCCCCCTTACGAGGCGAAGCGGTATGCGGAAGCGGCCGCGGACTTTACCCGCGCGTTTACTTAATTAACTCATGGTATACACGGGATCCGAGATTTTGGGGTATCAATCGGACAAATACCCGTCGAAAGACATCATGGCCGGGTATACCGTGTACCAACGGTAAAAACCGCCGCAGCCATGTTTCCTTCGCCGTACCGTAGTCCTCCATGTCCTCCCAGCCTTCCCCGCCGTTCATGATCGTCAATAAGACGATGACAATAACTTCAATAAGGGGGTACAGCTTCTTTCGCTCAACGCGGGTATCTTTCACGCCCTTAAAATACTCCGTCAGTGGTGCCTGTTTTTGGATAACCATAGTTCCCTCATGGAAATACTGATCTGAGCGACATGATAGCGGAAACATGGATAAACGAGGAAGGTATATGCTGGATGATCAAACTATCAGCAAGGACTATGCCGACGAGAGGAGCCTAGCAGCCTGTTGCACTTGTGGATTTTGCATATTCATACAAAAAATTCTGATTATCGGGGCTGCTTATGCAGTTTACAAGGTATAAAAATTCACTTTCGTGAATTTTTATACAATTTATGCGCGAAGCGCAACAAACTGCTAGCGGATATATTTTAATGCGCTCGCCCTGTCCGCTTTCCATTCCCCAGTTGAAGCTTCCTCCGTTTTTCTGTATTATATAGCTATGACTATTCTGACCCTGGGGAACGAGGTGTTGCGGCGGAAAGCGGCGCCGATTACAAAAATAGATGGAGAAACGGTAAAAACGGCGGAAGAGCTCATCAAAGCCCTTCATGCGGGTAAAGGTATTGGGCTTGCGGGCCCCCAGGTCGGGCTCTTGCAGCGTATCTTTGTGGTACATATTGAAGGAGACATACCCCGTGTGTTCATCAATCCTTCTATAATAGAAACCTCGCAGGAGATGGTTAAATATGAGGAAGGCTGCCTTTCTATTCCCGGTGTTTACGCCGATGTGTTGCGTCCCCGGCAGATAAAGATACAGGCCTGGAACGAAAAAGGCCGCCCCTTTACCCTGGAAGCGGACGATATTCTGGGCAGGGTTATCCAGCATGAGTACGATCACCTTGAAGGCGCTCTTTTTATCGACAGGCTTTCGGAGCCTAAGAGAACCAGGATTATTGCCAGGTATGAAAAACAGCAGAAGGGGATAAAGGATGAGGATACTCTTCGCGGGTAGTCCTGCTATCGCGCTCCCCTGCCTCGATACGCTCTCGGAGCTTGCCCTGTCCGGCGGGGATTTTGAACTGGCCGGCATCCTGACCAATCCCGACAGCCCCCGTGGACGCCGCGGCAGGATTGAGGCCACCGAAGTAGGGGCAAGGGCCGCCCTTATCGCCGGCCGTTTTGAAGCGGCGGCCCTGCCCGCCCCCGCCGTACTTAAACCGGAAAGACTGTCGGCGCAGGCGCGGGATGCCGTTGCCGCGTTAAAGCCGGACCTGCTCCTCTCTTTTGCCTACGGCCGTATATTCGGGCCGAAATTTTTGGCCCTGTTTCCCCTGGGGGGGATCAACATCCATCCAAGCCTCCTGCCCAAATACCGGGGGCCGACGCCTATCCCCGCGGCTATCCTTAACCGCGAGGCTGAAACAGGTATAAGCATACAGAAGCTGGCACGGGAAATGGATGCCGGGGACATCCTCCTACAGGAACGTTTCCCGCTTTCGGGCAGGGAAACGACGGCAAGCCTTTCCGACTATGCCGCCCACAGAAGCGCCGCCCTGCTGCCTCATGTTTTGCGGGGCATACTCACGGGTGATATTCAGGCAAAGCCTCAAAGGGCGGAAGAAGCGAGCTACTGTTCGCTTATCTCCAGGGAAGAAGGCCGTATAGACTGGTCCCGGACCGCCGTCGAGATAGACGTACGGATACGGGCATTTACCCCCTGGCCCCTCTCCTGGACTATGTACGGGGACGGGGCCTGTTATATACTGGAAGGGCAGCCTTGGGAAGGGGAGGGTCTTCCGTCCGGCAATGCCCTACCGGGCGTGGTTCTGGGCACGGACCACCGTGCGGGTATACTGATACAAACCGGAGACGGCGTTTACGCGGTAAGCCGTCTTCAGCACCAGGCGAGAAAAGCCCTGGCCTGGAAAGATTTTTTAAACGGCACGCGGGACTTTATAGGCGCGCATCTTATATAAGGAACGGATATGGCTTTAGGCAATTTAAATAATAAGGAAGGGAAGGGCGCCGGTAATCTGAGGCTCTTTATATCTATGGCTATGAGCCTTGTCGTCTTTGTGGGGATTATTGCGGTGTCGGTGTTTTTTATTGCGGTTCAGGGTGCCGATGAAACAATGGTACCGGAACTGAGGGGCAAAGAATTGACCGAAGCCCTTTTGGAACTCCAGGTGAAGGAACTCTACCCCCGGATTCAGTTGCGGTATTCTCAGACATCCTTCGATAAGGGGCTGATACTCGAACAGGAACCCGTGGCCGGGACTATTGTCAAGGCCGGACGCCGGATCAGGCTGGTGGTAAGCCAGGGCGTTGTGCTCAACAAGGTGGAGAATTACCTGGGGCGTAATATTGACGAAGTGCATATCGAAATACAGACTCTGGCCGCTTCCCAGGGCAATCCCGCGGCGGGCTCTTCCGTGCGGCCGCTTCTGTCGGTGAAAGAACCTTTTATGTATGAATACTCACAGAAAAGCCCGGGAACCATACTCCAGCAAAAGCCGGAGCCCGATGCTGAGATTTCAGGCCCGACCGTGCTGGAATTTGTGGTGAGCCGCGGGCCTGAAAGCGCCATGATTAAGGCGCCTAACCTGGTCGGCCTTTCTATAAACGACGCCCTGGAACTCATCGGGCGTACCGGCATAGACTTTCAGTTTACCTTGCGGCCTACAGAGGAAGGGGAAAGCCCCGGCATGGTGGTCTATCAGGAACCCGCCGGAGACACTTCCACCTCCGCCAATACGCGCTTTTCTTTCCTGGTAAACGAACCGGTAACGGTTGCTGAAGGGGAGGCATTCGGTCTTTTTACCTACAATATGCCCAGGAATCCCTACCCCCTGGCCATGCGCCTTGAAGCCCAGCTTCCTTCAGGTGATCGTATCCGCCTCCTTACCGTGGAGTATGCCGGCGGGAACATCTCCATTCCCTACCAGCTTCCCGTAGGGACAACGCTGATACTTTCCATGCTTAACCGAGAGATACACCGCGAAACCGTGCAGTGATAAATCATAGTATGCTCCGCTGTATCCGACACGAAAATAACCTTCAAATTGCAAGGGCGGCGGCAGCTAAAAGGTAAGATATTGACCGGCAGGCCGGGTGCATATCCCGGAGCCTGCTTCTGGGTTTTTCATTAAGCCAATTAACTCGCTTGAGAGTTATTTTGGAAATACTATACATTCTGTGCTATAATCGCTATTATATAGTGATGAGTTTTTTGTCTAATTGTTATAGTCTAATAATAATATCTAATTGAGATAACTTGGAGTTTGCATGACCAGTGCGGTTATTACAATTTGTTGTGTTTTTGTGCTTTCAGTTCTTGCTGAACTAGCCATTCTAAGAATATGCCGTAAAAAATCCTGGTATGACAGTATAAACGAAAGAAAAATACATACGGGGAACATTCCCCGGCTTGGCGGCATAAGTTTTGCAACAGTTTTTATCCTGTGTACGCTCTTTATCAACTTTTTTCTGCTGGAACCGCATTTCAGCCGGCGTTTTCTGTTACCGCTTTCAGGCTTGATCCTGGTCCTGGTATCCGGTGTGCTTGACGATTTCCGGCCTATGCAGCCCCGTCATAAACTCCTGCTCCAGATTATTGCGGCTCTCTGTGTGATTGTACCGGGTTTTTCCTTTCAGCAGATTCTTTTTGAAGAAGACCCCGGCTGGTTACGGTATCCTGTTTCATTCTTTTGGATCATAGGTTTGACCAATGCTATTAACCTTATAGACGGGGTTGACGGGCTTGCCGGCGGTTTGGCTTTTCTTGCCGCCCTTACCTATGCCGCTATCTTTGTCCTGAACGGCGATAATAACGCCGTAATTCTCCTCTGTATCAGCCTTACGGCGGCGATAGGCGGCTTTCTTGTCTTTAACTTACCCCTGCCGAAGGCATGTATCTTTATGGGGGACGGGGGCAGCCAATTCCTCGGCTTTATCCTTGCCGTGCTTCCCCTTATTGAAATGAGGGAATCCGTGTCCGCTCCGCAGAATATTCCCCTGCTTCCCGCGGCTGCCGTTCTGTCCATCCCTATTTTCGATACCGTTGCGGCGATCTGGCGCAGAATCAGGGATGGCAGGAGGATAGATAGTCCTGATAAGGCCCATATACACCATAAACTTATGAATTTGGGTCTGTCCAGCAGGGGTGTAGACGGTGTTTTATACGGATTACAGATACTTATCGGAGCGTTGGTCTTTTTCTCCGTTAAAGGGGAGGGCATTTTATCACGCTCCCTTCTGGCCGTTTCCTTTCTTGTTGTTATCCTGTTCTTTTCGCTTATCCATTTTCTCAACCAGGCTGCGGCAAAAAGGACGATGAAACTTACCCGGCAGTAGTATACATCTATGAGTTTACCGCGTTATTACTTTGACTGGGCGGCTACAGCCCCGCCGGATGCGGCCTGCACCGATGCCTGGGATACGGATATGCAGACGGTATTCGGAAATCCTTCCTCCCTTCATAGCGAAGGTAAGAAAGCCAGAGAAGTCCTTGAGGAAGCACGGGAACGTTGCGCCCGTGTCCTCGGTCTTCCATCCGAAAGCGTCTTTTTTACATCCGGGGGAACCGAATCGAACGCCATAGTCATATATACGCAACTTCTCAGGCAGTATCCCACCGCTATCCTTTCAAGCACGGTGGAACATCCGTCGGTAAGGGAAAATTGCCTGTGCCTTGAAGGGCTGGGAAAACAAATAGGCTTTATCGGTGTGGAAAAAGATGGAAGGGTCAGTTCCCGTACCCTGGAAAAAGCCCTCGCCAAATACCCCAACGCCGGATTTGCCGCAATCATGGCGGTGAACAACGAAACCGGCGCCCTTAATGATATGGAAGCCCTCTCCGCCCATCTCCGCGCTCAGGCCGCCCGTCCCGTTCATCTGCACTGCGATTTGGTGCAGGCCGTAGGCAAGATACCGGTGGATATACGGGCCTGGGACTTGGATTCCGCCTCCATCAGCGCGCATAAACTGGGCGGCCCCCGTGGTATAGGACTGCTTTACCTCCGTAAACGCGTGCAAACCCTCTACCGCGGCGGGGGCCAGGAGGGGGGCATACGCCCCGGTACGGAAAATGTCCGCGGCGCATTGGCCCTGGCACGCTGCCTTGAAAAGCGGGCCTCCCCTGCCCTTCTGCAAGGGGAAAGCGCCGAAGCCCGGGCGCGCTGGCAATACCTTATCGGAGCTTTAAAGGCCCATGACCGGTGTACGCTTATTCCAGCCGACCGGACCGAAGATGATGAACGCTTCTCTCCCTGGATACTCCAGGCCGCTTTTAAAGGGCTTCCCGGCGAGGTTATGGTACGCGCCCTGGACGAAGCGGGCTTTGCGATTTCTACCGGATCGGCCTGTTCTTCGGCTTCCGGGGAGCGTCCGGTACTGGCCGCAATGGGGCTTAGCCCTGATCTAAGCCTCAACGGAATACGGATCTCCCAGGGCTGGTCAACGGACAGAGAAGCGATAGAAAGGTTCTCTGAAGCCGTTACCGGGATTCTAAGGCGGTACTGATTGACTACCTATCTATTGAAACCCGGCGAACTAAGCCTTAAAGGGGGCAACAGAGAAGGCTTTGAGCATATTTTAAGGCGGAATATCAAGGCCATGCTTGGCAGGAGCACACGTATAGAACTGACAAGGGGCCGTTTTTTCGTTCGCTGTCCGGAAGATTCGGAAACAAAAACTGAGGAGTGCCTTCGCCGCCTCTTTGGTATTGCGGGCTGGGCAAAGGTACGGGCCTGTCCTAAAACCACCGGCGATATTTTCCGCCTTTGCATAGAAGAAGCGGGCCGTTTTTTTGACCGGGGATTGCGTACCTTCAAGGTGAACGCGCGGAGAACCGATAAGAGCTTTCCCCTGAATTCGGCGCAGATCTGTAGCAATGCGGGCGAGGCAATTCTGAGGGCTCTACCCGGCTTCAAGGTTGATGTACACGAGCCTGAACTTGTTGTTACGGTGGAGATACGGGAAAAAGCCTATGTTTACGGTAACGGGGAGAAGGGCCTGCAAGGGCTGCCGGTCGGGACCGCCGGCAAGGGCTTATGCCTCCTCTCAGGAGGCATCGATTCCCCTGTGGCTCTCTACATGATGTGTTCGCGGGGTATGCACATGGAAGCGGTATACTTCCATGCCTGGCCTTATACATCCGATGAAGCCCGGCAAAAGGTTGTGCGTCTGGCGGAAATTACCGGGAGCTACGGCCTGGGCGTAAGGCTGCATATTATACCCGTTACCACAATTCAGATGCGCATAAAGGAAAGAGCTCCGGCGGAATGGACGACGGTGCTTCTCCGTATGGCCATGATGGAAGCTGCGGAGAATCTTGCGGTCATGCGCCGGGCTAAATGCCTCATCACCGGGGAAAGCCTTTCCCAAGTGGCAAGCCAGACCATAGAAAATATAAACTGTACCCAAAGCCGCCTAAAAATGCCCGTCCTCCGTCCGCTTATAGGTATGGATAAGGAAGATATCATCAGGCTTGCAAAGAAGATAGGAACCTACGAAACATCAATACTCCCCTACCAGGACTGCTGCGTTCTCTTTAGCCCGCCTCACCCTATCCTGCGCGGCGATCCCCGCCATGCGCAGAGGCTCTATGAAGAACTGGAACTACAGCCCCTGATCGAAGATGCCTTGAAGGAAATGACCGTAGAGAAGTGCGCTTTCCCGGACGATCAGGATTCGCTACTCTGAGGCCGCCTTAATAGAGGATGCCATACGGAAATCATCGCCTTTAATGTGGTTAAAAAGCCAACCGCCTATACTGGTACGCATCCTGTTTCCAAAGTGCCGTCTCACTGGTATGCCATTTTTCCCCTATTCCAATGGCGGATAATAACCAATCATGTCCCTGCCGGATCGTTCCATAAGGTATACCTGCACTTCCAGGGGAAGATACGCTCTCCCAAAATCCGTTGGGAGCATGGATTGGTAACTCAGGGTATAGGAACCGCTGGGCTGTTCGGCAAGTTTGCTGATTGTTTTGCCTATACCTTCATTCTGATAAAGAGGCAGCACGCTACCGCCTGTCTGTTCGCAGAGATAGCGGATCTCGGAGGATACCTGGTTGTTTCCCAATACTACCGCATGAAAGACAATGCTGTTATTTGCAAGGTATGCGGCTAATTCCGAAAGGCCGTACTGCTCAAAGGCAAACTGGCCTGGGTTACCTGAACCTACATAGACAATCCCCCGTTTTTTACCTCCGGCCAGCAGGTCCGTCGCGGCCAAACGCAGGCCAAGGTCCAGCCTCCAGCGCGGAGAATAGGAAGCCACATTTCCCCGTGCAAGGGAAGCCAGCGCGCCCCTTGTCAGGTTTTCAAGGCCGGGTCTGGAGGTGTTCCGCTGGACGGATGCGGGCAGAACAGGGGAACCGTCCGCCCCATCGGCGGCGGGTGGGGTCGAACCGTCAAGTCGCTCGCGCACCGGCTGCTCGCCGGCAGAGATAAGGGAGGCAACCCGTATGCCCGCCGTGGAATTGCCGCCGCCTGAACTGCTGACGGCGCTTATATCACGGAGCGCGGTTTCCAGAGCCTCCTGCATGGTTTTAGTTTCGTCGGAACGTTCCATAAGAATAGAGATATAAGCAAGATTGTTCACATACCCCGCTCCCCGAAAATTCTGGGCGCCGGCGGTTTGACCGCCCTCCGAAAGGAAGAAATTCCGCCCGTCAAGGCCGACAATAGGCCGCCTCAGTCGGTCCTGTACCTGAATTTCCACCGTAACCTGGGGGAAATCATCGGTGAAAACCCGCTCTATTTCAACAAAAAGCCCGGAAGCTACATCGTCGATACGGGTAAAAATAGAAACATCATTCCCGGAAAAATTAGCCGCGACAACATTCCCGTTTTGGTCCATCTCTGCGCACACTATCCGTACCCCTGAGTTGCCCAGCACCCCCAGTTCCCGTATTATTGAAGAATTACAGTCTATCATAAGGATACGGTTCATATCGGCGACAAGGAGCCTGCCGTCCTTCAAAAACCTTAAACTTTCGGGGCCTGTTAGACCATTCCTCACCAGCAGGCCCAGATAGGCGCCGTTTCTGTCGAACATGAACACCTGCTTGGCCAAATTGTCCGCCACATAGACACGGCCGTCCCGCACCGCAATACCCGTCGGGGACAGAAAGCCCTGAAAACCGGCGCTCCTCGTACCGAAGCTGAGGATAAAGTTTCCATCGGGATCGAATTTTGATATACGCCTGTTGCCGTAATCAACAACATACAGGTAGCCTTCCTCATCTATAGCCATATTTTGAGGGCTGACAAACTTCCCCTCGCCCTGCCCTTTAGAGCCTATATAGGACTGCCATACCCCGTCGCTGTTGAGTACGCTTACCCGTCCCCCACGGTATTCCGAGACATAGAACCTCCCCCCTTCGCCGCGGACTATATCGTAGGGACGGTCGAAACCGTTGATAGGGCCGCGGATACGCTGCCGTATAACACCGTTTACATCAATACGGACAATCTCGTTGCTGCCGTATGCGACCACATAGACCGATCCGTCCTCCACGGCAAGGACCGAGCTGGGCTGCTTATACAGAACGTTGGTATTGTTACGGCTGGGGAAATTACCCGATTCCACGTAACGTACATCATCGTTCGGAACCGGAAGCAGGCTCCGGCGGTTCCGTATCGTATCAATATGGTTTGCAAGCAACAAATTCTGGGCCGTACCGTAGGGATAGCCCTGGAGAGCCGCCTGCCATTGGCGCAAAGCCGTATCTTCAAATCCTGAACGGTAGTAGGAACGGCCAAGCCAGTCCAGGATGAGCGGTTCGCCGGGCCTGTAGGCCAGGGCCCTTTCAAAAGAGAGGATCGCTTCGTTATAAGCAAAACGGTTGTAGGCCTGTACCCCCAGGCGGAATTCCTCCCGCGCGTTGAGGGTATTAAGATCTACCGGACGTGAAGGCGGGGAAGCGCTTCCCGTAGACCCCGGAGCGGCGGTTTGAGCGGAAGTTCCCCTGCCGTCGTAATTGTTGAGAAAGCCTCCCGGTATATTCCTTGACGAATCGTAGGAGCCCGGCAACTCCCCCTGCTGGGAAACCAGAGGAAGCGGCGGGGAAAAAAGCAGGAGAAGGGCAAACACGAAGAACAAGCCGGTTTTTATGATTCCTTTCAGGTCATCCCGATTTAACCGATCAGCAGTTCCTGACATCTGATCGGCAAAGAATCCGTACAATCCAAAAATTCCGCCCGGAAATATACGTCCGTGCGGGCTTCTTGGTTTTAGCGGCAGTCCGTAAAACAATACTTTATTAGCCATATCCCTCCCTCTTTATCAGGTCTCTCCCATAACGATACGCATGTGGTTCCGTATCTCCGCTTCCTGGGGCGCCATATCCAGGGCGCGGCGCAGCCAGGTACGGGCTTCCAGAAGATCGCCGCATTTGAAATAAGCCCACCCCAGAGAATCCAGATAGGCCGCGCTTTGAGGCTTACGATCAACCGCCCTGCGGCAAAGCCGGAGGCCGCGCAACAGATCCATATCGGTATCCACCAGGATAAACCCCAAACCATTCATTGCCGTAGTATTATTTTCGTCCAATTCGAGGGCTTTTTCGTATAGTTCTATAGCTTTTTTAGGCTGTTTTTGAAGCCATGCGGAAAAGGCCAGGGTAGTATAGAGTTGCACCGATTCAAAACCGCCTGCAACCAGCCGATTAAGCTCAAATTCAGCCATCTTAGAACGGCGCGTAATAACATAAATATAGGCCAGGGTCATACGGCATTGGTATACCCGCAGGGGATCCCGCCCGGCGGTAACTACCTGTTCCAGGTACAGCAGGGCATCATTGTACTTACCCACTTTTGTATAGCAAAGCCCAAGGTAATAGGATAATTCCGCGTGTTCATCCTCATCAAACTTTTCGGCATTAACCAGCAAAAGCTCTTTCAAAGCCAGTTCCCATCGCTTTAAACGGTAAAGCCTGATGCCCTCCTTTAAAGTCCCCGAATCCGCCATTTCACTACCCCTTTTACGGATGAACACCGAAATATGACGGGGAAGACGCCTGTCCGCATACCGGATGTACAAATACAGGGCTTACCGATACATAATTCCGCTGCACCGCCTCAATATCGGATCCCGGTTCCCCCTTGAATGACGCGCTTCCCAGCTTCATAAAACAATAGATGGAACCGTCGGGAGCTTTCATTGTGCTTAATTCATCCCGGTAATGTTGTATACAGGGATATGTCGTAAGCATACCCAAGGGTCCATCCCTGGTATTCGGTATATTCACATTGATAAAGATATCTTTCGTGCACCTATCAATAAGCTCCGGCATTTTTTCCAGGATAAACGCTACCGCCATATCCCAGAAATACCCGTCGTTCTCATCTTTCCTGACGCTCAAGCCGCCGGCCAGCGAAAAGGCTATGGCGGGAACGCCCTGTAATACGGCCTGACGCGCCGCCGCCGCAGTCCCGGAATAGACAATATCCGTGCCAAGGTTAGCGCCCCGGTTTATCCCCGAAAGGATAATGTCAGGTTTTACCGGAAAGCCCCCCAGAACGGCAATCATAGCACAGTCCGCAGGATTCCCCGAACATGACCAGGTATTCAGGCTATGCTCGCGTATCCTGACCGGCGCATAGAGGAAAGAAATAGAATGGGAAACTCCCGAACGGTTTCCGTCCGGCGCCAGCATATAGATAGTATGTTTTCCTTCATCCCGCAGGGCTGCTGCAAGCCTCTGAATCCCTGCCGATTCAATTCCGTCATCATTTGTCAATAGTATATTCATGCGACCTCAGTTTTTTTACTCCAAAAATTGACCGTAGTTGAAGAAGCCTCTAAAAACTCCGGCTTTTAGAAGTTCTCCGTATTCGGCAGCGGATATGTTTCCTCCGGCTCCCCGGCATCGGGTAGTACGGTATCTTTTTCATCGTCAAACGAATTTTCGTTTTCCGTCCGTATCTCGGCTTCGGCCTTTTGAGGCTGGCCGGTTGGTGTAATACGGCTGCCGGTGGAAAGTTTCACTTCATAAATAATAGGGTGAAAGCCGAAGATACGTTCATAATCTTCAAGCCGTTTCCTGTATTCGGGGATGGCATCTTCCCGTATTATCGTATAGGTACAACCGCCAAAGCCCCTGCCTGTCATGCGGGAGCCCAGAACGCCGTCAATCTCCTGCGCCCGTTTTACAAGCCAGTCTACCTCAGGACAGGAAACTTCGTAAAGGTCCCGCAGGCTTTCGTGGGAGTGGGTAATTATCTTTGAAAGACTGCCGAAATCAGCCTTATGCAGGGATTCTTCGGCCTCGTTTACCCGGCGAAGTTCCTGAACTATATGCATACTCCGGCGGCGTATCTCTTCCGGCAGATTCCCCATTGATTCAACCAGATCCGCAGCGGCAAAATCCCTAAAACTTACCCCCTGCCTTTTGTACGAGAGCAGTTCCAAGCCTTTTCTTATATCCTGCCGCCGCTGTTTTAACTCATCCTCCACGCCAAGCCGGGGTACACGGGAATCCATGATAAGTATCTTGTACTTGGAAAGGGGGGATTTTACCCGCCTTACTTCCTGTGTTACCTCATCAATAATAAGAAACTGATCCTTTTTGGCATGGAGGGCGATAATATAATCTATGGGCGTCGTTTTTTTCCCGAAAAAAACAGTCTGAGAAGCGGTTAAACGGTTTAACAGTTCCTTCTCGCCCATGCTGACCTGAAAAAAACCTTTTAAGGCGATAGCGGCGGCTACTTCAATAGCTGTAGAAGAGGCAAGCCCTACCTGCTGGGGTATATTTCCCACCAGGGTAAAATTGAGGCCCTTGGCCGGGTAGCCCAGCTCCGCAAAGACATGTATGGCTACCTTGATATGATTAGCCCACCGATCCTCCCGTTTGTATTTAAGGTTTACCAGAGTAGTACGCTTTCTTTCCCCCAGATCCGCCGCAAAGAAGCGGAGAGAATTATCTTTTCGCGGACTTACCGCCACACGGATGTACCGATCTATGGCGGACGAGAGAAATAATCCGGCCTTTGGCTCACCATGCTCACCCAGGTAATGAATCCTGCCGGGCGCCTCGGCTATGACAACAGGTTCGGATCGGTCAGCGTCTAACTCGTATTCTTTACGGTGGATGGGACCGATGTCCAACATTCAAAACCTCACTACTGCTTTTACCTGAAATTAAAACAATAGCCATATAATACAGGAAAACGCCGTAATATTCAACAAAAAAGGCGGATAAATATTTAAAATTTTAAAGGAATTTAAAGACGCACGCGCGGGGGTTACTATTGGGGATTCAGAGCGGCGGTTCTACCAGGCTTTCGCAGTACCCGGAGGACTCACGATATTCACCGTATCCCCGGACTGCTCTACTATATAAAAACCCTCTTTTAATCCGTGATCCTTTACATTCTCCGGTATTATCGCTCCCGCTACCGCCCCGTACAGCTTCCGCTTGTCCTGGTGCAGATCCGCATACTGCCGCAGTTTTTCCATCCGTTTTACATGATCCCGGATATCGTTGTTGTTCGGCTGGGTTTTAACCTCTACCGCCATCGCACAGTCCCCGTTTTCCAGAAATATATCGATTTCCGCATAGAGTTTGTGGATTCTGTCTTCTATCAGCACATTGGGGGAGGATTTTTCAAAAGTGTAACCCAACTGTCTGAATTTATTTTTCATGTTGGGGATCATCAGGTGTTCAACGACGCTACCTAATTTTTTGCCCAGTTCGCCCATTTTCCTGTCGAGTTCTTTCCCGCTTTCCTTTATGAGCCGCTCGGTCTCCTGAAACCTCCGCTCGCTTTCCGCCGTCCTCCGCTCAAACTCCTCCTTGGCTTTCTTGTCGGAATCGCTGATTATCCGTTTGATCTCCTGCCATTCCTCCCTGGACTTCCTGTCGGTCTCTTTGAACATTTCAGCGGTCTCCTTGAACATTGCCCAGACTTTTTCAAAATTCAGCCCGGTATTCTCTGATGATTGCATTTCCATCTTTTACGCTCCCTTTATATTATTATACCCGGCAGGGAATGAAAAAGTCCACGGATTACACAGATCAATCGAACTAAAATCCGGCGATTTTTTTACCTTAGCCTTTCTTAATCCGTAAAATCCGCGTAATCCGTGGACAAATTTTCCACCTTCCCCGGCGGTTAAGTTCCGTTAATTTATAGAATTATCTATATCTATTAAATTACGTATCCGAAGACCGTAGTATCTGCGGGGTTTTAGGATCACTTATGTCAATCTCAAAAACCCTGACTGCGGCATCTCCGTAATTCGTAACGATGTACATTTTACCGCCGGACCAGCCTGCAATGTACTGAGGGTTATTGTAAGAGATATCGTCCCCATGAGATTCAGAAAAAGAGTCAATTGAGCCAATTTTCTCACCCGTACCGGCATCCGCAATAATAAGCTGGCCGTCGTCATCAGTGTTTGATGTAATGATATAGACATTTCCCTTAATAACACGGACATCCCAAATCCTACGATCCTCATCCGTCTGGTAAGAAAATTTTATATCCACCTTTAACTGATTGTCGACTACTTCGCCTTTTATAAGGGAAGAGGGAGGTGTAGTTGCATCCTTATCCTCAACACCCTTAACAACTCCCAAATAAATTTTCCCTTCCAAGTCTACGGCTATTGACCGAGACTCATACACTGATAATGTTGGTAATATTATACCGGAAGGGAGTGAAATATCTTCTTGTAAAGAAGCGTCTTTATTCCAAATATCATGCCGGAATATTTTATTTGGAGCCAAATCTTTGCAAATGCTGTATAGTCCATTACTGATTGGGTCCCAAGCTATATCATCAGCCACCTTTGTCTTGTCTGAATATAGCGATGTAATAAGGGTATCTATCTTCCCCCCGTCTTTTGGCTTATCAAGATAGGCAATGTTTTTCGCGTTACTAAAATATAGCATCCGCCCAGGACCGTCTAAATCAAACTTAAAAGGAAAGTTTTCTGGCTTGAAAGTCAGATCATGACCGCTTCCCAGTGAATCAAAATTATCGGAACTTCTTGCCTGATACGGCTTACCGCCGCCATTGGAGGGTTTAAGATAGATTATATCCCTTTCATTGACAACAAGCTGGACTTTCACGTTTGTAACGCCGCTGGCTTCCACACTGAAAGGAGCGCTCAGGCCGTTGTAAGACTGGGCAAAAGTTAGCGGCTTTGTTTTTTTACGATCTATTTTCCCTTCAAACTCAAGCCGGTAACCGCTACCGACAGGGACTTCCATGCTATAAGGTCCAGAGGTAAATTTTTTTTCGGTGATAACGGTATTACCGTCCTTAACGGTAAGCGTTACCGTCTCAAAAACCAGTTCCCCTGCCTGCGGCCATGTATCGGAGTACGCGGAACGGCCCTGATCGCCTAAGGAGACGGTAACGGTCCCCTGTCCGTCAAACGTTTGATTACAGGAAATACCCGTAAGGGCCGGCAACAAAATAGACAGGGCTATTCCCACCTTGCAAAGAAACGAATTTCGCCTAAAATATCGTTTATCATTCATCCTACTATCTCCCTACAGTGTAGTAACTAAACCTACAAGACCGCTTCCCGTGTAAACACGACGCGGTCAAACTTATATTTGGAAGCAATAATCCGTCTGCCTCCGTATGAGTACCAAACAGGCATTATAGAATTCAAAAAAACACGTCCACATTAACGGACGGCGGCGTCTCAACCGGAACGGCAACAGGAGTTGGAACAACCGGAACGGCAACGCTGCCCAGCCCTACGGGCAAGGACGGGTAGAGTTCGCTTCCCCTTGCATTTGCCGAAGACACTTTTCCTTTAGCGCCTACCGTGGCTGAACGGCCTGCATTTACCTGGGTTGTTTTGCCGCTGTTATTCACCAAGGCAACCGCACCCTCTATAACGGTCAGTTTTTTGGTGTCTAAACTAAATTCCGTGCCGCGTACCGAAGCGGTAGCAGAAGGGCTGCGCACGGAAAATTCTATCTTCCCGCCTTCCGGAGCCTTAACTTCCGCCCGTATGGTACCGGCCGGCATGGACAGCTTTACCTGTTCCTGACCGCCGCCCCGGCTGATCTCTTCGACGCTCAACCGTGTAAGGGCGCGGACGGTAACTTTCGACCTTCCTATAGTAAGAACCGCGCTGCTTTTAAAGCTCGTTGATACCTGATCGTCTTTTTTTAGGGTCATACCCTTCTGAGCGGCAATCCAGGAAGCGGAATTAGCTGTTTTTACTTCAACCTTACCGGTTATTTCGTCAATCCTGGTTACAATTTCCTCCGCACACAGGGTTGAAAGCGTAAGACAGAGCGTCGTAACACATACCGATAAAAAAACCAATTGTTTCATTGTCTTCTCCTCGAAATTAAAGCGAAATAATCAATGACAGCGAAACCTGCCACAGTGTTTTTGCATCAGAATTAAATGCGTTGCCAAGCTGAGGTAAAAAAGCCCCTCCGCCAACGGTAACGAGCAGATCGGAAAACGGCGCCCAAATACAATTTCCGTAGATTTCGGCCCCAAGGAAATACGGATTATCTCCGGTATTATATTTAAGATCGGTCGTTTGGTAGGTTTTTTCATCAAGACGGAAAAAATAATCGGCGGACATATCTATGGAAAGGGCGTCTATAAGACGAAAAGTATAGACAAGACGGGCATCGGCCGTGCCTGAAAGTTTTGCCTTGAGGATAGTTCCCTGAGAAGGGGCATTGACAGGCAGAAAAGGCTTCATGGCATCGTTCCATTCACCGGAACCGGCGCGGAAACCCATAAGCAGACGGTCTTCTATTTCAGTAGGGAGGTAATAGGTAAAGTCTGCCGCGGCCGCGGCGGAAACCCCTGTAAAAGACCAATCGTCTTCGGCAAAACCGCATACACCGGACAATCCGATATCAAAAGCGCCCCCGATGACGATATCCGCATGAAGAAAAATATACTGGGAGTCCACACGGGACGAACGGGTATCAAACTGGGCAAGACCGCCCGCGGATAAGGAGTGGGCCGATTCCAGAATACCGGGGAAGAGAACCTCGGCGTTAAGGAAGACACGGGGAGCGGAAAGATACTGCTCCGTTTTAGCATAATCGGCTCTATCGTTTTGGGAAAGGCTGATTCCGGCAGTTTCCTTATACAAGAGGCCCGAATAGTAAGCTCCTATGCCGATATCCAGTTTATCAAGGACAATGCCGGCCTTCAGCCCGTCAAAAAGGCCGGCTGCGATAAGGGACGACGATTCCGTCAGGGAAACCCGCCCTATATTCAAGGTAAGAACGTCGGCCGGCCTCCACGTCAGTTCTGTACGGCCAAGTTCGGGGATCAAGAGGCCGGGTACCACCGGATTAACCTCCCGATCCGGCTCTACTTTCAGGTTGAGGCTTCCTGAAATATAGAGATCCATATCATCCCCAAACAGGAAAGACGCCCAAGGCTGTATGTTTTCGGTATAGAAGAAACCGTCCTGTGAAAATTTGGGAGTCTGATTGAAAAGTACGCCCCAATCAAGGGCAAAAAGACCGGCAGACACCGTCAGAAAAAGTACCAGAACAAGAATTCGTTTCATGTTAATTCTCCAAATGCAAACTGATCTGACCGAGCATATAGAGAAATGTTTCTCCCGATACTGTTTGCGAGGGATCGGTTCTCCCGGTGATGATATTTTTTGACACGAGTTCGCGGTAAGCGTAACGATCACCGGGAAACAGTGAATAGAAGATACCCCCTTTCAGATCAAAGGCTTTCATAAGGAGAAAGGAAAGGGAGCCTAAAGTAACGGGAGCGGTATTCTTCTGCTGAAAACGGCCGTCCTTTTCAAGCTCATCCTTCAACTTCCCGGAAAAATCCGCCTTTGCCTCCTGACCGGCATTCTGTTCGGCTGCTTCAATGGTAAAGATCAATGCCTGACCATAGCTTAACTCAACGGTTTTTAGAAGATTGTCTATAGAATTGGCGGTCTGGGCCGACAAGAACTGGGTAAAAAATATTAAAACAGAGAAAATACATAATTGTTTCATTCATAACTTCCTTAATTGTAGTATTATATCAAAATAACTTCATTTTCCAGCAATTTCAAGATACCTTTGACGGCCTTTTCTTAAAACACTGCCCCCTCGCTATTCTATTCTGATAAAAAGGGTTTTGAGGAGACAGAACCGATCCGTGATACACAGATCCGCGCCCCTCCTCATGCCGCCATTACACGCAATGACCTCCATACCCTTTTCGTTTACCTTTCGATTGCGGATTTCAGGTTCCGTAGCGGCGATTCATTTATGACTTTTTATATAATCAATGTATTTCTCAAGGGAACGGTCAAAGGAAGACTTAATGAGGAACCCCGCGCTAAAACTGCTTTCGGTACTTTGAACCCAGCGGACTTCGACCTCCAACTCAAAGAGGGGGATCTGGGCGGAAGCCTCGGGTTTAATCTGCATGATATAATGCTCGCCTATGGTGATCGCCGCGTAAGTTCTGCTTTCCATACGGAATCCGCCGAGGCTGATATTTCTTATGACGGCCTCGCCTTCAAATCCGTTAATACAGAGTCGGGCTACAGAAGTATAGCGGGGAGCCCGTACCGTTGTTTCATTAGAAGAAACACCGTTTGCTGTCTTTTCCTTGTTCATAAAAAGCATAATATTCCTCACCTTATATTAAAAGATGTCTTCCGGGGGTATCAAATAATGCCCCTCGGCAATTTTTTGGGCAACATTAAGAGATTCGGCGATTTTGTTACTGGCTTTTTGCACATCAATGATACTTTCGTTCACATCTTTTGATATACTTTTCAGATTTTCCACTACCTTGTGGATTGCGTCGCTTTCTTTTTGTATCTCGTCGGAGCCGGTACGGACCTGTTCGGTCGTTTCCCGCAGACTCGTTAATGCCTGGAGTACCTGGGCTCCGTTCGATGCCTGGGCTTCCACCGCGGTATTGACCGAATTCAGGGAAGACTGCATATCGGTTACTTCGGTAAACATACTGCCCAGGGTTTCAACGGTTCCGGTGGATACCTGCCGCATCTTTTCGATGCCGTTCCTCATGTTTTTTATTTCAGTGGAAATGGACGCCGATTCCTTGTTCGACAATTCCGCCAGGCTCCGCACCTCCCCGGCTACCACCGCGAAGCCCTTTCCGGCTTCCCCCGCGTGGGCCGCTTCTATGGCCGCGTTCATGGCGAGAATGTTTGTCTGGGCCGCGATATTTACCAGGGCCGCATTGGCCTCTTCCAGAAACGCCGATTGATCCGCAATCCGGATAAGCTCTTCCGTAAGGTTATTCAGCATTTTTCGTCCCGTTTCGGAAGATCTGCTGAGGTTTCCCGTGGTCTCGTGGGCCTGGTGTACCACCATACGGACAGAATCAATGTCCTCCACCATCTGTTCGATTGATTCGGAAGACCGTGAAATGGTATCGGCCTGGATAGCCACCGCATTTTCCAGGGAATGGATATGTTTGATGATACCTTCCACCGATTCGGCGGTCTGGACAACCGATTCCATCTGGACATCGGTTTTATTCTGTACCGAGTCCATATTGCGGGCAATGACCCCCAGCCCGTCCGAAGATTCCCGAATGGAGATATGCAGATTTCCGCTCACATTCTTTTGTCCCAAATGTTCATTATTGATATCGGTGAGGGTCTTTTTAAGTTCATCCCTGATGGTATGAAAGGCCCGCTGTACGTCCCCGATTTCATCTTTCCGGTCCCGGGGGATCTTGACATCAAACTTCATACTCGCCAGGGATTGCGCGGCGGATTCAATTTCGATGATTGGTTTGATAAGGAAGACGTGCAATACGGATATGAAGATGAACACCGCGATAATAGCCGCGACTCCCGCGATGATGAGGGTGTTTACCAGCATCTGCTTTGTTTCAAAGAAGAACGCGTTCTTTTCTACGGCGTCGATCAAATACCAGTCCATATCGGGGATCTTCGCGCTTGCGCCGATAAAGGATTTTCCCGCACGGGCGTATTCCGCGACCTCATGGCTGCCGTTCAGTATACCCTCAATAAAAACCGCCATGTTCCGCAGGGAAGGATCGCTTTTTGCCGCTTCAATGGCGGAAAAGGATTGCATCACCAATTCCGTATCCTGGTGGGCGATGATAACTCCCGCACCGTTGATCAAATACACGGTACCGCCGTTCTGGGTTCCTATCTCTTTTACAATGTCGCTGAAAACGGTCGCATTATTCCGTGCAAGAAGTCCGCCCTTCACCACGCCGTCCGCCGTAATGGGAACCACGTAGTTGATGAGGGGATAGGAGGTGGTAACGGCGCCCGCGCCGCCTACGATGATGTCTGAAACCGACCGTTCCCCCCGGAGCCCCCTTTGCACATATTCCCGGTCGGAAAGATTGGGGCTTTGACCGCCCTTCAGGTGCGGAGCCCTTCCGTCCGTATAGACGATGGCGAAGTCGTCCGCGCCGATACGGTCGATGTCTTCAATCAGCGCCGCTTTTTGGGTTTCAAAGTCCATAGTTTTGACCTGGACCCGGTTTGCCAGTTCCTGGAGGATGCTAAGCCGGGAATGGATGGTTTCCGACACCAGGGATGCCGCGATATTCGACTGGATTTGCAGGGATTCTTTCGCGGTTCTTTCGATAATCCCCGATGCTATGGTATCGGAGACAAAGGCCAAACCTGCCATAAAGAAAAGGACCAAGCCCCCGACAATGAGGGGTACCTTTAAGGATAATTTCATGATTCACCTCTCTATCTGGATATTTAATAAATACCCCGCGTTCCAATAAACCTTCCACCCCGATCTAAGAAAAAGAGGGGAATGACAAAAAAGGTAAAACGATCTATCATTCCGATTGATACTGGATTAAGGTACGTACCGGCGTATCGCCCAGAATCTTATCGTAATGGAGAAAGGGAAGACCCACTACACCGAATATTTCCGGGACGAGTGCTCCGCAGGAGGTGATGAGGGAACGGGCGGCGTTGAGGGTACCGCCTGTGGCAATAAGATCATCAAGGAGAAGTACACGCTTGCCTTGAGGTACATCATCGGAGTGTATCTCAACTTCCGCTTCCGCATATTCCAGGGAATACTTGATTGTTTTTGTTTTACCGGGAAGTTTGCCTTTTTTGCGGATCAGTATAAGGGGGATATTCATACGGCAGGCAAAAGGGGCGGCAAATAGGAAACCGCGCGCTTCGATGGCTGCTACCGCATCTATATTTTTACCGCTGTAGAGTTTTTCCATAGAATCTATACAGTAGTTAAAGGCTTCTGGTTGGGCCAAAATACTTGTAATATCGTAAAACAGGACGCCCTTTTTGGGGAAATCAGGAACCTTCCTGATATAATTGTCAAGATTCAGTGTATCCATAATGCCGCCTTCATAATAATATATCGTAGTAACAACGTAATATTCATCTGATATTAGATGAATGAGGGATATATCGCTCCCTATAAAGATACTCAACCCTACAGGAACTCTCAAAACTTCAGTTTAAAAAGAACGCCCGCTTAAAATTACGGTTTTGTCGAAAACGAAATTTCCCCAAGGCTTTAACCAGAAAAACTACAAAGCCGCGTCATCGGACCGCAGGGCCGCACTAACTCGAACCAAGGTTCGACTTTTGAAAGCGGCTCTAAATATACCGAAAAATGCCCTTAGCCCAGAACAGCCTCAACCCATTTGCTCAGATCCGCCTCTTCATTTTCAAAATACGGCTGAGGATAAAGGGCCATTTCCGAATCACGAACAAGAGAGGTAAGATACTTTACCGCCATTTTTGACTGAGATGAAAATATACCGCAGGGCCGCCTGACCAGATTAATATGACGTAATAACTCTTCCAGGTATGCAAAAGACGAGGGCTGTCTTTTTTCACAGCCCAGGAAATAAGCATCGGCAGGTAAAACATCAGTACCCGCAACATCCAGGGCGGTAAGAAGTACCACACGATTCCCTGAAAGCTGTACGGCAATTTTCTCCGCAATCTTTTGGGTAGATTCCATGCCATCGGTAACGATAAGAATATTCTTTTTCGTTTTCACAATATATAAGTTTACTATATTAATATCTTTATTGTCAAGAACACGCAATTGATGTGCAGGGCACCGGCACTTACTTTTTCGTGATAGAATAAAGGCCAAAGAACCCATGAGGGAGGGAAACATGAAACTATCAGAAGAAGCGGTCAGGCACATGAAAGAACATCAGGGAGCGATACCGTATCCCCGGGCAATGGGGCTATATACGGCATAAACTGATAGACTTGGTGGTCATTGGATTGTGTTCGATCATAACCGGCGGGGAAGGGTTTGACGAGATGGAGGAGCTGGGACGGGATCGGGAGGAGTGGTTCAGGCAATTTTTGACAAATCCCGGTGCCGGGGTACAGGCATACCCGCGCGGCGTAAGTTGCCATGCAAGTGGGCCGAAAAAAAGATTGTACCTCCGATAAATTTATATTGACAAAATTTTTTTTTGATTATATTATTCAAAATATATACCGATTAAGA
>JAISNI010000029.1 GCA_031276295.1 Treponema sp.
GAGGTAGAACGAGCGCGGCTGATGAGCGAGTACAAGTATGAGGTAGACACGCAGAGCAAGGTAGTACAGGCGAAACGGGAGGGGAGGAAAGAGGGCTTACTGGAAGGGAGGAAGGAGGGCATACGGGAAGGCAGACAGGAGGGTATACGGGAAAGAGAAAGGGAAATATTGGAACTTATCAATGCGGGATATTCCCTTGATGCGATCAAAGAGCGGCTTACAAGCGGAGGGAAGCCTCCGGCGGATGGTCAGAAGTGAGGATAAGCCGGGAGGAGGTAGAATGTGCGGTCTATCTGCCGCCCCGATACGGCAGGCAGTCGGGCGCTTATTTCCGGCGTGATGTGGAAGTCCGTCTTGCGGTCTGCCGTGAGGAAGCCGATGTTGTGCCTGATGATTTCCGCCAGATAGGGGCCGTACGTCTACCGGTAAAACCGCCGCCCGGCTTTGGCGGCGTATTCTTTAACCGACATGGGTTATCCCGAATAAGAGCATCTTTATGTTTGATAGGGGAACTTTTACTCCGGCAAACTCTTGCCGAATCGTAAATTTGCAATCTTTCCGTTCCGACCTCCCCGAACGGCAAAATACACGCCACGGTTCCGCCGAAATTCCAGTCGAACCAGGAAAATTTTTTGTTAAGAAGATGTCAGGCCCCGGCGGTCTGATTTCGGCTGGAATAATTATTAGGCAATGCAGTTGACTTGTTGGTAGCGGGATAATTCCCCATTACCCCCGGCTTACCACCATACGCCATCTCCTGAGCCTCCACGCCGCCGCTTTTTTCGGCATGGTCTTTCGGAAGTTTTGCGGCTAATCTGCGGCGGGGGAAGCTGGGGAAAGGCATAAAAAAGCCGTCCGGTTCAATCCCGGACGGCCATCTCTTGGCGCGTGGCGTCTTTGCGTTTACCGTTTCAATGTTTGTTTATTTCGGCGTGTAAATACGCTACCCGCTCTGTCCACCAAGTTTTCATTTTTTCAATCTCCTGGTTATAATTGATGTTGTCATTTTTCCACCAGACTTTGAAGTTTTCCGCCTGTGATTTTTTGAGTATTTCCGCTTGTTCATCAATAAAATCGGTCATACTTGCTATTTCTGCATAGTTTGTAGTCCAATGGATTTTGAACTCCGTGGTAAAAACAGGATCTTCAAAAAAGCGCTGGAAAAACGCATGTTTCCAACTCCTGACGTTGGGACTGGTAAAATACGCATGACCGGAACCGGTATACCCAAACGCCCAATCAAAATCCCATAAAGGCCCCATACTGATTTTCGCGGTTCCCTTGTCTTTATACATATAGGTACTTTTAGGATGACCGAGTTCTCCATTGCCGACGATTTCATTGATGAGAAGGAAATCAACAAAAGTATTCATACCGATTAAATCCCGGTACCCGCTATCGGGAAAAGAGTCCGCCTTCATCGCGGCTTCAAGTGCATTGATTGCGTTTTTGACAAAATCGTACCCTGCGGGATCTTCAAGATCTTCCGGGGATTTAATCATAACCGGAAGATCGTATAAATTCGTGCGGAATTTTGGCTCTTCATCATAGTAGCTATCCAACTCGACAAAAAACCCTTCGTCTTCATCTATATCCACTCTGCCCTTGTCTACCTGCATTTGTTCGGTCAGCAGATAACTCCCCTGATAGACGCCATTAAGAAAAACCTCCACCGGGATATAATGATTGGTATAGGGCAAACCGATACGATGCCCTAATTCAAAAGCTACCGTATTCATAATAAGGGTGGGATCAATATAATTCGCCAGTAGCACCCAGTTTCTTGCCTTTTCTAAACCAAATAATGGTTGTCCCTCCCCCTTCTTAAATCTTATTCTGTACGGTTTTTTAGGGTAACTCCATGTTGAATTGCCCCTCCCCCGTATCTCGTCCTTGTATCCGTCCCGTTCAACATTATTCGCTGTGTTGTTTGGATCAAGGATTCTAATATTCATTTTTACATAGTTCTCTTTGCTGGTAATTGACTGATTGCCCTGCGTATCAATCTTCATAACCGGCAGCCCGGTTGCCTGGGGCGATTCAAAGACAACCCTGTAATCCTTTGTTACGTTGTCTTCCGTGGTAACCCGATAGACCAGATCGCTACGGAAGTCCTGGCCGGTAACGCCGCTTTCCTGTTCCGTCCCGTTGACCGTAACCGTGCCGGTTGATTCAAAGGCCGCTTTCAGGCTGGCGATGTTTTCTATCCACCCCTGGGTTGCAAGGGTTATCGTTGATTCGTCTTCATCAATAGCGCCGGTTAAATCCGCGCTCAGGCCGGTCTCCGCCGCGCTTATCGAAAAAGACAGGATCTTCGGCGAGGGGATGGTGATACCGGTTTTACCGTTTTCCGGTATGTCCTCGTACCCGGCGGCTTTGAAGACAAACCCTTCCCCCTCGCCTATGCCGAGCCTAAAGTAGACCCTGTCGTAAACATCGGGGATCACCGTCTGCCAGGTCATATCAGACAGATTAACCTCCGTATGGGCGATTAAATCCTCATATTCCGCGTCCCCATAAAGAAAGACCCCTGCCTTGCCCGGCGGAACTCCACCGGTTACCGCTCTGCCGCTTATAGGGACGACCCTGGTTAAATCACCGCTCCCAAAGGTATATGCCGCCTGGGTTTCCATATTGGGATAGATATGGACCACTTCCGTTTTGCCTATTGCCTGATAGCCGTTTTCCAGTTGTATTTTTAAAATATAGAAGCCGGACTCCAGGGTAAGCGTTCCTGTTCCCGCTTCTTCTTTCAAGTTAATTTCTGTTTTAGCGCCGCCGTCCAATGGCTCAAGCACAAGCAGGGCTTTGGACAGGCTTCCCTCAAGATTAGGAGACAAGCCTATCGCATAGCTCAATGTCCCTTCCCCGGCAGGATCCGCCGCAATCGTCATAACAATGGATACGTTTACCGGTGTTCCCGGGGTAACGGTTATAGTTTTTCTACCCTGGGCGGCAAGATACGGCGTCCCTCCAATCGTCACATACCCCTTTACGGTTATGTCCCAGGACCCGCTTTCAAGATCCACTTCGACACGGGTATTTTCGGAGGACAGGGTAACCGGTGCTTTCCCTTCACTGGTAAAAGTCAAGGTATAGTGGGAAAACGCGGTTGAGGGAAGGATGGTGCGCTGTCCCGCGTTTCCGTCGGATATATGAATGACAACGGCTCCCCGGCCGGTGCCCTGGATGCTTGACCCGTCAGGGCTCAGCGGAGCGGTGAGAGGGCTTTCACAGTTTGCCAGCAAAGCAGCCGCAAAAAGAAACGCCGTATATGATAAAACATTTCGTATCCGTATTTTCATCGTTTTCTCCTATTTTACAACCGTAACGGTTAATTCACCGGAATAAGGAATCCCGGCCTTATATACCAGCACGGTAACATGGTGTATCCCTACCGGGTAATCTATGGCGGCTATGCGGATGGTACTGCCTTTTCCGGCTTGCTCCTTACCGTCAATAAACCAACGGACCGGCTCACCGTCCACGCTTATCTGTAGAGTATCCCGCTGGGTACGGGAAAGTTCCCCCTCCTCCTGCGGGATAAGCGCTATCGTTTCAGAAGGTAAGGTTATTCCTATGCGGTTTTTGACTTGTACGGTCACGGTGTACTGGGCCGTGGTTCCGTCCTCGGCGGTAACGGTGTAGCTAACCGGGGCGCTGAAGTCCTGCGCCGCTCCCGATGCGGGATTGACCGCGGCCTTTTCGGACACGGTAATCTGCGGCGCAAGGCTCGTAACATCGGTTCCGGCGGGTAGGGTAAGGGCGATAGCCGTGCCGGCGATCACGCCGGGAACATCATGGATGGAAAAGGCGGTGATGACCTTCTCTCCGCTTTTCGGCCCATCCTCCGCCGCCCCTGCGCAGGCGCTTATCCATGCGATGATTGCTCCGGTTGCCAGTAAGCCAAACACAAACCTGTTCTTCTTCATACCAAAACTCCTTGATAATTAGTCATTAATAATGAGGAATGTTGCCCATTAATCACGGGATCACCGCGGAAACCAGCGGCCCCTTCTTCTCCGTCAGAGGCGGCATAAAGAAGAACCGTTTTTTGAGTCCCGCATCCGCCCTTCCAGTTTTTTAAACGCTTCCCGGCCTACTGGGAACCGATCTCTGTTTACTGCCATGGTGATTGCTCCGTGCTATATTTTTGGTTTGATACGCCTGTTTTGGTTATTACGGTTACGGCGAAGGGACTCCCGTTTGCCGTGGATTGAGATAAATCTACCGTGGATTGAAATAAATACGTTGTGGATTGAGATAAATCTATCGTGGATTGAAGTAAATGCGTTGTAAATTGAGGTAAGTTCACCGCGGATTGAGATAAATACGTTGTGGATTGAGCTAAGTCTGCCGCAGATTTGTCTGAATATAAGGTAAAATTGCCTGGTAAGGGCTTATATATATCTGAGTTTGCAACTAAATGTAAACAAATGTCATAAAACCGCACCAAATGCGGGG
>JAISNI010000048.1 GCA_031276295.1 Treponema sp.
GCTCAACAAATTTTCACCTATGGCCGGAAGAAAATACCGCTTCTCTTTATCCTGCCGGCGATTTAGCTGATCCGGCAGATTGTGCGCTTCTTCCTGCTGCTCAGGATCGGTCAAACCGCCGGTTTCCCAAGCATACGATTGATTGGCAAACAAGATGAAGCAGAAACTAATTATGTAGAACGCATCAATTCTTGAATTCATGGAATCAACAGCCGCAGGTGTTTAGCGCCCTCCCTGAAATTACATTCCGAACCATCACTGTATCCCTCATGTGCATCTTTTGCAATACCAGGAATGTGAAACTCAGTAATTCCGATTTCAAAATAACCACGGACAGACACGGATGAATTAACGAATAACTCTGATGATTTTCCCATGCCGGTAATTTACAATAAAAAGCAAGCTGCAAGACCAGGGCAATCACATTGAAGATTTTGAACGCCCCATAGGGTGTACCGCCTTGTGCCGCAGGAACACTACGTTCAGATTCGTTTTTCCAAACCCATAGCCCCCAGTTCACTGCGTTTTGGGAACGGCGGAAATTTCGGGGGAACCTATGTTGATACATGGCCTGAATACGGTGTCGGCGGGGGCAGCCCGTATATGCTGCCCTTTAACGTTCCCGGCAGAAGTTTCAGCCCCCCGGGGATTTTTGATACCGAATTTAAAAACATTACCATCCGGGGTTCGGTGAGTCCGCCCTTTGGGTACAGCGGCTTTTACCTGGAGAATTTCTTTGTCCCACAGGCTCCTAGGATATTCCGGCGGCGGATGGTGGGACGGTACGCATCTTACCATTACCGTAACCGTTGACGGTTCCATCAGGGACGAGTCCGGACTGGCTATGGGAGTATCCAAATCCTTCTCCTATCAAGTAACGAAGAATGCCGGTGTGGCGGAAGTTCTCGCGTATACTTCGGCGATCAGCTACGGTACGGGAGATATCTTCCCCAATGCCGTTTACGGGAACGCCTGTATGATACCGGAAGAAAAAACCCGGGGAAATGTGATTAACGCCGCGGATATGATAAACGTAAGTTCCACCATTCCTCTGGAAGTTCCCGCCGACGGCGCGGACCGGTGGGTGTATGTGCTGTTCCAGTCGTATCCCGGCCGCTGGCGCGTTGTGGGGGCGCGGATAGTGGACAAGCTGGATTTTAACAGTTCTTCAGCCTATGTGACGCAAAATCCGGGACAGGAAAACGGCTGGGTAACCGGTTCCGACGTTCCGCTCCTGGGGGAAAACCTTCCCGGAGAACCGGTTGTCTCGTCCGCGCCGCAGGATGCCGCTTTACGGGACCGTCTTGTGGCCGCCTACCGTCAAAAGATGCAGGGTAATCCAACCGGGTATTCGGATATGCTGCCGGTACACGTGGTCAGATACCGGCTGCGGGGACATGCCGCAGTGGGAAGCAAAATACTACAGGCCTTCGCGAGGGTAGGGGTCGAGCCGCCGCTTTCTAATTTTCCTGCCGACGTAACATCCGAAGTCTCGTTTGGCACCAACGTGAACCGGGCCGGGTATCCCTCCTACAGCGGGGCGTGGCTCCATGTCCGGTATGTGGCGCCATAGGGGAAGAAATACGGAGGTAGAGTTTAAATGATTGCTAAACCGTTACTGTTCTTCCCGCGCGGTTTCGGCGACCCCAACGAAAGCCGGAAAATCCGGGGGGCTTATACAGGGTATATCAGAATTTTCATAATCATCTTTGTTGCGGGTAACGATATAGTCAACTTCGTTTTCTTTTGCGGTACTGTACTGAACGGCATCCTCAAAATCTTTTCAGCGCAGGGCGAGGGCGCTGGTGATGGTACTTTCGAAAACCGGAACAATAGTGAAAATAGCGGCCATATCTTCTACGGCCTGATAGACTATATCAATATTTTTCTGAGCCTTGTGAACAAGATAGAATATATCGGTAATTGCGGAAGAAGAAACACAGCCGGTAATAGTCCGCTGTTCTACCATCTGGAAAACCGCAAAGGATTCTGCATACAAACCATCTCGTTTCAGCAGCACATCCAAAATGACGTTGGTATCGACCAGGACTTTCATTTAAGGTATTTGCTCAACCGTTCCGCGCGAAGTTCATCAAGACTTATATCCCCCGCCTGGGAGGCTATACCTAGAAGCCGGTCAGAAATTGGCGTTGGCCGCTTTTCACTATCCGCCGGTTTGACCTTAACCGGATTCTCCGGCGCCGGGGTAAAGGCAAGCACCGCCCTTCCGGCGGGAATTTCCGGGGGAACCTCAATCATCAGCCGGTGGTCCGCCGGTATTTCTACAGTTTGTTCTATGGTCATAGGGTAAGTATAGTATGAAAAGAAAGATTTTACTGCCGGGCCGGATCACGAAACATTCCCGAGACCGGCTGGGACATAATACGAAATATATGATATGCTGACACTTACATGAGTGAACATACCGCCTTGGCTCTCTGCGCGGTCGGCGCCGAAAAAGTTGTTTCCAACGAACTGAAAAAACTCGCCGCCGTCCCGATTACCGTCATCGAAAGCGGCTTCGGCAAGGTCCGTTTTAAAACGGACCTTGCCGGCCTTTACCGCGCGCTGTTTTCGCTGCGGGCGGCGGACCGGATTTTGCTTGAGGCGGCCTCTTTTCCCGCCCCGGATTTCGACACGTTGTTTGAAGGCGCCGCTTCTGTCCGCTGGGACGACTATATCCCGAAAAACATGGGGATACATGTAGGAAAGGTCAGGGTAAACCGTTCGGCGCTCAAGGCCGAAACAAGCATACAGGCGGCGGTACACAAGGCCGCGGCGGACAGTCTTTGCCGCCATTACGGCGTGAACAGGCTTCCGGAGGCGTATGCGGCAAAGCAGGCGGAACTCCGCGTGTATATTGAAAAAGACAGGGCCTCGCTGTTAATCGACCTTGCCGGAGAGCCGCTTTTCAAACGCGGCTACCGCCGTGAAGGCGGAATCGCCCCCCTGCGGGAAACCACGGCCGCGGCTATCATCCTCTTTTCCGGCTGGAAGCGGAAATTCCCCCTCTATGATCCGCTCTGCGGTTCCGGTACAATCGCTATCGAGGCGGCCATGTACGCCTGGAACATGGCTCCGGGAATCGGCAGAAATTTTGCCCTGGACGACCTTGCGATTGGGGAAAGGCGCGTCGCCGAAAATCTGCGGAAGGAGTACGCCGCCCAGGTGGACTTTAACAGAACAATCCGTATCCATGGAAGCGATGCCGATGAACAAGCCGTGGCTCTGGCAAAGGCAAACGCCGGCAGGGCCGCGGGGCTTTGCCGGACAGGCGCCGATCCGGCGAAAGGGAACGGCGGAACGGCAGGCCGGGGGCCCGGATTCAGCGTCCGGCCCATGGCCGAAGCGCGGAGCGAATCGGAGCCGGGCTTTATCATCACCAACCCGCCCTATGGCCGCCGTCTGGGCGACGGCGAATCCGCCGAGGCCGGGTACCGCGAAATGGCGATCCTCGCGGAACATTTTCCCGGCTGGAAACTGGAGCTTATCTGTGACCACCCGGGCTTTGAGTCCCATTTCGGGAAAAAGGCCAGCGCCGTCCGGGAAATAAAAAACGGCGCCGTGGACGCCTTTTTGTACGAATATCAAAAACTGTGAGATTCGGGACTGTTTCAAAACGGAGTAGAGATGGCCATCGTTGTAGAACATGAAAAGCGGCGCAGGGAGATACTCGAAAAGGCGCTGGACGTTTTTGTTGAAGAAGGATTTGAAAACGCCACGTATCAGAAAATCGCCGATCGCTGCGTCATAACAAGGACTACGCTGTACACCTACTTCCGCAACAAACGGGAGATTTTTAATTTCAGCATTAAGCAGCTTTTGGGCAAAGTCGAAGAAGAACTTCAAACGGTGCGGAAAGACACAGGGCTTTCTTATCCGGAAAAACTTAAAAAGACCATTTTTCTTATTCTGGAAACTTTTGAAGAAAACAAGAGGCTCCTTTCCGTGATCCTTGATTATCTTCTGTATCTTTCCAAATCCTCGTCTTCTTCCGAAATTATCAATACCCGCCTAAGGCGGCGTACCATAAGGCTCAGGCACATACTGGCTACAATGGTGATCAGCGGAATCAAGGCCGGGGAAATAAAAAAAGTCGATGTCCGGACAGCCGACGATCTTTTCTACGGTTTAATCGAGACGGCGATTTTCCACCTGGCGGTGCTTAAACGGCCTTCTGTCGGAGATATTAAAGATGTGGTAGCGCTGATAGTAGAGCAGCTTGCCGAGGCATAGTGTCAGATAATTTGAAATTGTCTTAAGAATTCCGAGGCCGCCTCGTTATGTTAGGCGAAATCCCGCCAACAGGCCGCCTTCCACCGCCCTTTGAAAATTCCAAAGAATCTGCTATCATATTCACATGAAAAGGGCGGCCCATGGCTATTTATGACAATATTTCAGGCGATAAGCTCGCCACCGCCCTTAAAAAAACCCTGGAAAAGGCAAAGCGGGCCGATTTTTGTATCGG
>JAISNI010000089.1 GCA_031276295.1 Treponema sp.
TCGGCGGATCGTTCCGCCTGCCGTAAGGCGTTTTCCTTCATAATGCGGTCGGTTTCTTTCAGACTACGCTCGGTTTCTTTTTGGCTTTCTCTGAGTTCGATAAACCCTTTCGCATTTTCCTTCATAATGCGGTCGATTTCCGCCAACCGTAAGGCTGCTTCCGCCGCTTCCACCGCTTGTTTTTGAGCGCTTTCCTTCACAATACGGTCGGTTTCTTTCAACACGGCCCATAGCTCATCCGCGGCGGCTTTCCATTCCGGTATCGTTTGTCTTGTATCCATATTCAACCTCCTGTTGTCAGTATACCACATTCCCGGCCATGTGAGCAATGCGCGGCGAATTCAAGAAGGGAAAAAGCTGTTCCTTGCGTTCCCGAATAAAAAGGCCCGGTAAGACCGGGCCTTTTGTCGTCCAACTATCCGTAGTGCTGCCTCTTACGCGCCGACAAGTGCCTGGCACCTTTGCGTTTACCGTACCTTTTACCGTGTGCCGCTCCGAGCCTCCCCCGCTATGGACGGTATGGTTAAAACCATGCCGGGTTCTATACGGTTGGGGTCGGAAATAATATCCTTGTTCGCATTGAAGATACTGCCCGCCTTGTTACCGTCGTTATAAATAAATTCCAGTGCGGCTATCTTCCATAAAGTATCGCCGGTCTTTACCACATATTTGGCCGCAAATTGAATTTGAGCTTTGTCCATCGCATTCGGCGCCGCCGGGGGTACCTGCGCCGCGGGTTCCAGAATGCGTATCCTTCCTCTTTCAGAATCCGGGAATTCTTCCAAACTACGGATTGCCAGAGGCAGAACATAAGCCCCTGATTGCTGAGCGGAAGCTGCCTGGTTCTGAGCAGCAGGCTGATTGTAAACCTCAGCCTGCGGAACGGAAGCCTGATCCTGAACGCGGCCCTCCGCCGTTTGAGCCTGCCCCGCAACCTGTTCTCCGGCAACCGGCTGATTGTAAACCTCAGCCTGCGGAACAGGAGCCTGATCCTGAACGCGGCCCTCCGTCGCTTGGGCCTGTCCCACAACCTGATCGGCCTCTGCGGGGGGATCAGGGTAAGCGTCATGCCACGGGGCGGGAACGGGGGGGCTTATCCCTTGCCGGGGGCTATCGTCCGGGGGCGGCGCGGCGTCCGTTCCCTGCACGGTTCTGCTTACATTCGGGGCCCCGGCTTGAACCTGATTTTGACCGCGTCGGGTTCTTTCCAAGGCGTCACGGGCATGGAGTTGGTTGCTCAGTAACTGGGCCTGAAGCCGCGCCTGTTGTATCACCCTGTCGGCCTCCGCGCTCTGGGCTTCAAACTCCCGTTTACTCTGATCCACATTTGCTTCCTCAGAGGACATAGTCCGGTTCAGGGCTGTTTCGATCCGCTGTTTAGCTGCAAGATTCTCCTGGGCGATCCGTTTCTGTTCTTCGGCCTTGCTCTCAGCCTCGGCAGCGAGAGCGGTTTTACGTTCAATTTCCCGTATCCCGCTTTCCGCCAGGGCAGCGTATTCCGCTTCTTCCTTCTGAACCGCCAGCAATGCCAGCCTAGCCTCATCGAGCCGCTTTGCGGCCTCTTCGGCCCTGCGGGATGCTTCCTCGGCGCGCGCTAAAGCCTGCGCCTGGGCAGCCTTCTCGCGTTCAACTTCTTCCTGCGCCTTACGCGCTTCCTCCTCGGCCTGGACTACGGCATCCATAAAGAGCGCCAGCCGCGTTTCCTTGGCCGCATTTTCTACCTCGCGGCCCATATCTTCGAGCTTTCGTTCCGATTCTTCAACCTGGGCACGGTTTTCCTCCTCCCATGCCTTCTGTAGATCCTCCAATCGTGATATGAAATCCCACACTTTTTCGACATTCAAAAGTCCCGCGGCATAGTTTTGCTCGTTGTTATTTTTATTTGCCAATTCATAATAGTATTGAAACTGCCGGTAGTCTTCCAGTTCTTCCAGTTTTTTTACCTGGGAAAAAAGATCAATGCCCGGAACACAGCATAGGATAAGGGGTATACCCCACCTGATAATATTCTTCATGTTTCTCCTCCCGTCCGCAGCCTGTAAAACCGGACTAAACTGTTGAACGATCCCGGCTTTCGGCACGGCGGCAGCAAATATAAGAAAAGTATCTGTATGATGCCTGTTTTAAAGGAAACTGTCAATGAGCCGTGTTACATATTGTCAGCCACAATAGAAACGTCCTCCTCCCGCTTAGGCGGCATGAGGGTCTGATTGGCCTTTTTTCGGTAGTGGTATAGCCGTTATACTTAATAATGCCTATGGTTAAACAGCTTTTTGGAAAAACAGCAGGTCCTCCGAAATGCTCACCTAACCCGATGCCTCAACCGGCAATTATTCCCCTCTATCCCGACCGTATGCTTTTTTCCTACATCATGGGTGTCCTCCGCGAAGGCTGCCAAAAAATTATCCCAATTATCTGTTGTTATCCGGTCATAGCTTATCCCCAGCCGTTTTATCCTCTTTCTCAATTTTTTGGCAGTTTTCAGATCCCGCTTTCCCGATGATACGCGTATATAAGCCATATTTTGTTCTTCTTTTTCCCATATATGTCCAAAATTCGTCTATTTCAAAATGAATTAGTTTATCTGTTGTATAGATTCAGGTTTTTGTTTTTCCTCGTTTCCAAAAGGTACGGCGGGTCAAGGTACATCAGGACATTTTCACGGTTATATACAGGGATTAACTCAAACACATTTTTGTTTTCTATAAATGGGCTCTTATCTGTCATCTTCAAATCACCCTCCGGCGGTATGGCTCCAGCAAAAGCCGCACGTTCTCCGGTAAGGTAAATCTGGAATGGGAACTGGTGTGCCTGAGCTATAACGTGAAGCGATTATTCCGGCTGTCGCAAGGATAAAAAGGGGGGGGAGGAGGAGGCAGGCTGGATAGCCTGCTTAAGGGCGGAGATACCAGGACTCCAGAACGCAAAAAATCCGAAACCAGGGCCGCATAACGCCAAAATCCACCGGTCTCGTTATGAAGTACAACAGCCTACTAGTCCTCCCTGGTTTTAAGGACGGCCAGGAATGCGCTCTGGGGCAGTTCCACATCGCCGACCATCTTCATACGCTTCTTGCCTTCCTTTTGTTTTTCAAGGAGTTTGCGTTTTCGGGTAATGTCCCCGCCGTAACATTTCGCACGCACATCCTTGCGTACAGGATTGATGGTTTCGCGCGCGATGATCTGGCTGCCTATAGCGCCCTGTATAGGGATTTTAAACTGCTGCCGCGGTATCTCTTCCTGGAGGCGTTCACAGACAAACCGGGCGCGTTCGTATGCGTTGCCCCTGAACACAAGCTGGGACAGGGCGTCTACAGCCTTGCCGTTGAGGAGTATGTCGAGTTTTACAAGCTCCGTAGATTTATAGCCGGTAATATCATAATCGAACGAGGCATAACCGCGGCTGATACTTTTAAGGCGGTCGTAAAAATCGAAAAGCACTTCGGCAAGGGGCATTTCGTAGATAAGTTCTACCCGCTTCTGGTCAAGGTAGCTCATATTGACCTGGACGCCGCGCTTCTCAAGGCAGAGCGTCATGATGTTGCCAAGGAAGTTTACGGGGCTCATGACGGAAGCGCGTATATATGGTTCCTCGGCGCTTTCTATACGGCCTTCTTCAGGATAGTCTTGGGGGTTGTCAACAAAAATTTCCTCACCGCTGCGCAGATGCACCTTGTACTTGACGGAAGGAGCGGTAAAGATAACCGACTGATTGAATTCGCGCTCCAGCCTCTCCTGAATAACCTCCAGGTGGAGCAAGCCCAAAAAACCGCAACGGAAACCAAAGCCCAAGGCAACCGATGAATCTTTTTCGTATATAAGGGACGCGTCATTCAGCTTTAATTTTTCAAGGCTGATTTTTAGCTCTTCATAATCGTTGGAATCTACCGGATATATGGACGAAAACACGACGGGCTTAACTTCGCGGAAACCCGGCAGCGCGCGTTCGCAGGGGTTTTCCGCACCGGTAACGGTATCGCCGACCCGTACATCGCTGACGGTTTTTACACCGGCGATAAAGTAGCCAACGCTGCCGGCGGCAAGTTCTTCCTGTTCAATAAGGGCCAGCCTGAAAAAACCTACCGCCTCTACCTCGTAGCACGAGTTGTTGGACATGAACCGTATCTTCATGCCCTTCCTGAGCTTGCCGTCAAACAGCCTGACATGCACAACAACGCCGCGGTAGGGATCGTAGCGGCAGTCAAAGATAATCGCGCGCAAGGGGAGGGCCGGGTCGCCCCGCGGGGCGGGGATGCGCCGGACAATAGCCTCGAACACCTCATCAATACCGGTTCCCAGGCGGGCGGACACAAGCAGGGCCGTATCACTGTCAAGCCCCAGGTCCCTATCGATCTGATCTTTGACCGCCGGAATATCCGCGGCGGCCATATCGATCTTGTTTATCACCGGCACTATTTCCAGGTTATGTTCCAGGGCAAGGTACATATTGGAGAGGGTCTGCGCCTGTACGCCCTGGCTTGCGTCCACCAGGAGCAGGGCTCCCTCGCAGGAATTGATGGCGCGGGAAACCTCGTAGCTAAAGTCAACATGCCCCGGCGTATCTACCAGGTTAAGCTCATATTCAATGCCCCCGCTATCGGTATAGGGGATAGTTACGGCCTGGCTTTTTATCGTGATACCCCGCTCCCGCTCTATGTCCATATTGTCGAGGATCTGATCCTGAAAATTACGATCATCGACAAGACGGGCTTTTTGGATAAGCCTGTCTGCCAGTGTAGATTTACCGTGATCGATATGAGCGATAATACAAAAATTGCGGATACGTTCCGTGGATGTCATGTCTGAAATACTACCTGAAAATCATTAAAACCGCAAGGAGTATCTTTGACTACACCGCATAGCAACAAACCGCTATCAAAAGCGCCGCTTCCATTCGGTAAAACATTTATGAAAAATCTTCTCCAGCTTTTCCGAATCCTTATCACGCAGGGCCTCATAGATGCCCCGGTGATCCACCGCCGCATCGATAATTTTTGAAGGCGTCATCTTGTCATGGAGGATATCAAAAAAAAGTTCCAGAGAAACTTCACCTATTTTTATGATATAGGGATTATGGGTACAATAGAGAACGTGCCGGTGAAAAACAAGCTCGTCCTGGGCTTCAATAAAGGTATCGGGGGATAGCCGCTTAACCTTTTCTTCCAGGGCCGTAACGATGGTTTCCATGTTATCCATATCCTCGGGAGTAGCCTTATCCATAGCAACGTAGGTATATGCCGTCTCATACATTTCCCTAAACTGGACCAGGTATTCTGCGGTTTGCGGCAACAGCATAATCTGTATCTCTAAAGCATTAGCCGCGCCTTCCCTCAGCGTATTACAGACAAAAGTACCCTCCCCCTGCCGGGCCTCTACCGCCCCTAAACTTTCCAGCATCTTTATAGCTTCACGAACCGAAGAAATACCTACGCCCATTTTTGCAGCCAACTCGCTGGCTCCGGGCAAACGATCCCCAGGTTTTAACTCCCCCTTCAAAAGGGAATCCTTTATCTGCGCCAATACCTGATCGGTTACTTTTTCCTTTTTTTCTATAGATGAAACACTCATCACTGCCATTGCATTACCTCCGTACAGTTCCTATAATATGTCATATTCAGATTTTAACCGTGAGGATGAGTATAGAATACTTCCTTACATATAAAATATAATAAATATAGTAAACGAAAGCTATATATCAGATATCCGTTGTCGGATAAACAATAGATAGGCCCTATTATATAGTACTTAACGTGATATAGCAAGAAAGAAATGTATATTCAGTCAATGGACCTTGCCGTCCGGCCGAACAGCCGCGAAATTGGTATGTTTTTACGGCCCGGCTGCTTGCGTCGGGGGCGCAGGCCCTGGTTTCGGGGGTTATCGCCCGTCTGGGGACGGACTACCGCCTGACGGTGCGGGCGGCAAGCATTGAAAAGGCGGAAGTCCTCGCGGTGTATACCGCCTTGCTGGAGAATACCGAACAGTTCAAAAAGATGGCGTTTTCACCCTCCGGCGTCAGCGCGGGCCGTCCGCTTTGGATAACGCGGCCCCGAGGGCAGGGCGCGGTATGAAAACACGGCCGCGGGCGCGAGCGCTGCGGGGGTATCGTCATGGTACTACGACGTGGGAATGTCGGCAAAGACGGCGGTAAGAAGTGATGTTTTAATTCTTAAATTAAAATGCCCCCGGCCGCAGGCGGCGGGGGCATTGCGGGTTAGGGCTGACCGGTGCCTGGCACCCCTGCGTTTATATTATTGTTTTATAAATGTTCCCTTATCGTGGGAGTTATCACTCGTAAGAACCCATTCATTATCATTTAATGTATAATTTTGAGTCCAATCGTCTGTTGTACCATTTTGATCTATTATACACTTAAAGGTAATTGCTGTATCAGTTAATGTGTAAAATCCAATTTTCTTTCTGGTATTGTTATCTATTGCTTCAAAAGTGCCTTTAGTAAAAATATATCTAAAGTCCTCTGCTGTTATATGTTTCCAAGTACCTTCTAATTTGGAAGCTGCTACTTGTTTAGTAAAATCACCACTTGCATTTCCCCCAACAGTAGCTAAAGTCAGAACGTTTTCATTTATAATATAACCTTGTGTGTACCCTGTCCATGTGTCTGCTTCTTTTGGAATAAAGGTAATTTCTTTTTCAGTAACAGTAAATGTTCCTTTTCGTTTTCTTGCAAAACCATAACCATCTTTATATTCCATTTCATTACCAGTAAATATAAAGATGTCAGCATTGCTATTTACCCACTGTCCTTCAAATTTTTTCATAGGATCCTCCTCTTCTGGATCATTAGGGCATCCGATTAAGACCAGCCCCACTACCAACATGGCAATTAACACTAAAAATACTGACTTCTTTTTCATAGTCAACCTTTTACGTTTAAAGTCCGTATGACATATAAATTATCATCTTCATACGAAGATGTTTTTAACCGTTCCCCATACAGGGGAGCCAAGGACTAAACGCATTGCATGATCGCGCCTCAACAGGCTAAAATTGCCAATGCGTTTAGCGCAGCCCAAAGCCGGTATCATTCTTCCCGGAACACGCCGGTTTTGGGGTTCTCTTTTTTGTACGCCCCCATGCGCGTACCGCATATCGGACAATTCGCTTTCCGGCATAGCGGGACGGCGAATTGCTTTTAGGTTTTTGCACAGCAAAAAACCTGTTTTCTCCATCATGGAATAATCGCCGAGACAACCGGCCCCCACTGGCCGGCTTCCCCCTTCTGGTTCTCGTAACGGCAGCAGACGTATGCCGTCATGCCCCCGTCCTCCGTGTCGAAAAGGATCTTCTCCTTCCGCCGCCGGGTAAACCGGTAGTGCGAAAGGCCCTTCCCGTCGGCGGGGGCCTTCATCAGGTAGTGCTTCTCCGATGCCGCCTGTTCCAGCGTCGCTCCGCCTGGCGGCATGATCCCCACATACACCGCGTAGCCGTAATCGCTATTCGGTTCCAGTTCCCGCGTCCCCGCCAGCGGCCCCAGATGCGCCGTCAGCGCGTGGGGGCCTCCCGGGTAGCTTAAAGACGCCGCGGGTATCCCGTCCGGCGGAGGCGCCGGCGTCGGGTGGGTATCCTTGGGCCGGAAGCCCAGGGCAGCCCAGGCGCCCGCATCCAACGGGGGAATTTTGAAATATCGGTCCCGAAAGAACCGCATTTTGGCGATCATGGCCGCAAAGGCTGCCTGGCACTCGACGGTGATCACATGGGTCCGTTCCGCCTCGTCCATGGACTTCTGCAAGAGCGTCTGGGCCGCCTCGTAGAGGGCCTCCAACTCCGTAAACTGGTCCTGGGGGATGCCCCAGGACGTGCGTACACTCACGGTCATGTACTCAATCCAGTTACGGCACATAGCCAATATCTCCGTGCGGGGTCCAGGTACCCAATCGCTTGACTTTGCCATACATAGTTCTCCTTGTTTATCCGTATTTCGGAAGTTTCAACTTCCGTGTCAGAAGTTCCACCTTCCATGTCAAAAGTTCCAAATTTCGTATCAGAAGTTTTAACTTCCGTGCCAGAAATTCCAACTTTCAAGTCAAAAGTTTCAACTTCCGTGCCAGAAGTTCCGCCTTCCAGAGCAGAAGTTCCAACTTTCAAGCCAAAAGTTCTAACTTCCAATTCAAAATTCATGAATTTTAAGTCGGGGTCTACAGACTTTGGAATAAAGGGGATCACCTGCGGGGTAAAGCGAATCACCTTTGCCGCGGATGTACACCTGACACTAATTTTATCACCGATATATACGGGCGATTGTTTCCGATTTCTTTTGTGCTTTTTCCTATACCTTAAAAGAGATGTGGCCTACCAATGATCCCTCAAGCATAATCTGTATTTATCAGCTAAGAGGTTCGGCTTTTGCTTTATAAGTTCCTCGGCCAGATTACAGAACGACAGGTACGGATGCCGGGATATGTTCTGTGATTTCAACCAAGTTTCAAGCCATCTCAAATATTCCTGCATTGTTTTGCTTTCCGCTATCCGGCAGATATAATATTCAAGGGGCAGCATATCCTCCGTTTTTAACTGCCCATTTTCCCAGGCTAATGCGGGTACTGAAAACAGCATCAACAACGAATCCATATCGCGTTCAATGGAGGTGCCAAAAAATTCATGCGTGGGCAGATATGCCTCGTCGACATATTCAAACTTTTCGTAATAAAGCTTTTTTAAACGCTCATTGGTAGAAAATTCATGAAGCGTGGAGGCTACAAGGTTTAAGCCCAGAGTCCTTGCGGCATTGGTCATCTGCCTTTTTGTCATGACCAAAGCAATAATCGCTGAAATAACACCGATTACGCCGATGATCGTTGCAACGTCCGCTATGGCGGATAGTATTTCTGTCATTTTTCACACCTTTGTAACAACCGTTTGTTAGCCGGCTGTTTATCCGCCCCGAAGGGCGGAGTTGTTATGCTTTAGAAAGAATTTTTGTACCCGATGTCCCGTAGCGTCTTTTGGGAGGCCAAAGAGAGTTTCTCACATTGGCCGAAGGTTGCAGCGCCTGAACCTGCTGAATTGGAAAAATTTCCACGCAGCGTTCCTTCTACGATTACTGTTTCAAGGGAAGAACAACTATTAAACACCGTATGCTCTAAAGTTACATTATTACCCAAGGTAATCGTTTTAAGACTTGTACATTGATAAAAAGCAGATTGCTCTACAATTGTATTCGCAGGAATTTTAATAGAAGTTATACCACTGCTCTCAAATGCGCCATTCCCTACACTTCCACCTGTCTCTACAACATTACCGTGTTGTATGGCATAACCTGTAGTATTAAAAGTCGATCCACCTATTCGTTTTAAGCTGTTCGGTAGTGTTACCGATGTAAGTAAAGGATTATAAGAAAAAGCTCCTGGCATTAGCTCTATTACACCTTCCGGTATAACAACAGATGTTATCCCACTCCTAATGAAGGCATTTTCACCGATTGCCAAAACAGGAAACCCCTCTATAGTCGCTGGAATGGTTATATTTACCGGCCTGCCGGTATAGTCTGTAATGACAATGCCTTTCCCATCTGTGGTTATCTCAACGGTAAAATCACTTTCCTGTATGCCGGCCTTATCCAATTCCTGTGCAAGTTCCGGAATAATCGCGAGCGGGGCGTCTATACCAAGGTCGAAATTGGATACCTCTGCACCGCCATCAATTTCACCGTTCTGAATTAATTCTATTATCTGAGCAATGGTTTGGTCCCCCTTAAAGCGGCCTCCTCTAAGATAATATTTTACTTCTTTGTCGCTTGCTTCCTCCATTGATGATTCGTCTCCGCCCTCGTTTGTTGCCGCCACAGATGATTCGCCGCCGCCCGAATTACCGCTGTCCTTCTTACCGCTACAGGCGGTAACCGTCACTGCCGTCGCTATCACGAGCGAGGCAATACCAATCAGATAACTCATTTTCATAGAGTTCCTCCATAAAATATATTTTCCCGGTGTATGCCGAGTCTTTTCCTAATAGAGAATATAAAAAACCGCCTGATTCGTAGTACGGAGCGGGCGATATTTTACCAAAAAAAATATGAAAAAAAAGGAGAAAAACGATTGTGGGGGATTGACAAATATCTTATATATTACAGAATATAATTGCCGATTGCCGATTGCCGATTGCCGATTGCCGATTGCCGATTGCCGATTGCCGATTGCCGATTGCCGATTGCCGATTGCCGATTGCCGATTGCCGATTGCCGA
>JAISNI010000218.1 GCA_031276295.1 Treponema sp.
GGGCTGCGCCCCCTGCTTCTGCATATCTTAGCCTCCCGCCCCCGTGCGGGGCGGGCATACAGCCGGAGGATTGAAGGATGAGCGTCCTGAAAAACAGGCGGGGTTTATCAAAACTCGAATTCTACCACACCGCCCGGAAGCTGCGGGAGGACATGACGAATTTGCTGCTCCGCGATTTCGGCGTCCGGGACAGGGTGCGGAAGATAAAAACGGAGGACAACAAGGAGGTTACGGTCATTGAAGAATACCCCGCCTGGCTGATTGCGGAGTTCCGGCAGAACATCATGCGGATACTCCGCGGCCTCATGATGAACATAACAGCGGGAAATTCGATTTACCCGGTGAATCTTGAAGAACTGCAGCAGCGCCGGCAATACCAAACCGCCGCGATTATCAACTGCCGGCAGCTTATCCAGGAAATTCAATTCTGCGCGGACGTCCTGCCGGTGGAACTGGGCAAATTGCTGCCCTATGCGGAAACGGTAGATTTTGAAATAAAACTATTACGGGGATGGAGGAAAGCCAATGGGCAAATAGAAAAAGCAATAAAGCAAAAAACGGGTGCGCTCTGATATGCGTCCAACACGAACAATTTTTGCGCGGTGAACACGGGCGGCAATGCCAACAACAACAATGCCGGCAATCCGCTGGGCTGCGCCCCCTGATTCCGTGGAGGCAAAATAACGGCTTCGGGCCTATTGCCCTCCCATAGAAGGAGAACGCACCCATCCGTAAATGGAGAAATGGAGCCTTGATACGTTCGGGCGGACGCTGGGGGAAGCGCGGCTTCCCCCGATGCATGGAGGCGGTTGATGCGGTATCCGCCTTTTCATGCCCGGTAACGTTACGCGGCCTGCCGGTAAAACGCATACCGCCTTTTGGGCGGAGGCCGTACAAGGCGTTTTTATTTTAAAAGGGGAAAAAATGACCGGTAAAGAACGGCGGGAAATCCGTTATCAACGGAGAAAAGCCGCCCGGGAAGCAAAGAAAAAAGAAAAATACTCGCTCTATGATGATTATGCCCGTATCATCGATCCCAATAATCTTTACCAGGCGTTTAAGAAATCAAAACGCGGGGTCGGCTGGAAAGAGTCTACCCAGCGGTATGAAATGAACTGGCTCCTCAATATCGCTGAAACCCGCCGGAAACTGGCCGCCGGCGAGAATGTCCAACACGGTTTTGTGGAGTTTGATGTACGGGAACGGGGTAAAATCCGCCATATAAAAAGCGTACACATATCGGAACGGGTCGTACAAAAAACGCTCTGCGACCAGGTTCTCGTCCCGATACTGAGCCATCCATTAATTTATGACAACGGGGCTTCGCTAAAAGACAAAGGCCTACATTTTGCCCTCAGGCGGGTCATAGCCCATCTGTCGAAATACTACCGGCAGAACGGCCGTTCTAACCGAGGGTATGTCCTCACGATAGATTTTAAGAAATATTTTGACACCATTAACCACGATATTTTATTAGACCATGTTAAAAGATATATAAGAGATAAAATGGTATTGGCGTTATTAACAGATTTTATCAAAGTTTTTGGCGATACGGTTTCCCTTGGTCTTGGCAGCCAGGTTTCTCAAATTTGTGCCGTATTTAACCCCAATCCCCTCGATCATGATATCAAGGGAAAGCGCAGGGTAAAATATTACGGAAGGTATATGGACGACCTCTACCTCATCCACCATGACCGGGCCTATCTAAAATACTGCCTCGATGAAATAAGAAAAATCTGCGAAGGATTGGGTATCACCATAAATCTCAAAAAGACCCGGATAACCAAACTCTCCGATGGATTTGTTTTCTTAAAAGGGAAATATATTCTCCTTGAAAACGGCAAGGTGATCCGCAAGCCCGATAAAGCGGCAGGGAAGCGGGAACGGAGAAAATTAAAAAAATTCAAAGGCTTGCTTGAACGGGAAAAGATACATTACTCCGACATCCGCACGGCTTACCAGTCCTGGCGGAATAACTTTATGAAACGGTTTGACGCCTATCATACGGTAAGGCGCATAGATCTGTTATACAACAGGCTTTTTATAGCCTGATTTTTTGGAGGATAATACTATGGTTTATTTGGCAAAGAAAAACGGCGAAGTGATTCATCACACGGACATGGCCGCCATGATGGCAATTGACGGCATTGAAACCCCGGACCTTGCCATTCCGGATTCCGCATTCGCCGCCTACGGCTATCTTGCCCGGGTCATCGACGGCGAAATCTACCTCGGCAAAACCGAAGCGGAAAAGGCGGAGGATAAGAAGCTGTGGCAGATCGCCCAAATAGACGAGGAGTTGGTGAAGATCAACGAAAAGTCCATCCGGGCGTCCGCGGCCTTATCCTTGGCAACCGCAAAGGGCGAAACCCCAAACGAGGAGGATATTCAGTTCTTACAGGAGTATGAGGCGCGGGCTGAAGAACTCCGGGACGAAAGAAGGCTCTTAACGGAATGAGCGGCCTAATGCGGCCCCTGGAAAATTCCCCGTCTGAAATTTGAGCGTTAGGAGATTAAAAATGGAATGGCTTGCAGCTTTGCCTTTGTACGGATGGATTTTCCTCACCGTGATTATTTTCGCGGTTCTGGGGGTTGTTGTCTTTCTCATGATGCGGGGGCTTCGGGGAAAATTCGGTCCCCTGGAAATCGGGGGATTACGCGAAGAGGTGGACGAGAAAATACGCCTCGCCAGGGAAGAAGAAACCAAAATTCGCGAGGATAACGATCTGGGCGCGGAGTTAAAGAAATTCACCGACGAGGCGGACGCAAATTTACACGCCGATTTGATAGCGAAAATCGAGGAAATGGATCACAAGGTCAACGCCTTCTTCGCCGGTTCGGAGTGCGAATTCCCGGTGTTCCGCTTTATGGGAGCAATTAAAAAAGAACTATACAACCGGGTAAATTACAACGACCTGAAGAACCGCCTAAAAACCTCCGGCAGGGAAGCGTACATCAAACGGCTCAAGGATGATATACGGAACGGGTACGATCACACCTACCGGCTCACTCTGAGCCTGAAATGCGGCCTGAAATACCCGCCCTTTTCCGAGGTGGAACAGCCGCTGTTTGCCGCCGTGGATTGGGTCATGGCGGAATTCTTACGGATTATCAAAACCAGAATTGCGGAGAAAA
>JAISNI010000044.1 GCA_031276295.1 Treponema sp.
ACGTTGACTTTGACGCCTCCGAATCGGGGATGACGGCCTACTTCTGCGCCCGCTACGAAAACCAGAAAGGGTTCTTCGGTTCCTGGGGCCCGGTCGTGTCGGCGGTTATTCCCTAAACCTGATCCGGCTTTGACCGGCCGGCACCGGCAATGTGAGCCGCCGCGGTGCGACAAGTTCGCCCGCCGGCGGCTTTTTCGTCCCCTGGGTATAGCCCAATAGCTAACGCAACCCGGCCGGCGTCTCAAACGATGCCGCCCGCTGTTCCCGCCGTATAGCCGTATAAAAGTTCAATTTTCTTCACTTTTTTTAAATAAATCGCTCAATAGACTTGCAATGGACGTGCAATGGACTTGTCAAGCGCCTTGCGAATATGGGAATATAGTTAAGAAATTGCCGTTACACGGCATGAAATACCTTTATTATTTCTGAGGAGGAAATGATGAAAAAGTTTGCATTGATCCTGCTGACATTCTCAGTATGTGTCTTTGGATTTGCAAGTCCCAGCCAGCAGACCAGCGCGCGCTCAGGCCCGGCCTATCATATCGGCATTGTTACCGGTACGGTTTCCCAGTCTGAGGATGATCTGCGCGGGGCCGAGGAACTGATACGGCGTTACGGCAGGGTATCCGAGGGCGGGATCATCCAGCACGTTACCTATCCCGATAACTTTATGACCCAGCAGGAAACGACGATTACCCAGATTACTACCCTGGCGTCGGATCCGCTGATGAAGGCCATCATCGTGAACCAGGGCGTTCCCGGTACGGCCGAAGCATTCAGGCGGGTCAAGGAACAGCGGCCCGACATTCTCCGTCTGGTTGGCGAGTCCCACGAAGACCCGCTGGTTATCCAGCAATCGGCTACCCTGGCCGTAAGCGCGGACTTTATCTCCCGCGGCTATACCATACCCTGGGCGGCGAAACAGCTTGGCGCGGATACCTTTGTCCACATCAGCTTTCCCCGCCACATGAGCTATGAATCCCTGGGACTGCGCCGCCAGATATTCGAGGCCGCCTGTAACGACCTTGGCATCAAGTTTGTGTTTGTTACCGCGCCGGATCCCACCTCCGACGTTGGCGTTGCCGGCGCACAGCAGTACATCCTGGAACAGACCCCCCAATGGATACAGCAGTACGGCAAAAATTCGGTGTACTTCTGCACCAACGACGCCCATACCGAGCCCCTGCTCAAACAGCTTCTTACCTACGGCGGCATGTTCGTAGAAGCCGATCTTCCAAGCCCCCTGATGGGTTATCCCGGCGCTTTGGGTATTGACCTTTCGGCTGAGGCGGGTAATTTCCCCGCGATCCTTAAAAAAGTTGAAGAGGCGGTTGTTGCCAAGGACGGCGCCGGCAAGTTCGGTACCTGGGCATTCTCCTATGGTTTTACCGTCAGCGCGGGGCTTGGCGAATTTGCCAAACGGATACTTGACGGAAAGGCCCAAGTTGACAGCACCACGGATCTCTATGCGGCCTTGGGCGAATTTACCTCGGGCGCAAAATGGAACGGCGGCTACTATGTGGATGCCAATACCGGAGTAAGGGCCAGAAATCAAATTCTCATCTATATGGACACCTATATTATGGGGAGGGGCTATCTTCCGACTACGGCTCAGACCGTACCTGAAAAGTATTACAGTATTAAATTCCAAAAGAATTAATACGTTTTTTTAATAGTAAACTGAGAGGAGTTTAATGTATGAAGAAACTTTGTTTGTTGACGTGTGCCCTGATTATGGGTATGACGCTTGCGTTCGGCAATGCCGCCCGCGATCAGGGGAGCAGCGCTGCGGCCCCCGCCTACCATATCGGCATTGTTACCGGTACGGTTTCCCAATCCGATGATGATTTGCGGGGCGCGGAAGAGCTTATCCGGCGTTACGGCGCGGTAGGCAACGGCGGTATTATCCAGCACGTTACCTACCCCGATAACTTTATGGCCCAGCAGGAAACGACCATTACCCAGGTAACCACCCTGGCCGACGATCCCCTGATGAAGGCTATCGTGATGAATCAGGCCATTCCCGGTACGGCGGAAGCCTTCCGCCGCGTCAAGGAAAAACGCCCCGACATCCTGCTTTTCGCGGTCCAGCCCCAGGAAGACCCCCTGATCATCCAGAAGGTTGCCGACCTTGCCATCAATGCGGACTTTATTTCCCGCGGTTACACGATTCCCTGGGAGGCAAAACAGCTTGGCTGCGATACCTTTGTGCATATCAGCTTTCCCCGGCACATGTCCTCGCAGACCTTGGGGCTCCGCCGGCAGATATTTGAGGAAGCCTGCAAGGACCTCGGCCTTAAATTCGTATTTGTTACCGCGCCGGATCCGACCTCCGATGTCGGGATCGCCGGCGCGCAGCAGTTCATCCTGGAACAGACCCCCCAGTGGGTAGCCCAGTACGGCCAAAAGGCGGCGTTCTTTGTTACCAACGATGCGCACTGCGAACCCTTGCTCCGCCAGCTTATCCGTGTCGGCGGCTATTTCCCCGAAGATTCTCTGCCTTCCCCCATTAAAGGTTATCCGGGCGCTCTTGGTATAGACTTGACTGCCGAAAAAGGTAATTTCCCCGCTATTCTTAAAAAAGTAGAGCAGGCGGTTATCGATCAGGGCGGATCGGGCCGTTTTGGAACCTGGGCCTATTCTTACGGTTATACGTGCAGCGTCGGCTTGGGTGAATATGCAAAACGCATCCTTGACGGAAAAGCCAAAATTGACAGCCGCGAAGATCTTTTTGCCGCCCTGGGCGATTCCACACCCGGCGCAAAATGGAATGGCATCTATTATCAGGATGCCGCTACCGGCGTCCGCGCCCGGAATCAGATACTGGTCTATATGGATACCTACATTATGGGCAAGGGCTTTATGGGCGCTACCGATGTTGTAGTCCCGGAAAAGTACTTTAACATAAAGTTCCAGAGACAGAACTGATAGTGTAAATTGTGGACCATATCCCGATCCGGTACTTGCCGGGCGGGGTATGGGCCGCCGTCTTTTAATTAATGTACAGGCTTCCTTCAAAAATTAAGGATAATTTATGGCGAATGACCCTCTCCTAAAATTAGAAAATATTTCAAAAGATTTTTATGGAACAACCGTTCTCTCGAATGTCAATTTTTCCCTTAAGAGCGGCGAAATTGTGGGCCTTGTAGGAGAAAACGGAGCCGGCAAAACGACGCTTATGCACATTCTTTTCGGTATGTCGGATATCGCCGATACCGGCGGATACGGAGGCCGAATCTATATAAACAATCAACCCGTGTCGTTTAAATCTCCCTTTGAAGCCCTTGACGCGGGAATAGGCATGGTACATCAGGAATTTTCCCTTATCCCCGGCTTTACTGCCTCTGAAAACATCATGTTGAACAGGGAACCTGTTCGCTATAATCCGGCGGTGGAACTGTTTGGGGAACGGCTTGCCACGCTCAAACGCGATGAAATGAGGGAACATTCCTCCAAAACCATAGCCAAGCTCGGCGTGAATATTTCTGCCGATACGGTCGTTTCCGAGATGCCGGTAGCCCACAAGCAGTTTACGGAAATTGCCCGGGAGATAAGCAGGGATCAGGTGAAACTCCTTGTGTTGGACGAACCGACGGCCGTGCTTACCGAAAGTGAGGCGGATATACTGCTTGCCGGCCTCAAACGCCTTGCGGGAGAGGGGATTGCCGTCATCTTTATTTCCCACCGCCTCCACGAAGTAACTGAAATTGCCGATAGGGTGATAGTGCTCAGGGACGGCAGCATCATTCAGGATGTGGAAAATAAAAATATCACCGTAACGGATATTACAACCTGGATGGTCGGCAGAAATGTTGATGTTTCCCGCCATCAGAAAAAACGGCGCTTGAACGGGGAAGCCTTTCGAGCGGAACACCTCTGGGTGGATATGCCGGGAGAAACGGTGCGCGATGTTACTTTCTCTGTTATGCGGGGTGAAATCTTCGGCATAGGCGGGCTTGCCGGTCAGGGCAAGCTGGGTATACCTAACGGCATCAACGGCTTGTTCGCTGCCGGCGGCAAGGTCTACATAGACAACCAGGAGATCGATTTAGGCAACCCCCGTCTTGTCCTGGATGCCGGCGCCGCGTTTGTCTCGGAAGACAGGCGGGGGGTCGGCCTGCTGCTTGACGAAAGCCTTGAGTGGAACATAGCCTTTGCAGCCATACAGGTCAAGAAGCAGTACCTTAAATCTTATCTGGGCGGCCTGTTTCAGCTTAGGGACGAAAAGGCTATGCGGGCGCTGGCGGAAGAGTACATTCAAAAACTGGAGATCAAGTGTACGGGCGCCAAGCAGCTTGCCAAGGAATTATCCGGCGGGAATCAGCAGAAAATATGTCTTTCCAAAGCCTTTGCACTGAATCCGAAGTTGCTCTTCGTTTCCGAGCCTACACGGGGCATAGATGTGGGGGCAAAAAAGATCGTTCTTGACATTCTGACGCACTATAACCGCGATCAGGGGACTACTATTGTGATTATATCAAGCGAGTTGGAAGAACTGCGTTCCATGTGCGACCGTATAGCCATTGTGGACGAGGGCCGTATTGCGGGAATCCTGATGCCGGACGCGCCGGTTACCGAATTCGGCTTATTGATGTCCGGCGTTTAACGGAAGTCCGGCGTTTAACAGAAGTCCGGCGTTTAATAGAAGTCCGGCGTTTAACGGAATATTGATAATAACCGCGAGGTTTTTATCTATTCCATCACATATTTTATAGATTGGGAGAACGCCTGTGAGTACAGACATAAACACAAAAATCAGGGAATTTATCACCGATTTCGGCTGGCCGCGGCTCATTATTTTTTTCTTTGTGGCGGCGCTCTTTATTGCCGCGCCCTTTGTAGGAGTAAACGCCGATAGTTCCATTAAAGATGTACTGGTTCGTTTCGGACAGAACGGAGTTATGGTTCTGGCTATGGTACCTATGATGCAGTCCGGCACGGGCCTTAACTTCGGTCTCCCTGTGGGGATAGTGGCGGGCCTTCTGGGTTCTACGCTGGCCATGCAGTTACAGTTGACCGGCGGCATCGGGTTTTTTTCGGCGGTAGTTTTCAGCATACCCTTTGCCCTTGTTCTGGGATACCTTTACGGTCTGCTGCTCAACAAGGTCAAGGGTGAAGAAATGACCATTGCCATGTATGTGGGCTTCTCTATCGTTACCTTTATGGCCATCATGTGGCTTATCCTCCCTTATACCAATCCTACTATGGTTTGGGGTTATACGGGAAAAGGCTTGCGTACCACCATAACGCTGGATGGTTACTGGTCGCGGGTACTGAACAATTTCCTTGTTGTTAAGATAGGGCCTTATTTTGAATTTCCAACCGGCGCAATACTTTTCTTTGCGGTTGCGGCCTTTATTATGTGGCTTTTTATGCGCAGCCGTATCGGAACCGCCCTTACCGCGGTAGGTTCCAACGCGGGTTTTGCGCGGGCTTCCGGGGTTTCGATAGACCGGTGCCGGATTATCGGGGTGGTTATTTCGTCAATTTACGGAGCGGTCGGTATTCTTACCTACCAACAGGGTTTCGGCTTTATCCAGCTCTACACCGCTCCCCTGTATATGGCTTTTCCTGCGGTAGCCGCCATACTTCTTGGAGGCGCTTCGGTAAATAAGGCCAGCATCCTTAACGTAATCGTGGGAACATTCCTGTTCCAGAGCATACTTACCATGACCCCTTCAGTCATAAACAATGTGCTTAGGACCGATATGTCCGAAGTTATCCGTATCCTTATCAGTAACGGCATGATAATCTATGCCCTAACCCGGAAAACGAAGGTGGCTAAATGAAAAAAAATTTTAACTACGGCAGTTTTCTGGCTGATAATGCGGTGGTGCTGATCTTTGTGATCGTTACCCTTGTAGCAATTCCCGTTTCCGGTCTTCCCCTTACTTCCATAGTACAGGAAATACTTACCCGCATAGGGCGGAACTGTTTCCTGGTGTTCAGCCTGATCCTCCCTATCATGGCGGGCATGGGGATCAACTTCGGCATGGTGCTGGGGGCAATGGCCGGTCAGATCGGTCTTCTCTTCACGGTAGACTGGAATATAGTCGGCGTTCCGGGGCTTATTTTCGCCGGCCTTATTGCCATTCCTATTGCTGCGTTTCTGGGCTGGACAGCCGGACAGGTACTCAACCGGGCGCGCGGGCGGGAGATGGTTACCGGCTATGTTCTGGGTTTTTTTATGGACGGCTTCTACCAGCTTGTCGTCCTCTATATGATGGGTGCGATCATTCCTATACACTCGCTGACGATACTTTTAAGCCGGGGTTACGGCATACGGAATACGCTCAACCTGGATGCGGTACGTCAATCGCTGGATAAGTTTATCCCCCTGCATATAGGGACTATTTCCGTACCGGTGTTTAACTATCTGATAATCGGCGTCCTCTGCCTGTTCATCATCTGGTTTAGGAAAACTAAACTGGGCCAGGATATGCGGGCTGTAGGCCAGAACCAGGCCGTGGCCCATGCGGCGGGTATCCCGGTAGACAAAACACGTATCCTGGCCATTGTAATTTCCACCGTCCTTGCAAGCCTGGGGCAGATAATCTTTCTACAGAATATGGGGAATATCGCAACCTACAACGCGCATACCCAGACCGGCTTTATGGCGGCGGCGGCTATCCTTGTAGGGGGGGCTTCTGTAAGCAGGGCGAGCATACCCAATGTTTTTATCGGCACGGTGTTGCTTCACCTTATGTACATCGTCGTTCCCCGGGCGGGTACCAACCTCTTCGGCGATGCCCAGATAGGCGAATACTTTCGGGATGCATTCAGCTATGCCATTATTGCCCTGGCCTTGGTTATCCATGCCTGGCGCAAACGAGCCAACGCGGAATCGGCCCGATCCGCCCTCCGCGGCGCGGTATCCGAACCTGAAATAAAAGATCAGCAGCATAACGCAAAGTGAAGGAAGGCTTATAAAAGAGATGGAAGACCGAAATGATACACTTAAAAAACGCAGATTCATCATCCGCGCCGCCCTTGTGGTGTTCTGGATATGCCTGGGGGTGCTTATCTTTATAACGAACCGCGGACACACGGTTCTGGTGGATAACCGCAACCTACAGGCGGAAAACATCCGCGCGCCTGATATGATTAAGGTTTCCCTTGACGGCGGTAAAGCCCTTGAATTCTTCAGGGGCGACCGGGATATTTTTGAGGTCGGGGGCGGTAATCACCGGATCCGTATCGAATTCAGCGACGGCACACCGCCCTATGAAGGAAGATTTTCCCTTGATCTTATGCCGGATATGTTCCTGCTCTCTATACCGCGTATGATCAACAACATGGAGCCATTTATTGAGGTGTTTCATTCGGAACCGCAGTCAAGGAATGATGAGGAGGAAGAACCGGCGGACGAGGAGATAGTAGAGCCTCAGCTTATGTAAGCGGCCGTCTTGCCGGCGGTTTTAAATTCACTGCAATCTTGAGCTGATTATAAAGGTGATTTTATCCTCCCGATGCTCTAGCAGTTTGTTGTACTTGCTTACTGAAGTGTAGCGCAACAAACTGCTAGCGGGTTTTGCCTTCTTTCTTAAACCCTACCTTTAATTTTTTTCTTTCATAGTTATTTGACCGGAGGGAAACAGCAGGTTAAGGATGATCCCGACAAGGGTAGCCAGGGCTACTCCGGTAAGTTCAAACTGAATATCCTTGGTAATGCTGAACGCAAGACGCCCGCCGCCTATACCGATAACGAAAATCACTGATGATATGGTAAGGTTGCGTTTATCCTTATAATCAACACCGCTTTCCACAATGGTACGCAGGCCGCTGGAAGCGATTATTCCAAAGAGAAGCATGGAGATGCCTCCCAGTACCGGCGTGGGAATGGTCCGTATGATGGCGCTGAATTTTCTAAAAAACGAAAGGAACATTGCTATGATGGCGGCGCCGCCTATCACCCAGACTGAGTAAACCTTGGTTATGGCCATAACGCCGATGTTTTCACCGTAGGTGGTATTGGGAGGGCCACCCCAAAATGCGGCCCAGGCAGTTGCAAGACCGTCCCCCGCAAGGGTCCTGTGCAGACCGGGGTTTTTGTAGAAATCCTGCCCGACGACTTTACTGGTTACCAGGGTATCCCCCAGATGTTCGCAGATAGTAGCCAGAGAAACGATAATAAATGTCAGAGCCGGAACAAGGCTAAACCGCGGCGCTTGAAAGCGCGGCAGGCCGAACCAGGGGGCATCCTTTACTATTTGAAAATTAATTATGTTATAGTCGGGGAAGAAGTATCCCATGATAAGGGTAAAAAAATAGCCTGCCGCAAGGCCGATCAGGATAGGGATAGTGCTGAAAAATCCTTTCAAAAAGATATTTGCCGCCACTGTTACCCCCAGTGTTACCAGGGCGATAGAGAGCATCACGAGACTATACTCGCTTGAACCATCAGACAGGGTTCTGTTCATGGCCATGTTCATAGCGGTCGGCGCAAGATTAAGGCCGATGACAACAATAACCGATCCGATGACAACCGGCGGCAGGGCCTTGTCCAGCCAGCCTGTTCCCGCAAAGCGGATAATCAGCCCCACCAGACAATAGAAGAGGCCTGCCGCTACCGCGCCGCCCAGGGCCCAGGAAATATCGCCGTATACCCTTGAAATGCTGATCAACGCCGGAATAAACGCAAAGGACGAACCCAAAAAAGCGGGCACCTTTGCGCCGGTTAATATAATGTAGATAAGAGTACCCGTCCCCGCGGTAAACAGCGCGTTGGCAGGATCCATGTTGACCAGTATAGGTACAAGGATGGTAGCGCCGAACATTGCGAATACATGCTGGATACTGAGGGGAATCCAACGTCCCAAAGAGGGCCTGTCCCTGGGCCCTAAATGATCATGGCGAGTCATAAAAACCTCCGGTACATCAACAACGGTAAATCGGCCTTAACGCAGTCAGATTGGGGACCCGCTGCCGGCCGGTTCATTTGCTAAACGCCTTATCTGCCTGAAAAGTAAACCACATAAGAATGGCCCCCGCGCGGTTGGAAAAAGACTGGCTTATACGTTCTTCAAGACCGGGGAGGGAAAAAGACTTTGCCATAGAAACGGCATAAATGAGTAAATAATCTTCGGCGTCAAAAACAGCCACCAGCGAACGGAGATTATTTTTCCCTATTGCCGGAATTATACCGGCGGTCAGCCTGGTAATATTCTGCTGGATAAAAACAAGACATTCATTTCGGGCAAAGTAATCGTAACGGTAGATGTTATCCCCAAAGGTAAGGTCTTTCTGCCGGGCATAGATCGTCAATTCCGCGGGAGGAACGGGGTATACCGGATCGCCCAGCGGTTTTTTCTTGTCGGGCCCGTCTATCACTGAGGAAGTTTCATAAAAGGTACGCATGGTTTTACGGCTGGCAGAGTAGTATTGTATGCCGGAAAGAGTACTCAGAGCCAATGTCGTATTGTAAAGTTTGGTCCGCTCGGCTTCAGTCCAGGCCGATTCCTCAGCCGCATAAGGCTTTTTATACAGGTAAAGGCTTTCAGCAATGATATTGGGATTCAAATCCTCCTGTATACCGGCAATCTGCCGCCGCAAAAAATCACTATAAGGAACAAGTTTCGGCTGCGGCTTTTTAAACTGTGCTTCACTCACCGTTGAACCGCTTAAAAGCAGGACAATATTGTCGGCGGTGGTCAATTCCTCAAGCGATGCAGAGAACAAGCCCTGCACCGTAAAGACAAACAGCAAAAGCACTGTTTTTATTTTCATAAGCGCTTCTTATCGCATACCGCGATAGTACACCCTGACCCGTTTATACAAACCTTCACCTTCACTCTTTGTTTCTACATCGGCAATATCGTTTAAAGTGGTATGTATCAGACGGCGGTCAAAGGGATTCATTGGTTCAAGCAGGACAGAACTCCGGTTTTCACGGACCCGATCTGCAACCGTATAGGCAAGACGTACCAGCGATTCTTCGCGGCGTATGCGGTAATTTTCGCTATCCAGAATAACGCGTATATCCTCACGCCCCTGCCTTCCGGCATAGATGTTGGCCAAAAGCTGAACGGCATCAAGATTCTTGCCCTTTTTACCGATAAGTATCGAGGAAAATTCCGAATCTATCTTAAAACCTATCTTGTATTCTTCCCGAAAAAGCACGGAAACTTTTCCGTCATAGCCCATTCGTTCGATAAGTCCCTCCAGAAAATTGATCATGTTCCGTTCAAATTCGTTCTTGGCTTCCGGTTCGCCGAAAATTGCCTGGCCGTACCGGTCCACCCCCGCTTCGTCCCTTTCATCCGAAGCATCAGATTCTCCTCCTCTACCCTTACCAGGTCCGGTTGTATGTACCTTTATTCTTACATACCCCTTTTTAAATAAACCTTGGCGTTGGGTTTCCAGGATTTCTACATCAAAGTCATCCTTTGTAAGACCCAACTCAAGGGCTGCCTTATCAACGGCCTCTTTCTCTGTTCGGCCTTCAAATTCATATTCCATAAATCAGCTCCTCTATAGCTTGTGTTGAGCAACGCTATCTTTTCTTTTTTTTCTTGGGAATTAAGCGCTCTCTCGATCTTGTCAGTACCGGTTCGGGATTGGACATTCCAGCCCGTTGAGGCGCCAGGTACCTATTAATAATCACCTGCTGAACCAAGGTAAGCAGGTTAGACATTATCCAGTAGATAAGCAAACCGGAAGGTACGTCGTATAGGATGAAAAAAAACACAATGGGCATGGCGAACATCATCAGCTTCATTTGCGAATTGCCCTGTTGATCCGGCGTCTGTGTTACCTTACCGTAGAGCAGTTGGGAACCGACATAGATAAAGGGCAGCAGCCGTATGTCGCTCCAACCCAGAATCGGCAACCGTGCGGGTGAAAAATTGAAAATCGACTCCGGCATGGAAAGATCGGGAATCCAACCCGGAATAAACATGGCCCCGCGCAGATCAAAGTGATTGTTGAAGAGATTATACATAGCCAGGAAAATAGGAATCTGAAGGAGCATGGGGAGGCAGCCTGCGAGGGGATTGAATCCTTCTTTTTTATAGAATGCCGCCATTTCGACGTTCATCTTTTGCGGGTTATCCTTGTATTTTTCCTGAAGCTCTTTTATTTTCGGCTGAAGGGCCTGCATACGCAGGGTACCTTCCGAACTTTTTTTGGTAAGCGGGAAGAAGAGTACCTTTACAAATATGGTAAGCAGGATAATCGCTATTCCGTAATTGTCGGGAGTTATGCGGTGAAAAAGCATTAGCAACCACTTTAAGACTGTTTCCAGGGGGCTGAGGAAACCTTTTGAATTGGCTACCTCGATTAGCTGCAATCCTTCCAGTTTATAAAGATTATCGCCGTTATTGTATTTAGCCAGCACTTCCTGATTTTTGGGGCCGACATAAAAACGGTAGGTATCGGTAATGCGGGGTGTATTTACCGCAGGCCGGATAAAATAGAGCCGGGACGTACTTGGTATGCCCTGTTCCGCACGGGCGGAAAAGGCAACATCGTATTGGGCCGCATAGGGAATACCTATCAGGGTAAAATATTTGCCTGCAATGGATGCCCATGAAGGCATAGTATTGATGATAGTAGGGGAGGACTCGCCTACCTTTTCCTGTTTCCATTTGCCTTTAGTATACGTGTAGTAGAAGCGGTAATCGTTACGTTGATCCAACCTTGTAAAGCGGGGGCCTATCTGGGGGCCGGACGAAAGACTGTAGGCCGCGCCGTTGAAGTTAAACGACGATACCGACTGCCCGCCGTTTAGGTCTATATCCAGTTGGAACATATATTCCTTAGGCATAAATTCGTAACGTTTGGTTACGGTAAACCTATTCTCCCCGCCGGAAGCAAGGAAAAATTCCCGCGTGAATTCAACCGCATAGGGGGACAGCCTTTTTACATTAAAGAGCGATGTAACAGGCTCCGCACTCGTATTGCCAAAGGCGAGGCTGAAGGCGTGTGCATTGACGCCGGGAAAAACCATGTCTACCAGTTCTTCCTTTTCCTTATGGTGCTTGAGCTTATACGAAAGAATATCACCCCCGGCATTGGTCAGGGTAACAATAATATCATCAGTCTCTATGGTGATATGCTCTTCCTGCTGCGGCCCGGTAAGGGCAGGACCGTCCTGTAGGCTTGATTCCGGCCTGGGGCTGTCTATCACGCCGGATACGGGGACACCCGGAATAGGCGCCGCCGACTCAACCCCTGATGCTATCGGCCCCACCGTCTGAGGCACAGGCTGTTGGGGCGGGAAGAAGATACCCTGTATCACATAATAAACTGATATAACTATGACCGATAATACGACGGCCAACAATGTTCGCTTTTCCATGAAACTCCTCGAATGGTTTTTTGGATATACATAAAACCATTGCCGGAGAAAATCGAATCATCTGTACAATTTTCTCCTGTTAAATTAAGGGACAGGATCGTAACCGCCGGGATGGAATGGATGACAACGCAGTATACGCTTTACCGCTAAAAAGAGGCCCCAGAACACTCCGTACTTTTGAACCGCATCATAGGCATACACCGAGCACGTAGGTGTATACCGGCAACAAGACGGCACATAGGGTGAAACCGCTTTCTGGTAACAACGAATTAAAAAAAGTATACTATTCCGAAAAAACATCATTATACAACATCTGTGTAAAGATATGCCCTGCTGAATAAAATAGTTACCTGTTCCATACGGGCGCTTAGAGCATCCTTCCCCGGATACACCAGTAAAACCAGATCAAACCCCTTCTTGAGGCGGTTCCGGTTAAGCCGGTATGCCTCACGTCCCAGCCGCCTGGCACGATTCCTCTGTACCGCATTGCCAAACTTACGGGAAAAGGCAAAGGCGATACGGTTATAATTCAAACCATTCCTTACTATAAACAACTTGGCGCCTGAACAGGAAACAACTTTTCCTTCTTTAAAAACTTTTCCTATCTCGTTCCTTTTTTTCAGACGCTCTACCCGCGTAAACTGGTATAACGGTTGTCTTTCCCTCACATTCATCCCTAGTAGCCCCGATAATCGGGGCTGCTTTGGCAGTTTGTTGTGCTGAAACGCAACAAACTGCTAGCCGGAATAAAAATATAATTTCCGGCGCTTAACCTATCAGTAAACAATCAAACACAACATACCCCTCAGTAGGGTTTTTTCTCATCAGAAACAGTCAACTTGATACGGCCTTTGGCCCGGCGGCGCTTTAACACCAGCCGCCCGCCCCGTGTTTTCATGCGGGCGCGGAAACCGAATTTTCGGTTCCTCTTTACCTTGCTGGGCTGATATGTTCGTTTCATAGGATCTCCTTAGCCGGTTTACGGCAAATTATATATATAAAGGTTCATTAGTTCAAATTACATGGGCATCAGTATAAATTAATGGGGGAAAATAATCAAGTCTAAAAAAGCAATTCGGCAGGGCAACAGCACTTACTTTTTTGACTTGATATATCCTAAAAATCGCCATCTTTTTGAAGAAAAATTAGCCGCGAACCTCCTGAACCATCACGAACATAAGGGAAAATTGTAAATATTGAACAATATTTGCCCGGCCTACCGGGGGTATACCGGAAGTGTGGGGGCAAGCCGTGAAACTTGAATACACATATTGGAATACTGATGACGGATGGCCGGTCGGTTTTCTTGACGACCTTCCCGGCCGCCGTTCTGGTATGAAGCGGCATTTGCTGCCCGGACACATAGCAAATGCCGGATGCGTCATTCAGCAACGCTCGCTGCCTGGCAGAAACGCCGGGGACGGTTGTCAGTTTGGGGGTGGTTTCTGTTAATTACCTGTCCAAAGCGTCAGCTTCTCCTAATAATCCTAAAAAACCTCACCCGTCTTATTAAAAAGGTGCCTGGCACCTATGCGCTTACTATGAACAATGCGCCTTCAAGAGTGTTTATGGTAATGGGTATGGAGGGGTCCAGCGGAACGCCGCAGAGAGCCCCATACAGTTCACGGAGGATGTCCGGCTCCCCGAAAAGCAGAGCAAACGCCTATGGTGCCAGGCACCCCCCGTCCCAGACTATGTCCCGGTATTTTTCCGGATCCGTGTCTCCCTCGGTGCTAAAGAGCAGCGCCACCGAATCGGCGTTCAGGCCCAGGGCTTCCCGCAGATCCTGGTAGTTGTCGTGTCTGAGGAGGCTTAACACCAGGCCCGCGGTTACCGCGCCGGATTCGCCTGAGATAACCCTGGGGTCTCCCTTGAGGGGGGCCCCCAAAACCCGCATCCCCCGGGCAGCCACCCAGTCAGGGGCGGACACGAAAAAGCGGGCCCGGTTTTTCAGAATTTCCCAGGCGATGGTGTTCCCTTCCCCGCAGGCAAGACCCGCCATAATAGTGCTAAGGCTGCCCCCCACGGGCGTCAGCTTTCCCGCCAGGGCGGAGACATAGAGGCAGTCCGCGGCGGAGGCTTCCACCACCGTGTTGATGGGCATATTGTGGGGGAAGAGGTTGGCGAAAAAGCCCGCCACCGATCCCGCCAGGGAGCCCACCCCGGCCTGGATAAAGATGTGGGTGGGCCGTTCTACCCCCGCGGCTTTGAGCTGGTTCCAGGCCTCGTAGGACATGGACCCGTAGCCCTGCATGATCCAGCCGGGAATTTCCTCGTAACCGTCCCAGGCGGTGTCCTGGACCATCACCCCATTGGGGTCTTTGGCGGCCCGGGAATTGGCCAAGCGCACCGCATCGTCGTAGTTCAGGTCCGTAATTTCCGCCTGGGCCCCCTCGTTCAAAATATTTTGCAGCCGGGCCTGGGAAGAACCTTTGGGCATAAGAACCACCGATTTTTGGCGGAGCTTGTTGGCCGCCCAGGCGACTCCCCGGCCGTGGTTCCCGTCGGTGGCGGTGTAAAAGGTGATGTCCCCCAGCTTTTGTTTGGTCTCGTTGGAAACAAGGGCTGCATAATCGATTTCGGATATGTCCTTGCCCAGCCGCCGGGCTATGTATTTGGCGATGGCGTAGGACCCCCCCAGCACCTTGAAGGCGTTGAGGCCGAAGCGGAAAGATTCGTCTTTTACATAGAGCCCTTTGATCCCCAGATACGCGGCTAGCCGGGACAGATTGGCCAGCGGCGTTTCCGCATA
>JAISNI010000071.1 GCA_031276295.1 Treponema sp.
AATCAAGGTACTACTTCCCGCTCCGGTTTGCCAGCCGGATAATTTCAAACCGGTTTTTTACCCCCAGCTTTGCGTAGATTGTGCTTACCTGGTTTCTAACCGTCTGGAGGGCAAGATCGAATTTGCCGGCTATCTGTTCATTTTCATACCCCAGAACCAGAAGCGTAAAGATTTCCCGTTCCCGGCGGGTAAGGGAATCCAGCCACTCAAAGGACTGGGCGTCTATACTGTTTTGACGCGCCGGAGGTTCCGCCGCCGCGGGGGGCAAACACGGGGACGGCCCGTACCGTTCCTGCACAAGCTGGCGGACAATATCCGGGGAAATCTGCATAATCCCGCTGCCCAGCGCCCGGATCGCCGTAATCAGTTCGGTGGGTGAAATGTCCTTCAGCAAATACCCGGAAGCGCCGGCGCGGAGGGAGGAACGGACCAGCATATCCTCGTGATAGGTAGAAAGCATGATGATCTTTATATCAGGATATTTTGGTTTTATTTCCCGCACCGCTTCAACGCCGTCCATCCGCGGCATTTTTATGTCCATCAATATTACATCGGGCCGATGCCGCGCTGCCATCGCCACCGCTTCTTCTCCGTTATGCGCGATGCCGACAACGTTCATGTCTTCCGCGTAATGATTGAGGGACGTGCGCAGGCTTTCCGCAAAGAGGCTTTGATCGTCAGCCAGCAGTATGTCGAGTTTTGCCATCCGCTTCTCCGTTAAACCGGTATAGTCACTTTAAGGGCAAAGCCGCCATCTTCAGGGGACGAAACTTCCAGCTTTCCTCCCAGCGCCGCAAGACGTTCCTCCATTCCCGCAATGCCAATTCCTTTAACAATATCCTGCGCGCCGACGCCGTTGTCCCTCAGCAGCATTTCCAGTATACCCGGCAATTCCCAAAACCGAATAGTAATTCCGGTAGCTTTCCCATGACGCACCGAATTGGTAAAACCTTCCTGGATAATGCGGATAAGGGAACGGTTCACTTCCGGCCCATAATCCCACCGGATGTTTCCCGTTTCTATTACTACCTTTATTCCCGTTACCTCCTCAAATATCGACTTCATTTCGTAAATGGTTTCTATGCTTTCTGAAGCGGGGGCCTGAATCTCCCGAATCGTGTGCAGAATTTCCCGCGTATTCTTGAGCCCCTCCCGTGCCTGATTTTGTATAATCTGGAAGGTATCCTGCATTTTCCGCGCATCCATCGAAGGCCAGCTCATCGCCGCGTCGGTAATGGCAATGATATTGGTGAATACATACCCGCAGCTGTCGTGAAGCTCGCTCGTAAAACGCATCCGGTCTTTCTTAACCGCTTCGTCGCCGTAATTTTTTGTGTATTCCTGCAGACGGTGATTAAAGAGCAGCATCTTGGTCCCTACCTGATTCAGATGAACCACCTCCGCCGTACTCTCCCGGTATCGTTCCGCCAGATAACGAATCATGGACATGGCCGCGGCAAGGAGCGCCATATACAGTACCAGGAGGATAATCTGATCGATGGCATACTCCGCAAAGCGCAGACCCGGCAGGGCGGACCCCATGAAGGGCGGATGAAACAGAAAAACCACAAACAGCCCTATGGATACACCGCTTATGATATAATTTTTGGGAGGAGAAAAGGAAACCGCCGTCATAAGTACATAGGAACTGTAAATGCACAGGTTGATTGTAAAGAGATCATCCAGGACGTAACCGGAGATAACCGCGGCGGCGAAGGCTATGAAAAGGCAGATGCCGCGAAACACAAAAACCCTGCCATAGAGACACCCCAAAAGGGCCGCGCCGTAAATAACCTGGGAAACCGCGTAATTGAGCAGGAACATAAGCCGGTTGTCCGCCTCGCCAAGCTCAAAGAAAAGCGGAACCCTTTGCGCGCCGCCGTAGGTAAAGGCGAACATAAGCGCGGCGCCTATCATAAAAGCGGAGACAATACCCGCCGGGATAATCTGACAAAAGAGCCGCCGTGCGTCCATGGGAACAGTATAGCACCCCCGCCGTTATCCGGCAATGATAAAAGTTTTGGAGGGGGAAGGCCGTCACTGTCAACAAGTCAAGAAGGGGGAGCGCTATTGATGGCAAAGTATAACAAATTTTGCCATACATTCCGCATTTTTTTCCGCTGCTCCCCCTGGCTCCAACCCCGCTTCGCGGGTTTTCCGCTACCCCCACTCCTTTTTTCGAGCCCCATGAATCCAGGGCATCAGCGTTTACTTTTGAACGCCAAAATTTCCTCAAAATCCAAGCGTTTTGAAGAAAAAACTAACCACAAACGAACCTTCGGTTCGAGCGCACCAAGGAAAGAGGAATCGGTGCTTGATGTATCCGCGAACCACAGGTTCGTCGAACCTACGGTTCGCCGCCTTTGTGGTTAAAAATTCTTTTTTTTGACGCTTTTCCAACTTTAAAGAGTAAACGCCGATGCCCTGCCTAGCAGTTTGTTGCGCTTCGCGCATAAGACCCCAACAAATCGGCTTTCAGCCGATTTTTTACCCTACAAACTGCGTTCAGACCAAAGGTCTGTCGTACCAAAGGTACGCGCAGCCCGATAATCGGGGATTTTTTGCGGCATCAAGCGCAAAAAATCCACAAGTACAACAGACTGCTAGGAATCCTTAACTTGTTGACAGGGGAAAACCGCCCCCGATCTCTATTTAACCGAGCCCAGAATACCGGCAACAAAACGTTTTTGCTGCGTAATAAACAGCAGTACCGTAGGCAGCGTACAGATGCTTACCGCAAGCATCAACATACCATAGTCGGTGGTATACCCCGATGTAAGCCCGGTAATCAGAAGCGGCATGGTTTTGCTTTCCTGGCT
>JAISNI010000076.1 GCA_031276295.1 Treponema sp.
AAAGTCCGATGCAAAAAATCCACAAGTGCGACAGGCTGCTAGGGCCGCCACGCCTCCACTCCGGGACAGCCCCGAAATTTTTGCGGAACTCAGGGACACACCACCCGGAAACCCAGATACGTGGCCCCGGCGTCGGGGTAGGCGCTGAACCGACAGGACACCGCGCAGTAGGACGCACTGTAGTACCAACTACCGCCCCGGAACACCCGGTCCGCACCTGAAGCGGCTCCATCATAGTCGGTCCTTTCCCCGGCGGGATAGCTGTCATACCAGTCCCAGCACCACTCGAACACGTTCCCGCTCATGTCTTTAAGCTCTAACTCATTGGCGTTCTTCTTCCCTACCTCATGGGTTTTACTGTCGGAATTAGTATCATACCAGGCATAATCGTTTATGCTGTTACTCCCGGTACTCCCCGCAAAGGCTTTAGTGCGCCCCGTGGTATTGGGCTGTGCCGCCGTATCCGCCCCCATGGCCGCCCACATCCACTCCATCTCCGTGGGCAGCCGGTACCCGTTTGTGCTCTTGTCCCATGTAGCGGCGTTCCAGTCGGCGCTATTGCTTGCTGGTATGGAATTATAGGCCAGTGCTGCCCAATCGCTTACCCCGCTTACGCTATACACCGGCTCCTTCCCGTTGGCTATGCTCAGCTTGTTGCAAAAGGCAATAGCATGATACCAGTTTATATTCTCCACAGGCCGCCAGTTCTGGGTCTCACCGGCAGCCGCCCCGCTGGTAAAACTGCTGGGATTGGTTCCCATCACCGCCTGGAACAATTCCTGGGTTACTTCGGTCTCGCCCATCCAGTAGCCCCCGGTGATGATGCTTACATTTGCTGCCGTACCGTCCCGCTGAAAACTCCCGGCGGGAACGTACCGGAAGGGAACGCTTATGCCGCTCAGAGTACGGGTCGATAAAGCGCCGGCGGAAGGAATCGTTACCGTTACGGCGCAGGTTGCCGTATAGCCGCCGTCTGCCGTGGTTACGGTAATCGTCGCCGTCCCTTCAGCCACGCCTTTTACTACCCCAGCAGCGCTGACGGTTGCTACACCTTCATTATCGCTGGTCCAGCTCACCGCTTTGTTTGTGGCGTTTGCGGGCGTTATCGTGGCGGTGAGGGTTTCCGTATCGCCCACATACACGGACAGCGTAGTCTTGTTCAGGCTTACCCCGGTAACGTCCACGGGGGGTGTTACCGTTATGGTGCAGGTTGCCGTATAGCCGCCGTCCACCGTGGTTACGGTAATTGTCGTCGTTCCTTCAGCCACGCCGGTTACTACACCGCTCCCGCTGACGGTCGCTTTTGCCGGGTCGCTGCTGGTCCAGGTAACGTTTTTGTTCGCGGCGTCCGCGGGCGCTACCGTGGCATTCAGGGTTTCCGTTCCGCCCACAGCCACAGACAGCGTAGTTTTATTCAGGCTTACCCCCGTAACCGCTCTGTCATTGCTCCCCGCAGGGCTCTCGCAGGCCGTAACGCACAGCGTCATTACGCACAACGCCGTCAGCAGGGCAATGCCCGTCCCGGCGATCTTCCGTACATTCTTCATGCTTTTCTCCTTAAAAATTACATTACGCCCGGAAACCCGGACGGGTTTTGAAGGCTCTTTATGGTGGAGGTCATTGGCGTCCTGCGGACAGATCTATCCCCGGACAGGAGACGCAGGCGTACTACGCCGGAGCGCCCTGTGCCTAATAAGAGATTCAGGTGAGTCTTATATGAGAGAGAGAGAGAGAGAGAGAGAGAGAGAGAGAGAGAGAGAGAGAGCAAAAACCGAGCCAAGCCGGGCGAATTTGAGCAATGTCAGAAAGAATTCGTTATTTTTTTCCGGGCTGTGCAACATGGGGAAACTCTACCATGCGGGGGGCAGGGGTGTCAACTAAAAAGGGAAATTTTGGCGCACGAAAAGCAAGTGCTGCTGCCCGGGGATTTTACCTGTCGATATCCTCTTCACAGAGGCCGTAGCCCTCCCCCGCCTTGCTGTCTCCCCGCGGTTCGATGTGGATCATTATATCATAGACATTATCCAGCCGCATTTTAATTTCGTTTTCAAGCTGCGACGCGATGGCATGAGCTTGGTCAACCCTCAGCAGCGGATCAACTTCGATGTCAATATCAATGTCCCAGAATCCCGCGATACGGCGCATCCTGGTACGGTGCGGGCTGGCCGCGCCTTTTACCGATTTGACCGCGTCAAAAACAATTTTATAGGACTCGGTATTGGCGCTGCCGTCCATCAATTCAAGATTCGCCTCGATAAAGATATTCACCGCCGTTCGTATAATCCATATACCTATGAGCAGCGCGGCGATAGAATCCACCGCGCCTATACCGGTAAGCGCGGAAAGGCCGAGCCCGATAAGAACCGCCAGGGAGACAAGCACGTCTCCCGCCATGTTCTTTGCGTTGGCCTTGAGAAGGGCGGAATCCGCTTTTCTGCCGAAGAAGTACTGGCTCCACGCGAGAAAGACCTTGCCGGCAATGGAGACAAGCGCGACGATTACCGCACCGCCGGAAGGAACGGCCTCTTCCCGGCGGGAGATAAGGCTGAGCGCCGAATTGAAGATAAGCTGCGCCCCCGCAAAAAAGATGAGGAACGACAGAAGCGCGGTCGCCACCGTTTCCGCCCTGCCGTGCCCCCAGGGATGCCCCAAATCGGCAGGCCGGGCTATAATCTTGATAAGTACAAGCGTGATAACCGCAATAAGCACATCCGTCGAGGAGTCGATGCCGTCTCCTATGAGGGCGTCGCTGCCGGAAACAATGCCGGCGGCTATCTTGAGGGCGGCGAGCAGCGCGTTGCCCGCCAGAGCGGTGATTGCGGCAAGACGTATATACGCCGTTTTTTGCCCGGTCGGAATGGATGCCATCGCTTTTCCTGTAAAGGGCCGATGTTGAGCCCCGATCAGCCTGTTGCACTTCAGCGCGACAGGCTCCTATATTGCCGCGTTCCGTATAGCCTCGTCCAGTTGGCTTTGGGATAATCCTGCGGCGATAAACTTGTTGTAGTATTCTTCCGCCTCCGGGCGTTTGCGGTCAAAGGCGAGGCACAGCAATTTACCGTAATGGTAAACGGAAATGTTCCCGCCTTTTTTGAGCGCCTGTTCCGCTTCCCGCAGTTCCACCGCGAAGAGCTTCTTCCACACGGCATCGTCGTCGTCATAGATAAAGTAAATTGCCGGGCGGGTGTAATTGCCGTCCCTGGACAGGAACAATCCCGCCCAGCGCCGGTCCCATTTCTTTTCACTATCGGGAGGGGATAACAAAATTGATGAAAGATAATTCAAATTGCCGTAGGCTTCGGCCAGGTGGTTTGCAAAGGCAAAGCTGCCGCGCTTCAATTTTTTAAGAACAGGCGCAAGCATATCGTATACTTCCCCCGGGGAATGGATCCTTGCGGCGGAGAGTACCCGGTAACGCAGCGCATAATCGTCGTGTTCGGGAAGATTGCAGAGGATTTCCAGCTTCGCCCTTGAAGGCGGCGGCGCGTCCCCCCTGCCGAAGAGCAGTTCATAGAGGCCGGTAAGGTCAAGAATATGCGCCGTTTTTGCGTATGTATCCTTGTCGTACAGGATGTTCTTTACCGTTTCGAGGCCGGCTTCTTCATGACGGCGGGCAAATACCCGGAGCAGGACTTTCAGTTTTGCCGCGTCCTTCTCCCCCGCGGGAAGCGCCGCCCCGCCCGGAGCGGGTATCAGGTTGTCAATAAGACGAGATGCCGTGCCTATCATCTTGTCATAAACGGCTGAACTTTCTATAAGGCTTAAAGGTATCTCCAGGGCGCTTATCTGCTTTTTGTCCAGTTCCGCAAGCAACAGGGCTTCAACCTTTGCCGACTTCATTTTGGCAAGGGCCGTATAGGCCGCTTCCCGTATCTCGGCCTTTCTGTCCCCGGCAAACGCAACGAGCGTTTCCTCGTAGCGGGAATCCTCCCACAGACAGCGCAGGGCTTCGGCTTTTACCTCGGTTTCCCCTTCGGAGAGGGCCTTTTCCGCAAGCGGGTACACGGCCTTTCCTTCAATACGGCAAATGGCCCTGAAAACAGCCGCATGTTGGACATTTCCTTTAAGATCGAGGACCGCCTTGAGCGCGGGAACTATCTCCTTTCCCAGCGCGGGGATGATCGTTTCCGTTACCGTCGTATATGCGGGATTATTTTTGAGGAAGAAAAACGAACAGTAAAAGGGAAACAAGCGGTGATCGGTATAGATCCCCTCATTGTAGAGGGCTTCCACGGCCTCTTTGCCGCCGGCCTCCCTGCTCCCAAGCTGCTCAAACCTGGACCAGGGTATGCCGTGCTGTTTAAGGGGACGGGAAGCGTAGGCCATTTCCGAAAGCCCGCCGCCCGTATCGGTACTGCCCTGGGTATAGCGCAGGCTGTAGAGCAGAACGCCCGCTTCGAGGAGCGCTTCCGGGCCGGCCTTCCCGTCCCCGCCGCAAAGGGCCTCAAGCCTTTCGGCAAGGGCATTGAAGACCGGCGCCTTTTCCCCCAGCTTGCGCAGGGGGGCGGCGAATTTCTTTATCCGCGGATCGCCTGCGGCAAGGGAACTGCCCGCTATGCACAGGCGGTTAAGTTCTTCCTGTATCTCGTTCAATATTGCCAAAGCCATAACCGTCCTCCTAATAGGTAAACCGTAAAACCTGTTCGTCCGTGATCAGCGCGATGGGAACGGCCCGGAGCATGTCGGTTTTCATGTCCTGGTCGAAACGCACGATGAGGGTGTTCCCCTCGGCCTGTTCCCTGCTGATTTCCCTGATAAGGCCGCCGAAATTGGTAAGTTTAAGCGGAATCCCCGCGCCCTTCCCATCGCAAACATGAACCGTCCCCCCGGCGTCCCCGGCGGAATCCCCCTCGGTCATAAACCCGGCCGTTTTGAGGGCGAAGACGGGGTTCTTGCAGGCAAGCGGTGAACGTATCTGGTTCTTGACCGCCTTGATAACGCCGGCAAAGTCATCCGCGCCTGACGCGGCGGCTTTTTTCAGGTCTTCCGCGCTTACGGGCCGGCCCTCGCACGCGTCCCAGCGGACACGGGGCGGATTATCGCCCGGATACACGTAGAGCATTCCGATACGGAGCAGGGAGAAGCGGCTGTCGTCGGGGGGTATGTGTTTGAGGGCCTTAAAGGGACGGAGATTCTGCGTGCGGTATATCCGCCCGTTTGTCAGGCACAGCCAGATGCCTTCGTCTATAAACTGGCGGCCCGCATTGTCCTCAATGACCTCGAAGCCTACCTGCAGCATCTCCGCATCCTTTACAAAGAGCCCTTCCTCAAGCAGTTCGGTAAGTTTCCACGCGTAGCCCATCTGTTCCTCAATGGACGAATGCAGCCTCGCCTCCCTGAAGGCTTTGGCCGCGTCCGTTTCGGCGGCCTCCCCGTCCGCGCCGGGGGCGGCCTGTTCCTGGTATGCGGCGGCAAGCTCCCCGTAAAAGGCGGCTTTATGTTCCGTATAGGAGCGGCTCTTTTTAAGGAGGGCGTAGAGGTAGTTTACGTTTCCTATGGTTTCGGTAAAGTCCTGGCCCCCGGACGAGCCCTTCTGGGCTTCAACCGCGGAGAGGATCACGGCATTGAGGCTTGCCTGAATCCCCTCTATGGAGTAGTTGCCTAACTCTTTTGCCTGATCCATGTAGAGTTCCCGGTTTTTCATATCCATGCGGTGAAGGCCGATAAGCATGATGTTGTGGAGTATCTTTTCGGCAAGGCTTATGCCTTCAAGCTGAACACGGCATTTTTTAAGGGCCGCCGCGTTCCTGCTCTTCGCGCCGGACGGAACCTTTTGAGGCCCCTCCCCGCTGTTCCTGCCTTCCGCCGCGGCCTTTTCCTTTTCGGCCTTTCTCTCCTCCCGCTGCCGTATTTTGTTCCGCTTACCGGTAATATCCGCGGGGGCCTCCGCCACGGTGAAATCCTTGCCCTGGAGGCGGCAGAAGAGCAGCCCCGCTACATGTTTGCAGGGTATCTGCCGGCTTGGGCAGGAACAGCGCGGTACCGGGTTCGCGGGGTCGGAAAAATCAACGGAACACGCATAGGGGGTCTTGCCGCTTCCGGCGCAGCTTCCAAAGAGCAGGTCGCCTTCTTTGTTGATATTGAGAGAAACAAAACTCCCCTTGCCCGCAAGCTGCCTGCCGTTTGTAACGGTAGACGGGTTTCCGGTAAACCGGGCGATAAAATCTTCGGTAATATTCATGGCTTTCCTGTATGTTAATGAAACAAAGATACCAAAAAAATTATTGTTATGCAAGGAAAGGGGTACGAAGCGCAGGCGGAGCGGTACGCAAAAGGTTGTCGCCGCCATCATTCTTCGGTACGTATTGGACGATCCGTGAACGGTGCAAAGTTATCTGTATAGAGCCTTTCCCAAAAGCCGGTCGGTTTCGGAAACTGTTCTGAGAAAAGCGGTATAAAGCCCGCTTTTCTCAGAACAGTTTGTTGCGCTTCAGCGCAGAATCGTATAAAAATCCACAAGTACAACAGGCTGCTAAAACTGCCGGATGGGACGGATACGAAATAAGTTGTTTATATCACCGCCATAACTACCGGCATATCTATTTCCACACTGAGCTGCTTGCTTTCCATTTGAAAAGTTTTCCGCCCACCAATAATGCCTATTAGCATAGGTATAAAGCTCTCGCTCGTTATAATGCGAATAGGTTGACGACCAATACCAGTCGAGACTGAAGCCGCCAAGGTTCCGCATGTGCAGATTACCGTACATATAGTGAAGTTCATCCCGGGAAGGAAGGAACCAGTCGTCAAAACCGTTGACTTCCAGGGCATCGCAGGCCTGGGCCGCCCAGCCAAACCCGCCGCCCCGGTTGTTTGCCTGAACCATGATGGCCTGTGTGTTTGCCTTTCCTGTTCCCACGGCACGCTGCGCTTCGATCCCAATCCCCTCCTCAGTTTCAGCTAACCTGCGACTAATATCTTCCGGCGCCGCTTCCAGATACCGCCAGCCGCCGGAATTATTCCCCTTGTCGTAGAAGATAAGCCCGCCGGCGGGGCCGGTGTCGCCGATTTTGTAGGTAACGGACGCGGGCGGCCGCGCCGCCGGAGTTGCCTGCACGGGAGATGCAGCCGGTTTAGCCGCAGCCGGTCTAGCCGTCGTACCGCCACTGGCGAGTAAAGTCTCTATCCGTATGCTTTTGGCGATGTCCGCGGGGTAGGACGCGGCTATCGCCGCGGTTTCCATGTTGATGGCTTTGAGGCTTAGGCCGTATACGTCCCCCAGGTTGATAAACGAGCCGGTAACGATGGCGCCCGCTCCCAGCAGCCTGCCGATGGCTTTGGCCGAATTGTCGTCCACCTCGCCGGAAATCTGGAAGCCCTGCTCCTCGCGGACACGGTCCAGGTTCGCCCGATCCAGCACAATGAGCTTTCCGTCGTCCACCAGCGCCGCCTCAAGCCGCGAGATAACATATTCGGAAAACAGCGTCGAAGTCGAAGCCAGGCTGACCAGAGCCACCTCGGTCTTTGCCGGCAGATTCGTCCCCATTTTGAGCGCCGCCGCTTTGATTGCCGCGTCCAGATCCATCGCGGACATCTGGGCAAGAATAATCTCGGCCTTCGCCGCGGAGTCCGCCGGTTTTCTTACCGAGTCCTTGTCCGTTACGGGGGAAGTCTCCTGTACCGCCGGTACGGGCGCGCTGCTGCTTGTGCAGGCTATAACAGCCGCGAGCAAGGCAACAATGCACAATACTATTTTTTTCATAACTATAAACCTCCAATTATATGTAATAATATAACCGCTATGCGGTTTAACCGCCCGAACGGGCTGGTTTCCTGTGTTATGGGTACGCCGAGGCTCATTCTTCAATCCGTTTGAAGGTCTCATCGACAGCGCCGCCGCCGGTAAGGGTGAGCATTTTGACTTTGGGATAGCCGCCCGATAGCCAGTACCGGTAACCGACGGGGCTTTGCAATACACCCCTGTCTCTGATGTAGAGCAGGCCGGGTTCGCCGTCTTCGCCCTCTTCCGTGTAGGCTTCCAGGGGAATATCGCGGGTAAAGCCCCGCAAATGCGCCACGGGGCCGGTTATGGTGATGGTGTCGTAATCCAACACGAGGGTTCCCTTTTCCTTTTTCCACCACTGGCTCTCGGGCCAAGGGGCCTCTTCCGTACATTCCCATCTGCCGCGCAGGTCATAATCAACCCATTTGAAAGCGCCGGGGGCGTAGTCGCAGGAAGCAAGCAGCAGGAGAAGCGCGGCAATCCCCGCGGGAACTTTTTTACTTGCCATGTTTGCCTCCTTGGTTTTTTCCTAAAATACAGAAAATCGGAACTTTACGGTAATTATAGACCTTTGACGCTTTTTTGGAAAGGGGGAATACGGGGAATGGTGTACGGAGGGCGGTTTTCGGCGGTATTAACGCTGAAGCGCCGAATGAAATTCCGCGAGGTCTTGCCGCGGCGCGTCATAACGGGTAAACTTTTGTCATGCAGGTAAAACGAGTGTCCATGCCAATATCCCGGAAAACAAACGCCGGCGGATATTTGAAACCGGGCGGATGTTTTATGCAGGAGGATGTTTTATGAAACGGATTTCCAAACCCCTTATCGTTTTTTCCATCTGTATTGCGGTTGCGGCGGCTTCCATGTATGTTGCCTCGCTGGTGCAGACCGCTTTCGGCACGATCAAGGTCGATACCGGGTATCTTGAAACGCCGGAAGGTTTTATCACCTATAAACTCTATGTTCCCGCCGGAGCCTCCGCGCAACGGCCCGTCCCGGCGGTACTGGTCATGCACGGTTATCAAAACGACAAGGAAACCTCCGCGGCCTACGGCATTGAACTTGCCCGCCGGGGTATCGCCGCCCTCTCGATAGACGAATACGGCCACGGCGGTACTTCCATCGGAATGCGGGCCCGCGGGTATACCAACCGGAAACTCAGCAACTTACGGAAAACCATCTCCGGTCCCGAACGCTTCCTTACCATGATGAATTTCAGCACCCTGGAATTTTTTAAGCCCGATATTTCTACGGGGATTAAGGACAGTTCTATGGGCGGCAAGGACGCCTACCGTTTCCTGCAATCCCTGGACTTTGTGGATTCCTCCAGAATCGGCGTTACCGGACATTCCATGGGGACCTGGTCGTCCTGGACCGTGGGGGCCGCCTTCCCCGAACACCGGGCCATAATCCTCCAGTGCGGGGAGATGCTTGTGCCCGATTATTATGATGCGGTAAACATCACCTTTAACAACGTGCTGCTGATCCAGGCCCGGTATGATGAATTCGACTACTTTCGGGATTATCAACGGGATGTGATGGGGCTTGAACAGACGCCCCTGCGGTACCGCGATTTTATGGGGCAGGATGCCCCGGTGGAATGGAACCGTACCTACGGCTCTTTCGCAGACGGCAGCGCCCGGCGGATGGAGCTTGTGCAGAACAACCACCGCCTGGCCACCCACGACGGGCACGCTTTAAACGCCGCCATGTACTGGTTTACCGGCGCGCTGGATGTCCAAACCTCCCTGGCGGATTCGGATCATATCTATATGATCAAGGAAGTCCTGGTTCTGGCGGCCATGCTTGCGGCCCTGGTTTCCATGCTGCCCGCCTTTCTCCTGCTTACCCGCCTTAAATTTTTCGCCCCCCTCGTCCAGGACGCGGAACGGGAACCGCACAAACTGCTTTCCCCGAAAAGCCGGCGGCAAACCGCGCTGCTTTCCATCCTGATAAGCGGCCTGACCTTCCCCTTCCTCTGCCAGCTTGGCCACGGCCTTTTACCGGTACCGGAAAGCATCTTCCGCATGACCGTCGGCAACGGCTTTATTACCTGGCTCACCTTCCTGATGCTCACCGCCCTTGCCATGCTCCTTTTCTGGTACAAAAGGGGCGGGGGAAAACGCATGGGGATAAACCTCTACGATCTCGGCCTTGCGGATAAGGAACAGCCCGACAGGATCAAAGGGGCCGTCATCGGCAAGTCGGTCTTGGCGGCCTTTCTGCTTACCGGCATGATGTACGGATTCGTCAGTATCGGCTCCGCCCTGTTTCAACTGGACTTCCGGTTTATCTGGCCCTTCTTCAAACCCTTTACGGCCGAAAGGCTGGGGCAATTCTTTGTCTACCTGCCCTTCTACGCCGCTTTTTTTACGGTGAACGCCGGGGTCAAGCTCTACGGGCAGATGCGGCTTCCCGAAAAAAAGACCCCCGCCGGGACCCAGCTTGCATGGTGGGGCTACGCCGTTTTTATCATGCTGGGCGGGGTCTTCCTCATTGTATTGATTGAGTATATCCCGTTTTTCCTGGGGCTCGGCCCCGGAGCGGACCTGCTCTTTTCCCCCCTTTTCGGCGGGCCCTTCATGTCGGTGATGATCCTCCTCATCCCCCAGTTTGCGGTGTTCTTCTTTCTGTCCACCTATCTTTACCGTAAAACGGGGCGGATCTACGCGGGTTCCTTTATGACGGCAATTCTGGCAAGCTGGGTACTCGCGGGGGGATCGGCGATGTTTTGACGGCCGGCGCGGGCGTTACTTTCAAAAAATTTGGTATTCCAAATAAAGGAGCATTTCTTGGCTATTTCCGAAGCGGTAAAACGTATAAACGAGCGTATCGGCGAAGCCTGCCTTCGCGCGGGCAGGAGGCCGTCCGAGGTACGGCTTATGGCGGTGTCGAAATTCCATACGCTTCCTGAGATCGAAGAGGCGTGGCAGGCGGGAATCCGGCTTTTCGGTGAAAACCGGGTGCAGGAGGCGGCGGCGAAATTCGCCGATTTCCGGGCAAGGCATCCGGGGGCGGAGCTGCACCTGATTGGTTCTTTGCAGCGCAACAAGGCCAAAACGGCGGCGGCTTTCTTTGACCTTATCCAGTCGGTGGACCGGGAAGCGTTGATTGAGGAACTGGGAACGGCGGCTGCCAGGCGTAGCGAACCCTTGCAGGTGCTGCTTGAACTGCATACGGGGGAGGATTCAAAGGCCGGATTCCCGGATACGGACAGCCTTTGCCGGGCGGCGGAGAGGCTGCTCTCGTGTCCGGCGCTTATCCCCGCGGGGCTTATGACCATGGCGCCCTTTACCGGCGATGAGGGGCGCATCCGCGCGTCTTTCCGCGCGCTCAGGGCGGCGGCGGAGCGTCTGAGCGCGCGTTTCCCGGAAGCCTGCTGGTCGTGCCTTTCCATGGGAATGTCCAATGATTTTGAGATTGCCATTGAGGAAGGTTCAACCCTCGTCCGCATCGGAACGGCTCTTTTTGGAGAGCGGCATACGTGATTGAAGAAAGATACTATGAAAAATGCAAAGATTAATTGCGCTCAGAAGGAAAGCGTTTCGTTGAATAAAAAGAATCTTGTTCCGGTTTTATTTTTTATTTCCTCGTTTATAGTTTTACTGCTCTCCCTCATTGCCAACAAGATCAGGGGGCATACCGTTGCGATGATGGAAAACGCCATCCAATACCACCTTCTCAGTACCGCCATAGCCGCGTCGGAATATATTCCCGCCGAAAACCTTGACCGCTATCACAGTCAGGCGGATATTAACACGCCCGAATACGAAACCTTGCGGGCAAAGCTGATGGCGTTTGCCCAAAAATATAATGTCCTCTACGTGTATTACTGGCGGGATTTCGGGGACGGCAGGATACAGTACATTGTTGATAACGATTTGGACCCCGCAACCCAAATGACCCCCGCCAATTTTTTTGAAATAGACGGGATAGCCCTGGCAGTCCTTTCCGGTAAACCGACGATTACCGATCTTGGACAATACACTCCCACCTGGGACGGTTTGCTTTCCGCCCTTGCCCCCGTTTACGATGCGGAAGGGAAGCTGTACTGTGTGGCCGGAGTCGACATCACCGACGAGGTGATCCTCGCCCAACATAAGGACACCTTTTTACTTAATACCGTACAATTTATCGCGCTGTTTGTTTCTATCGTTATGGGCGGCCTGAGTATGCAATTATACCGTAAAAGCGCCTTGAAAAGTGAACTTGCCAGCATTGCGAAGAGTAATTTTCTTGCCAATACAAGCCATGAAATCCGCACCCCCATGAATGCCATTATCGGCATGAGCGATCTGGCACTGCGGCAGGAACTGCCCGAGACCGCAAAAAAATATGTTTTAAACATACGCCAGGCGGGGTTAAACCTGCTTTCCATCATCAACGATATTCTCGATATTTCAAAAATTGAATCGGGCAAAATGACCATTCAAAATACCGAATATTCTTTTATATCCCTCATCGACGACTGTATCAATATAATCCGTATGCGCCTTGAGGGAAGACACATCCGTTTTATCACCGGGATAGACTCCAATATTCCAAACGCCATGATCGGGGACGTAGTCCGTATCAGACAGATCCTGCTTAACATCCTGGGCAACGCGGTTAAATACACCAGGGAAGGTTACATGAGTTTAACCGTTACCATGGAACTGCCCCAACGGGCTGCGGAGGAACATACGGGGAACAGCATTATATTGACCTTTAAAATAACGGATACGGGAGTAGGGATAAAAAAAGAGGATATGGAAAAACTATTCACCGACTACATTCAATTTGACAGCCATAAAAACAGGGGGATAGAGGGAACGGGCCTGGGGCTTGCCATAAGCCGGAATCTTTGCCGGCTTATGGGCGGAGACATTACCGTGGAAAGCATCTATGAAAAGGGAAGCACATTCACCGTTACCATACCCCAAACCGTTAAGGATCCTCAACCCATCGCCAAGATACGGAACGCCGAATCCGTGAAGGTATTGCTTTATGAACGGCGGGAAATATACGCGGATTCTCTACTCTATTCCTTTCAAAACTTGGGCGTGGATGTTACAAAAACATCGGGGGAAGATCTATGCGTTTTACTTGAAAAAAAAGATTATTCATTTGTCTTCACGTCTCCCGACATGGCCGAAAAAGTTTTGGAACACATACAAACAAAAAATTTGAAAACCGTTCCGGTGCTTCTGGCAAGCCTTGACGACATAGACACGTTCCAAAATACCCCCATGTTAAGTATTCCAACCTATACGGCTCCCATCGCCAATATCCTTAACGGTATAACGGAAAGCTGTTTTCAGGAAAATACGGGAATCTCCTTTACCGCCCCGTCGGCGAAGATACTCATAGTTGACGACATAAGCATCAACATTGAAGTAGCCAGGAGCCTTCTGGAATTATATCAAACGGATATCGACACCGCTTTAAGCGGAAAGGAGGCGGTACAACTGGCGGAAAAAAACAATTACGACATTATTTTCATGGATCACATGATGCCGGAAATGGACGGCATAGAAGCGGCGGGGCTCATCCGGGAGGAAGAAAACAGATCGTCCCGCAGGAATGTTCCCATCATCGCCCTAACCGCAAACGCTCTTGCGGGAATGAAAGAGATGTTTATAGAGAACGGTTTTAACGATTATATCTCCAAACCCATTGAAATTTCCCAAATGGATGCCGTTATGGCAAAATGGATACCGCTGGAGAAGCGTATAGAGGCCCGGCGGAATAGCGGCCCCTCCCCTCCCCCCCGAATATAAAAAAGAAAAAAAACGCGATTCGCTCTTGACATTTTTTTGTTAGTAAATTATAACATTATTGTAAGTCCTATATAACACATACGGGGTATGTTACTCACCTCTCTTGGCATACCCTGTATCCCATTGCCGGAAACCAGCCATTTCCGGCGGTATTTTCCCATAGGCCGGGGAATTTAAAAATAGCCCTCTTTCAGAACCGGGGGTACCATGCCCCAAGGCATGGTATTTCCGGTTTTTTTATGCTTCCGCGCCGGCGGGCCGCAGGCTTCCCCTTTTCGGCCTCCCTGTGTATTATACATCATGCAGCATGAATATATTGAACGGATTGCAAAGATCGACGCGGTTTTAAACCGCTATTTGCCGGAAAATCCGGGGGATGAGTGGCTTTCGGATTTCTTCCCCGGCCTTGAGGGGAAGGTTTCCCCGGCCTTGCTCAGTTCCCTTACCCTGCCGGCCCGGGACCTGGTAAACCGGGGCGGAAAACGGTGGCGGCCCCTGCTTACCGTGCTGGTATGCGAAAGCCTGGGCGGCGGCGATGCCGGTCTGGCATTGACGCCTTTGGTGGAATTTCCCCATAACGCAAGCCTCATTCATGACGATATTGAAGATAATTCCGACGAACGCCGGGGAAAACCGGCGGTTCACATCGTATACGGGGTGGACTCCGCCGTCAATTCCGGCTGTTTCCTGTACTTCCTCCCGCTGCTCTCTTTAAGTTCATGGGAGGAACATCTGGTAAAAGAGCTTAACGTACCGGCGGATAGGGCAACGGAAAGGAAGAATCTGGTGTATTCGCTCTGGGGCGATTACCTGAGACGGCTCCATCTGGGGCAGGCTATGGATATAACCTGGCATAGGGACTTTGATTCCCTTCCCGCTTTGCCTGAATATTACACCATGTGCGGTATGAAAACCGGATGCCTTGCCCGCCTTGCGGCGGTTTTGGGGGCGGTTGCGGCTTTTTCGGTACGGAATGTTCCGCGGCGGGAAGAAGCGGCCCTGCGCGAACGCATAGGGAGCGCGTCTGAAAACCTCGGCGTGGGGTTTCAGATACTTGACGACGTGAAGAACCTTGAAACCGGCGTTGCCGGCAAGAAACGCGGGGATGATGTCGTCGAGGGCAAGAAAAGCCTTCCGGTGCTGCTGTACCTTCACCGCAAGCCCGACAAAAGGGAGTTTGTAAGCCGCTGTTTCCGCGCGGCCCGGAACGGCGGGACCGGGGTTCCTGAAGTGGAGGCCTTGATCGGGGAACTGGCCGCGGAAGGCTGCATAGCCGAAGCCCGGGAGAAGGGTCTGGCCCTCATTAAGGAAGCGGAAGATCAATTTGCCGGAATAGTCAACCTGCCTGCTTTCAATTCTGGCACGGAGGCGGGCCGCCGCCTGCTGCTGGGATTCACGGATTTACTCGGTTAGCAGTTTGTTGCGCTTAAAAGACAGGAGCGGTTATGCAACAATTTGAAAAAGCGGAGATATGGTTCATCAAACGGCAGCCCGGAGGCGGCGCCGTTTTTCTACAGCCGGATGCCTCGGATTATGTGGTCCCCGTCTTCATCGATCAGGCGGAGTTCCATACGATAAAGGCCTGTTCCGGGAAAAAAGACGCGGCGCGGCCTTTAACTTACGACCTCATCCGGGTATTGCTGGAAACGTGCGGCCTGCGCTTATTCAGGATTGAGCTGAAGGTGAGGGGCGGCCTTTTCCATGCCCGGCTGTTTATAAGCGGATCCGTAAACGGCAGGGATTATACCGAAGACGCGCCCCTCGCCCTGGACGCGCGGCCTGCGGACGCGCTGGCGCTGGCGGTACGGGACAATTATCCGCTTTACATTCCCGCGCGGCTTATTGATACAAACGGCGTCCCCATGAGTTATATTATGAATAACGGGAGTACGGATGATGACGCGCTGTACAACTACCGGGACGGCGGTTCTTTTTCACAGGAGCCGGAGGCCGGTACGGGGACGGACGGCCTTCAACCTGAAAAAGAGGAGGGCCCCTTGACGGAAGAGACCCTTTTGCACCGGGAGCTTGACCAGGCAATAGCGCTGGAAGAATACGAGCGGGCCGCTAAGATTCGGGACAGGCTCAACCTCCTCAATCAAAAGCCCGACTGACGGATCATAGTTATGAAAGCGAACGGCCCTTTTTACACGGTAAGGCGCCTCTTGTTGATACTGACGGGGGCTTTTCTGATGGCCTTTAACATCAACACCTTTGTCCGTGCCGGCGCCCTTATTCCCGGCGGTTTTACCGGTATAACCCTGCTCATTCAGGAGGTTCTTCAACGCTATGCCGGTATTGCCGTGCCCTTCAGCGTTATCCTCTATATATTGAACGCGGTACCCGCCGTTATCTGCTTCCGGTCTATAGGGAAACGGTTTGCACTCTACTCCGGCCTGATGGTTGCGGTAAGCGGCCTGCTGACCGATTTTATGCCGGCGATGTTCATTGAATACATACAACTCCACGATACGCTTTTGGCGGCGGTGTTCGGCGGCATACTGAACGCGGTCTCCATCAGCCTCTGCCTTTTCGCGGACGCGACGAGCGGCGGTACGGATTTTATCGCCATATTTATCTCGGAAAAGTACCGCAGGGACGCGTGGAACTACATCTTTGCCGGGAACTGCATCATCCTCATTCTGGCCGGTTATCTGTTTGCCCTGGACAAAGCCCTCTATTCGATTATCTTTCAGTTTACCACGACCATGGCCTTGGGTTTCCTGTACCGGGGCTATCAGCAGAGGACGCTTCTCATTATCACCGGCAAGGCGGACGAGGTTTACGCCCTTATCCGCGACGAGACCAACCACGACGCGACTTCTTTTACCGGTATAGGCTATTACCAAAAGAAGGAACGCGTCATGCTTTACTCGGTCGTTACCGCCAGCGAGGTGAACAGGCTGGTTACGTTGATAAAAAAAGCCGATCCCCATTCGTTTATCAACGTACTTAAAACCGAGCAGCTCAACGGCCTTTTCTACAAGCGCCCTAAAGATTGAAACGCGGTAATTGCCCGCCGGGTGGAATCGAAGGCCAGATCATCCGGCGCTATATCTTGCGCGCGGACAAAACGTATCCCGCCTATCTCCCGCGGGTCTACCGAAAGGCGGCTTGCCCGCAGGTCCGGCGCGGAAACGGTGAAAAAAAGATCGCAGGTATTGTAGACGATGCCCTTATACGGGTAGCTGTTGGGGAAAGACGCGTACAGCTTGATGTCCGGGCCGGGATCCCAGCCTATCTCTTCGCGGCACTCGCGGCGCAGGCCCTCTACGGCGCCTTCACCCGGATCCACAAAACCGCCGGGAACGGCAAACTTCCCCTTTGCGGGTTCCTTTACCCGTTCTATCAGCAGGACGCCCCGGTCCGTAGCGATAAGCAGCCCTCCCGCCGCCGCGGTGTTATGGTAGTAGACAAAACCGCAGTCGGGGCAACGGAAAACACGGTTCCGCTCGAATTTGATATTCCGCGAAGCGCATTGGGGACAGTACTTAAACATAATTAAGAAAAATATCACCGTTCTTGAATATAAACAAGGCCCCGATTATACTGGTACATTATGAGTGTTTGCACCATTCAGGTCCGTACCTACGAATGCGATAGTTACGGCCACGTCAACAACGCCAATTATCTTAACTATCTGGAATACGCACGCTACGAATTTCTAAAAGACATAGACTTTGATTACAACGCCGCGCTTAAAGCCGGTTACGGTGTGTATATCGCCCGGATAGAAATTGACTACAAAAGGCCGGCCTTTACCGACGACACCCTGACCATTGAGACGCTGCCCGTAAAGAAGGGCGCGGTAAGCGGGACGGTACGGCAGCGGATCACCTGCGGCGGAGATACCGTCGCTGAAGCAGAGGTTACCTGGGCCTTTGTGGATTCCAGGGGGATACCCGCCCGTCTGCCCAGGGAATGGGACGTACCGGGCCTCTACCCAGCAAAAACCTGAAAAACGCCGCTTCTCAAACCGCGCGGGCCCCCGCCTGCGGGCTGCGGTTTGGCGGGCCCGCAGGCGGGGGCTTCTTTCCGAAAAAGAACAAAAGGTCTATAATGCTCTACAAGGAATAACGTGATGAAAGCCTTCCGCAAGCCGCGCGCGGTGTTACATTTTCTATCCCTCCCCTGCACATTTAAGGCGGTTTTATAACGGTTGGTTACGGAGATACTTTCCAGACCCGACCGACGTTGAACGTATCCCTACAGTTTTCAAAGAACCCTTCCAGGTAACCGCAAAACCGCGCGTATATAAGCGTTTTAAAATCAATTTTACCTCATATCCAACCGCTTCCGCGGTAAGGGGGCTTCCCTTTACCCCTACGCCCGCGGCGGATGCGGGTGCGGAGCGCGAAGGAGGTCGCCTATGACGTAATGAATTTTGAAGACAATCCGCCGTCCGGCGTGGACGGACGGCGGATTGCCCGGGATGCAGGTACGCGCATGGGGGCGTACAAAACAGCATCAGCATAATTTTAACACGGAGGATATTTATGGATAAGAGAAGAACTTTTGTGGGCCTAATCGCTATACTACTGGTTTGCGGTTTCGGCTTGCCTGGTTGTTCCACACCGCCGACCCAGCTATCTAAAGCATTGACGGATAGGGCCGGCGACGGCGATTCGGAAATAGTCATTGAACGAAAAGCAAATTTTTTTAGCGCGATGCATTCAATGAATATTTTTATTGACGGCGAGTTGAAACTGCATATCGACAACGGGAAGCGGGCAAAAATAGTGATACCTAACGGACGCCATATCATTCACGCCGGGGTGCGTAACAACGTAACGGAAGAGATAGCCGTCGAATCAAACTCGAACCTCATTCCCTTTATGGCGAAGGTAAGCACAATGGGGGCCGTTAAATTAACAAAGGTAAGCGAAGTAGCGCTGGAAGATCTTTTCACTAAGGGAGGAATCGTAGAAGCGCTCGAGAAGGCAACTCAAATATTAATCCCCTCGCTTCAAAAGGGCGTAAAAACGGCCATCGTCAATGTTTCTTCCGCCGATAAGGATCAGGCCGTGTTTATCGCGGGGAACTGGAATATATGCTGGTTAATGCGGAGTTTGCCATTGTGGACCGGAGCGAACTGGATAAAATACGCCAGGAACAGAATTTCCAGTTGAGCGGGGAGGTGGACGATGCGTCCGCCGTCTCCATAGGAAAGTTCGCCGGGGCCGCGATAGCTATAACCGGCTCGGTCAGCGGGAGCAACGAAACAAGAAGGCTGCGCCTGCGGGCATTGAACACCGAGGACGGACAGGTACTGGCCGTGGCATCGGAACAGTTTTAACGGCTAAAAGGCAACCGGCGTCTGTCAATAATGGGGAGCCCTTATTGACGGCCCGCCTTAAAAGACGCGCCGTGTACGAAGGAACGTACAAGCGTCTTTGTACCGGTAAACTGACGGTACTAAAGGAGCCGATTTGATACGTGAGCTACTATTACAATTCGATTAAATTTTAGATACTGTAAGGGAATCGAACGTCATCTTGGCAGGAGCCCGCGGGGCTTTGGTATGGTTTCGTACAAACGGTTGCTATGTAATATCGTGCATAGTATACGGAACCCCCCGCAAATTCCTCGTATCAAATCTGGAGAATCCATGAAAGAAACTCTTTCCTATGTTTTAGTCAGCCCTTATACCATTGCAAAAAGCAGAACCGGCGGGGTTATCGCGCGCCTCCTTTCCCGCCTGGATCTGGAACTGGCCGGCGCCCAGATGATCGCGCCGGACGAGGCTTTCGCGCGGGAATACGCAGCATATCTGCGGGGCGGCAACAGCGGGGATATTTCTCTGCTCGCCGATTATGTGGAACAGAAGATAGCGCCTTCTGAGGGGAGAAGGCACCGGTCCCTGCTTCTCCTTTTCCGCGGGGAGAATTCCTGCGGCAAACTGGTGGATATCTGCGGCCACCTGTACGCCGAACATATCGACACCGATTCCATCACCGGGGAAACCATACGGGATACCTATGCCGATCTTATTCTTTCCCCCAAGGATCACGGAACGGTAACCTACTTTGAGCCCGCGGTAATAACGCCGAGAAATCAGGAAGACGCGGACCGGGACATGCGTCTTTTTGCGCGGTTCCTGAAAGGCAAAGAGAACATCATCAGGAACATAGCCTACAGCAACCCTGAAAAGATAGAACAGACCCTGGTTATCCTTAAACCGGACAACTGGAAATACGCCTCGTCCCGGCCCGGAACGATAATCGATATGTTTTCCAGAACCGGCCTCCGTATCACCGGCGTTAAAGTGTACGGCTTTTCCCTGTCCAAGGCGCTGGAATTCTACGCGCCGGTGGAAACGGCTTTAAAAGAAAAGCTCGCCCCGGTCTTCGGTAGAAAGGCCAGGGAAACGCTTGAAAGGGAATTCCTTATCCCCCTCAACAGCCGGATTGAAGAGGTTTTAACCGAAAGTTTCGGCTCGGAATATGCGGAGGAGCAGTTCCGGCTGCTTGTCGAATTCATGTCGGGCGTCAAACCGGGAACCTGTCCGCCGGAAAAGGCCGACGTTCCCGGCGCCGTCAAGTGTATGATACTTATCTATGAAGGAGAAAACGCGGTTAAAAAGATACGGGATGTACTGGGCCCTACCGATCCGCTCAAGGCCCCCGGCGGAACGGTCAGACGGGAATTCGGCAGCAGTATCATGGTCAACACGGCCCACGCATCGGATTCCCCTGAAAGTTTTAACCGGGAAAAGGACATTGTTAAGATAAATGAAAATTCCCTCTGTTCAATCATTGAAAACTTCCTGGAACGGCGGGGATGAGGACGCCCGGACAGGCGCGCACGTCCCCGCCGAACGGCAAGGCCCTAAAAAGCCGCGGTACGGAGTAGAGGCGTGGGACCGCAGAAGATCAAAGAAAAACGGCTGTTATTTCCTGACAATTTAAGGAGCTAACAAAGCAAAAACCCTTCCCCGTTTGTTATCCGGCAATTGCCTGCGCGGTATTACCCCTCCTGGTCAGGCTCGGAGACGCCTTTCTCCTCTGGCAGTTCTTCCAGGATTTCCATAAGCTCAACGCGGAAGATAAGCGGTGAATAGGGAGGGATTATATCGCCACCGCCCCGTTCACCGTAGGCCAAGCCGGAGGGGATATAGAAACGGTAAACGCTGCCAGTATTCATAAGCTGGACGCCCTCGGACCATCCGGGGATAACCTGGTTGAGGGGGATTTCCTCCGGCCCGTCCCGCAGAAAAGTGCTGTCGAAAACAGTACCGTCGATCAAAACGCCCTCGTACTGAACAACCACCACGGTATCCTTTGAAGGTTTAGGGCCGCTTCCCTCCGAGATAACCTCGTACTGAAGCCCGCTGTTCGTGGTTATGATCCCTTCCTTTTTGGCATTTTCCTCAAAATAGTGCGCTTCCCTTTCCTGGCTCTTCCGTTTCTGCTCCGTCAGAGCCTCCCTGAATGCGCTTTGTACCTTTTCGACGGCTTCTTCTTTGGTAATGCTGGTTTCATAGCCTTCAAGCGCGTCCCTGAGCCCCCGCGTAAAAGCATTGTAAGAAAAACTCAGACCGGTTTGTTTAAGGTCCTCCCCTATGGCCATGCCGAAGGCGTAGCTTAAATCTATTCTGTCTTTTAACGCGGCCGATTCATCGGCTATACCTTCGGCGCCGCAGACAAATACAAGTATAAATAACAATACAAAAGAACACCATAAATTTTTCATCGTTTCCCCTTAATGAGACATCATTCAAATTTTTATAACCGCCCAATGAATAATTTGGAAGCAAGCTCCGGGCAAAACCCTATTCCTGGGGGATAATATCCAGCAGATCTATTTTAAAGATCAGCACCGAATTGGGCGGGATGGCCTCTCTTCCCGCTTCCCCATAGGCCAGATTGGATGGAATAAAGAACCGGTAAGAACTGCCCACCCGCATGAGCTGTAATCCCTCCGTCCAGCCGGATATAACCTGATTCAGGGGGAATTCAACCGGTTCCCCCCTCGTGTACGAACTGTCAAACACAACGCCGTCTATGAAGGTCCCTTCATAGTTTACCCGTACCATGTCGCCGGCTCCAGGCGTTTCACCGGATCCTTCGTTGAGCACTTCATATTGAAGACCGCTGGGGGTAATGCTGATTCCCGGTTTCTTACCATTTTCAGTTAAAAAGGCATTCCCCTTTTCCATATTGGCCGAGGCTTCTTTTTCCATTACACGGGCAAAGATCTGCTGTACTTTCATCCCGGCTTCTTCAAGGGAAATCCGCGGATTAACGCCCTCCATCGAATCCTTAAGGCCCCGGGCCACTTCGTCGTAATCAAAACGGATACTGAGGTCCCCGAATTGAGAGGCAAGCAGCAAACCGAATGCATAACTGGTATCCTTATCGGCGGCTTCCGCCGACGCGGAATCAGATTTCCCCTCCATATTGAAAATCCCCGAAAGTCTATCGCACGATCCAAGGGATACAACGGCAAGGAAGATAAGCGCTCCAAGCGCATAATTCTTAATCATTTATATAGCATAACGATTAATCGAAAGGAGTTCAAGGAGCCAATTTGTAGCCCGCTCCGTCCCTCCGCACGTTGCCGACGGCCGGGTATACCAGGTGCATACCCGCAATCGGTACGTTGTTGGTAACGGCCCAGTCCAGGAGCCGCCTGCGTATGGCGGCGGCGGCGGTAGGATCGGTATCGTAAGTAACCGAAACATCCGGCAGGGGGAACTGGATATCCTGGACGTGCATCAAATCGCCCCAGATGAGGAGTTTATCCCCGGCTGACTCAAGCAGAAAAACCGTATGTCCCGGTGTATGGCCGAAAGCGGCGATGGCGCTTATGCAGGGGAACAGCCTGATGCCTCCGGTACCCAGATCCGCGGGAAGGAAATTTTCTATTCTGCTCCCGTAAGGTCTCAGCGCATTCACGGCGCCCTGATTCACCCTGGACACCGTCCAATACTCCCGTTCCTGTAAGGCAACGTATATCCTGGCATTGGGGAACAGCGCCTTGCCGTCTTTGGCCAGGCCGCCTATGTGGTCCCCGTGCATGTGGGTCAGCAGTACCGCGTCCACATCCCCAGGGTCTACCCCCAGTGTTTTCATGCTGTCAAAGATCGTGGTTCCAAATCCGGTATCCACCACCATCGTTTTTCCGCCGCCGCGAATAAGAAAGGTATTGGTCTCCGACCGGTACGTCCCGCCGGGCAGGTAACGGTTGGCATCCGCCTCGGACGCGCCGACTAAAATGGATCCGTTCCCCTGCCCGCGGTTTTCCACCAGCATATATACGTCAAATTCCCCTACTTTATAGGGAAATATCAGATCCTCGCCTGCAACGCCGCCGATTACCATGCTTGTCATCAGAATACCCCATATCCCACGCAATTTCATAAAACCTCCGATTTATATGAAGCGGTTCCAAAACCGGCCACGTTTAAAGCAGGATTTGAAAGAGATCATATATTTACTATTTTACGTCTTTTTGTACTTTCCGCAAGTAAGAAGCGCGCCGGACGCGCCGGTAAAATCCACGCAATGCCAGGGGCCGCAACCCCAAATATCAGGCGGTTTGTACCGCTCTTACCGGCATCAAGGTCTATGCAAAACTTCAAGAAGATTGCATAATTTTTAATCTATGATACAAACAGCTAAGCGGCGCGCTGAAAATCAAACGGTCCGGAAAAATACGGCGCCGTGCGCCGGAAAACCCGGCCTTTCGTCCCTTTCGCTCTGGAAGGATATCTACCGGCCCGAAGCCAAATTCGGGCGTTTTTTAAGCGTTTTGGCCCTTTTCGGAATTTCCTATGGACTCTACAGGGGAATACAGGATAATTACCTTTCGGAAGTCGTGAATATCTCCAGGTTTGAGCGGGGTATCGTGGAATTCTTCAGGGAAACCCCGGGACTCCTCGTCGTGTTTATCCTTGCCTGGATGTATAAATTTACCGAAAGCCGTATCTTTAAGATCGGCATTGCTTTTATGACGGCGGGTCTTGTCGGCCTGCTCCTTACGGGCGGCCTGAAGGTTGTCGTGGTGCTCTTTATGGTACTGTTCAGCTTTGGCGAACATATCATCATGCCGGTACGGACTTCCATTTCTCTGGACCTGTCCAAGCCGGAAAAAGGAGGGGCAAGCCTCGGCATAACCAGCGCCATAAGCCATATCGGGAATATAGCCGGCTATATCATTGTTACCGGCCTCTTCATCTTCTTTAACGCGCGGGGTTTTAAACGGACGGATATTGTTCAATTTAAGATTGTTTTTGCCATATCTGCAGCCCTCATGCTGGCCGCAGTCCTTATTGCGCTTGCCATTAAAGATACCACGGTAAAAGGGCCGCGGAGGCGTTTTTACTTTGCAAAAAAATTTACTATCTTTTATATGCTGGAGGTCTTCTACGGGGCGCGCAAGCAGATATTCATCACCTTTGCGCCCTATGTGCTTATCCGTGAATACGGCGCGAGCACCTCGCTGATCTCGCTGCTGCTGGCTATCTGTGCCGTCTGCGGTACCTTGTTCAGCCCCCTTATCGGAAGGCTTATAGACAAGGCGGGCTACAAGATAGTTATGGTAACGGACACCCTTATCCTCGTCATCGTCTGTCTTTTGTACGGCTTTTCCCACCGTATCTTTCCGGTACAGGTAGCCTTTATCGTGGTCTGCGTCAACTACGTGCTCGATTCGATCATCTCCCTGGCAAGCATGGCTTCCAACGTCTACGTTCAATCTATTGCTTCAAGCCGGGAAGAAGTTACCGCAACCCTTTCCACCGGTATTTCCGTGAATCATGTTATCTCCATTGTTATCGCGCTGATGGGCGGGTTTATTTGGGAAGCGGTCGGTATAGAAGTACTCTTTTCTTTATCTGCATTTTTAGGTATTCTTAACAGTGTATACGCCGCAACAATCAAGGTGAAGAAGACGGCTTCATAAGGCTGTTTCAAAACCTCAGTGGTAAAGCAGCTGCTACTTTAACTGGTAAGGAGGATGGTATGCCGCCGGCTAACGAATTAACAATCCAAGATATTTGGGCCCTGTTTCAGGAAACGGATCAACTTATTAAAGAAGGGGCCAAGGAAACAACCCGGAGATTCCAGGAAACCGATAAGAAGTTTCAGGAAACGGATCAGCTTATTAAAGAAGGGGCCAAAGAAACAACCCGAAAATTCCAGGAAACAGATAAGAAGTTTCAGGAAACAGACCGGCAATTTCAGGAAATAGCTCAGAGATTTCGGGAAACCGAACGCCTTGTTGATAAAACCAGTAAGAGCATCGGCGATCTGAACAACCGTATCGGCGAAATTGTAGAGCATCTCATGTCCCCCGATCTTAAAGCAAAATTCGGCGCTTTAGGCTATCGATTTGAGAAAACAGCGCGGGACATTTCCATCAGCGATGCGGAGGGCGGATTCATAGCGGAAGTCGATGTGCTGCTTGAAAACACCAGCCTCGCTATAGCGGTAGAGGTTAAGACCAAGTTGAGCCAGCACGATGTTGACGAGCATGTCAACCGCATGGAAAAACTCCGTCGCCATGCCGATACCCACAATGACACGCGACACTACCTGGGGGCGGTGTCGGCGGCGGTGATAAAAGACGAGGTCAGGGATTATGCCTTTAAAAAAGGCTTTTTTGTGATTGTGCTGTCGGGGGATACGGTGAATATAGTACGGCCCTCCGCGGACTGGAAGCCCCGGACCTGGTGATGGTTATACGGCAGGGCCGGAGTAGGCCCGGCAAGGTGCGGCAGACTGCCTGCCGGGGAAGACCGGTACTATGCCCCGTATAGGCCAGAGCGCCATTTTTTTATGCGCGGTACTCTGGAGTACCTCCGGCCTCTTCATCAAGCTCCTGGACTGGCATCCTGTCGTTATTGCCGGGAGCAGGAGTTTGGTCGCGGCCCTGTTTTTGTTGGGCGTCAGGCTGCTCTTCCCCCGAATGCGGCGCGGAAAGAATAACCTTGCGTATACCCTCGCAGGCGCTCTGACCTATGCGGCTACCATGCTGACCTTTGTCAGCGCCAATAAACTTACGTCTTCGGCAAACGCCATTCTCCTCCAGTATACCGCTCCGGTATGGGCCGCCGTGCTTGGCGCGCTTATACTCAAGGAAAGACCGTATTGGGAACACTGGATAGCCCTTGTCATGGTGATGGGCGGCCTTATCCTCTTCTTTAAGGATAGCCTTGGGCAGGGCCGTCTGGCCGGCGACTGTCTTGCCCTTGTTTCAGGCTTTTTCTTCGGCTTTCATTCCGTATGTTTAAGGTTGCAAAGGGAAGGGAACCCGCAGGATTCCCTCCTGTTTGCCCACGTTATATCGGCAGGTTTCGCCCTGCCTTTTCTCTTCTTTTTTCCTCCGGCCCTGAGCCTGCCCGCAACAGGCGCCGTACTCTTTATGGGAACCGTACAGATCGGTCTTGCGTCTTTTCTCTTTGCCTACGGCATCAAGCGGGTAACCGCAATCCAGGCCATGCTTACCGCCATGATAGAACCTATCCTCAATCCGGTATGGGTATTGCTTATCACCGGGGAAAAACCCGCGCTTTCGGCGCTCGCAGGCGGCGGGATCATCATCGCGGCGGTGGCGTTCTCCTCGATACTCGGCAGGAGGCGCGCTTCCCCTAGCAGTTTGTTGCGCTTCAGCGCAAAATCGTATAAAAATTCACGAAAGTGAATTTTTATACCTTGCAGACTGCATAAGCAGCCCCGATGCGACAGGCTGCTACAGGATCAGCATAGCATCCCCGTAGCTATAGAAGCGGTACTCCTGCCGTACCGCTTCGGCATAGCTTTCCAGGATGAATTCCCTGCCGGCAAAGGCTGAAACAAGCATGAGCAGGGTGGATTCCGGCGTGTGGAAATTGGTAAACAGGGCGTCAACGACCTTGAAAGTATAGCCAGGGTAGATGAAGATCGAGGTACTCCCCTCCCCCCGCTGTAAGAAACCGTCCTTCCAGGCGGATTCCAGGGTACGGACGCAGGTGGTCCCTACCGCGGCTATCTTCCGCCTTTCGGCCTTGGCCTTCTCAATAAGGGCGGCGGTTTCCTCGGCAATATCGAACGCTTCTTCGTGCATAAGGTGATCCTCTATATTATCCGCACGGACAGGCAGAAAAGTTCCCAAGCCCACATGGAGGGTAACAAACGCCGTTTCTATGCCGCGGGCGCGCAGACGGTCAATGAGTTCTTCCGTAAAATGCAGCCCCGCCGTGGGGGCCGCGATGGATTTACCTTCGTCATTACCGGAATCGCTTCGGGAGTAAACCGTCTGATAGCGTTCGCCGTCCAGAGGCGTATCCTCACGCTTGATATAGGGCGGAAGGGGAATACGGCCGTAGGTTTCAAGCCATCCGTCGTCAATAACGCGGTCAAAGCGGAGTAACCGCTCCCCTCCTCCGCCCTCGGCAATCTCCGCTTCCGCAACGATATTCCCCCGTGTATCGAAAAAATCATAGACGCTACCGGGCCGCCGCCGTTTGGCCCGCTGAACCATGACCTTCCAGGTATGGGGATCGGATCTTTTAACCAGCAGGAACTGGGTTTTTACACCGCTTGAACGGGAAATGCCGTAGAGCCGCGCCTTCCGTACCCGTGAATTGTTGAATACAAGGACGGTTCCCGGCTCCAGAAGCTCAGGCAGGCTGCCCATCATGCAATGGGCGAGGCTACGCCCGGAACGGTCCAGCACCATGAGCCTGTCCTGCCCCCGCAGGGGCGCGGGATACCGGGCGATAAACCGCTCCGGCAATTCAAAGGAAAAATCGCTGCGTTTCACGTAACTGCCTTAGAATAGCCCCGGTTCCTCCGGCCTCCGATCACGGCCAAGTTTAAGGTGTTCGTAGGCCAGGGCGGTAACCATTCTGCCGCGGGGGGTTCTCTGGATAAGGCCGGCCTGGATGAGAAAAGGTTCGTAGTAATCTTCCAGGGTCTCTATCGATTCGCCTATAGAAATAGCCAGGGTTTCCGCGCCGACCGGCCCTCCCTTGTACCGTTCGATGATCATGCGCAAAATTTCCCGATCATGCTTTTCAAGGCCCAGTTCGTCTATTTCGAGCCGGCTTAGCCCCTCCTCGACAACCTTTCTGGTGATGGTTTCCTCGTGCCAAGCCTGGGCAAAATCCCGCATACGGCGGAGCAGGCGGTTTACTACACGGGGCGTTCCCCGGGAAGAACGGGCAAGGCGGGCCGCCGCGTCGTCATCAATTTTTACCTTGAAGATACCCGCCGAACGGCGGACTATGGCTTCCACATCGGTCTGTTCGTAGAAAGAAAAATGACAGGTTATACCAAAGCGACTTATAAGGGGGCTTGCCACGTTGCCTGCCTTGGTGGTTGCCCCGATCAGGGTAAAAGGCTTAACGGGAAGCCGCATGGTACGCGCTCCCGGCCCCTGCCCTATTATCCAGTCGATTTCGTAGTCCTCCATTGCGATATAGAGCATCTCCTCTATGGCCGGTTTAAGGCGGTGTATCTCGTCAATGAAAAACACGGTCTTATCGGTTACCGCCGTAAGTATCCCCACCAGATCCTTTGCCTTTTCCATGGCGGGGGCTATGGTGTGGACAAAATCCACCCCCAGTTCACCCGCCACCACCTGGGCAAGGGTGGTTTTTCCAAGGCCCGGCGGCCCAATCAGAAAGAGATGATCCAGGGCCTCGTTCCGTTCCCTGGCCGCTTTGATAAAGATGCCGAGATTCTCCTTAACAGCCCGCTGCCCCAGGAATTCCCGGAGGGAACGAGGGCGCAGCATCCCGTCGGCGTCGTCTTCCGCCCTTCTTTCCGGGCGGGCCAGACCGGAAGACGGCGCGGGGGCGCGCGCTCCCGTTTGCGGGGCCTCCTGTTCCGCGTTTAGTTTCTCCCCGCCCTGTGCCGCCTGTGCCGCCTGTACCGCAGACCGTGTTGCCCGTGCTTTTGCCATAATCAACTATAACCCAATACGAACAGGATTTTCAAGCGCGCCGCCTGATGATTTTTCCGGCCTACAAGGGTCGTTTATCCTGTCCTGCGGCGCTTATTCCCTAGCAGCCTGTTGCACTTGTAGATTTTTTGCATGTTCATGCAAAAAATCCCGATTATCGGGGCTGCTTATGCAGTTTGCAGGTATAAAAATTCACTAAAGTGAATTTTTATACAATTTTGCGCTGAAGCGCAACAAACTGCTGGCGATTATTCCTTCATGGCAAGATACACCCCCGCAAGCACCAGCGCGGCCCCGGCCCACTGGACAGGATTGAGGTGTTCCCCCAGCATGAAAAAACCCGCGACAACCGTAACTACGGGGACAAAATTGAGGAAAAGCGCGGAGAGCGGGATCCCCAAGACCGCCAGGGATTGGGCGTAGAACCGGTAGGCGAGGGCGGAACAGAAGATGCCCAGAAAAGCGGTATGCACGGCGGATACGAGGTCGGGGCTGCCCCAGCGGGGGAATTCGATGATCGCAAAGGGAATGAAGGCGAGGAAGCCGAAGACCGTCTGCCAAAACACAATGTAAATGCGGGAACGGCGGCCGAAGAGGGGCCGTGAAAGAAAGCAATAGGCTACCCAACTGAGGGCCGCGCCGGCCATACACAGATACCCAAGGACATTTCCGCCTCCCGGAAGAGGAGCCGAACCATGAGCGGTCAGGGCAACCCCAATCATGGAGATGAGCGCGCCCAGCCAGCGCCGGCCTCTTATCCGCGGCGGCGCCCCTCCGGATGCGGGCGCTTCCCCCCGCTTCTTTCCAAGAGGCGCGAACTTTCCTCCCAGCCATTCCGCAGCCAGGGTAAGCGCCGGGATAGACGCAACGATGATCGACGCTTCCGAGGCGCTTATCAGGCCGAGCCCGGTATTCTCAAAGAAAAAATAGAGCGTTACCCCCGTAAGTCCCGCCCCAATGAGCAAGGGAAGGTCCCCGGCTTTAAGTTCTTCCCGTAAGGCGGAACGGCTCTTTATAAAAACAAGAACCGCCGACGCCAGGGCAAAACGAATCGCGCCCAGGGACATAGGGGGGAAGACCGTTCCCGCGATTTTTGTGGAGACAAAGGAGACTCCCCACAATAAAATACAGACGATAAGGGCAAAAAGAGCCTTGGAACGTTCAGTCATACTCACCCTGAACAGTACACAGAACCCGCCGCCGCGTCAACAGCGGGGGAACACGGAGACATGGCCAAAGAAAAACCGTTCGTTCGTATCATACGGGGCCGGTGCGCCCCTTCTCCTTACCGGGTAAGATAATCCCGCCGGCAAAAACCGTAAGAGGCGCGACGAGGACAAGGCCGAAACAGCCCACCAGGGTATGCACCGTCTCGGAGGAAACCCAGACCATGTTGATAACGTTTTCGAGAGGAATCCCCTGGGCGATGAAGGTCATGATCATGGCCGTGTATTCCGCCGAATATGCCAGAAGCAGGGTGGTACTCATGGTTCCCGCCACGTGGCGGGACACGGAAACTCCGCTTTTAATGAGGTTGAGGCGGCTTACGGCGGGGTACTGCTTCTTGATCTCGTCCATAGCCGAGGCAATGTCCATAGAAAGATCCATCATGGCCCCCGAAGACGCAAGAAAGATGCCGGAGATAAAAAGATGCGCCAGGTTCAGGTGGGTGTACCCCGAATAGAGCAGGGATTCGGCAAAGGGCCGCACGGCCCCGTGTATCTTGAACCAGTAGGTAAAGAAAAAAGCCAGGAGGGAGGTGAGAAGCACGCCTCCCATAGAGCCGGCAAACGCGGTAACCCCCCGGCGGGTGAGCCCTCCCACAAGGAAGATGATAACCGCGGTTAAGAGAGCGGTTAAAAGCACCGAGGCAAATATCGGGTCCCAGCCCCGCAGCATGGCGGGGAAGAGGACGCGGATCAAAGCCGCCGCGGTAAACACAAAAGAAATAACTATCTTCACCCCCATCCATCCCATGACAAAGATGATGAAAAGGAAAAACAGCGCGCAGAGGAACACCGTCTTGCCGGTGCGGTAATGATCGTAGACCTGGGCGTGGCTGAGCGAGCCGTTTTCTTCCGAGACGCTCACTATCACCAGTACCGAATCCCCGGGCGAAAAGATTTTGTCCAGTTCGATTTTACCCATAAGGTTATTTGAGCCGGAAAAGACCTGTCCTTTAAACCTCCCCGAACGGATCTCCACCTCAAGCTGCTGTTCGCCCTGTTTTACCGGGCCTATGCTTATAAGCCGCTCGTTATTCACTTCGATAATCCTGCCCCGCGCCCGCTCTCCGCCCGCCGCACCAGCCCCTTCAAATCCCGTCGGAAGGATAAAAAACAGAAGGGTCAACAAAACGGATATCAATACAAAAATCATATCCCTCCGCGGCTCATGTATTCTCCGCCGCGGCAGCCCATTCTGATCTTCTGCTTTTAGTTCTATACCCGTCATAGTCAACCCTCCCATTTTTTTACAGCGTAAGGTTCATCGCCGAGATGAGCTTTCTGAAAATATCGGTGTTGTCGTAATAACCGCTGAAAAGCTCCTGGTGGACGCCCGCGGCAAAGGTGCTGACCGGAACGCCGGTATGGGCGTAGGAAGTCCAGCCTATACCCGCGGTCTGGTTCATTATCTGGGTGATCTTCACCGTAAGGGGTTCGTAGCCGCCGTAGAGGAGGTACTGATCCTCCGCAACCGGACGTTCAATCTCGTCCCCCATAGAACGCCGGAAGGCGAATTCAAGCTGCTCCTTCTGGAAGTCCGAAAGGCTGTTGTAGTCCAGACCGAAGGCGTCCCGTATCGCGGGGATAAGATCGGCCGGTTTCGCCTGAACCCTGGGGGTGTTTTTCTTGTAGGGGATGAGGACTTCATTGTTAAAGGCGATGAAGGATTTCTTTTGCAGGGCAACCTTGTCAAAGAAGGTGCTGTACTGGGTTCCCGCAAAACCTATGGTCATTCCGCCGGTCTCATGGTCGCCGGTAACGATGATGAGGGTTTCCTCTGGGTGCGCCTGGGCAAAATCAAGCGCCTCCTTGACGGCGTTGTCAAAGGCGATAACATCGTGGATGGCCGCTCCCGCGTCGTTGGCGTGGCAGGCCCAGTCGATCTTCCCGCCTTCAACGGACATGAAAAAGCCCCTGGGGTTGTCTTCGAGAAGCTCAATCCCCTTGCGGGTATAGTCCGCGAGGGAAAGATCGCCGCTTTTGCGGTCCAACTCATAGGGCATAGAGCCTGAATCCTGGAGAGTCGCGTTTACGGCGAGCACTTTACCCGCGCCGGGCTTTAATGCGTTAAAATCCTCCCTGGAATTGACGTAGGTATAGCCCTCTTCCTTCGCCATCCGTATCACATCGATCTGGTCCTTGTTCTTTCCCGTAGGCTGCAAGAGGCCGCCGCCCGCAAAGTATTCAAAGCCGCTTTTTACCATCTGGACTGCGATGTCGTAGTAGTTGCTCCGGGAAGGGACCTTGGCGAAGAAGCCCGCGGGGGTCGCGTGGTCAAGGGTAACGCTGGAGACCACGCCGACTTTCATCCCCGCCTCGTGCGCGTATTCGGCAATGGTCTTGAAGCGTTGCTTTTTCGCCGGGTCCATATTGAGAACTCCGCTTAAGGTCTTGTTCCCCGTAGCAATGGCCGTTATCGCTGAGGCGGAATCGGTGATAAAGGTTCCCGCATCATAGGTGGTGGTAAGCCCCGATACCGGAAACCTGGTAAAGCCCAGCTTGGTGATGCCGATGTCCTTGGAAGATCGGGCGGTGGTATAGACCTCCGTAGAGCTGATTTGGGCCATAGCCATTCCGTCCCCGATAAAGAGGAACACGTATTTGGCCTGTCCCGACCGGGCCGTGGCGGTATTCCGTTCCGTCCCGTCGGATGAGGCCCGCGCCGACACGGATTGGGCGGCAAACATAACGAGAAGGGCGCCTATAAGAAAACCCTTCGTCCATACCGGAAGCATAGTCCGGTTTTTCACATCTTTCATCATGGTATTACTCCTCGGAGTTTAAGATTAAAGATATTATGAATGATATTTGTTAAAGATCTATGTGAAGACGGTAAAATTACGATAAGAAATTTCCGACCGTGAACCGCGTGTATCGACTTATTTACAGGATTCTGCTAACGTATACACTACTTTAACACGAAACCGGGAGAGGTTGTATGATAAAGATTGCGACGATTGCGGGTTCCGATGCGTCAGGCGGCGCGGGACTGGAAGCGGATCTAAAAACCTTTGAGGAATACGGAATGTACGGCATGGCCGCGGTAACCTTAATCGCGGCTATGGATAGCCGGCATGAATGGGCCCATAAGGTGTTTCCGGTTGCCGAGGATGCGCTTCGCGCCCAGTTGGAAACGGTGTTCCGCGGTGTGGGGGTAGACACGGTAAAATCGGGGATGCTCGGCACGTTCTATGCCGTTGAACTTGCGGCAGAGTACCTTGACGCCTGGCATATCAGAAACTACGTGCTCGATCCGGTGATGATATGCAAGGGGGCCGAGGCCCTGAACCCCGAATTGAACGTGGTAATCGCGGAAAAACTGTTGCCCCTGGCCGAACTGGTAACGCCGAATCTCTTTGAGGCCGCGCAGCTTGCGGGAATGAGGGAAGTTGCAAGCATTGAACAGATGAGGGAAGCCGCCCGCATTATTGCCGGTAAAGGGGCGCGGAACGTCTTTATCAAAGGCGGCTCCAAGCTGCACGAAATCGAAGCCGGTACGCCTAAGGCCCTCGACTTACTCTACGACGGCAGGGACTTTCATCTTATAGAAGACGAGCTCTTTGACACCGCATGGACCCACGGAGCGGGCTGTACCGTATCCGCGGCGGCTGCGGCGGGCATCGCGCGCGGGCTTTCCGTCCACGACGCCGTTCTATCGGCGAAAAGATTCATCACCGAAAGCCTCCGCCGCAGTTTCGCCCTTAACCGGTGGGTAGGCCCCGGAAACCCAAGCGGCTGGCGCGCCGGGCATCTTTTCCGTTAAGCCCCCGACTGGCCCCCCAGACTGAGTATGGCCTCCCGAAACACGGCCTGCTCCTTCTGCGCGCCGCTCAGACCGGGGTACGCTCCGGCGGCGGCTTTTTCCATGGCCGCAGCTGCCTGCCGCCGGTCATAGCCCATTTCTTCCAGGGCTTTGACAAGATCGCCGTAGGGGCCGGACGCCGGTTGCGGCAGACGGGTAAGTTTACCCTTGAGGCTCAGTATCATCTTCTGGGCCGTCTTCTTTCCCAGACCCGGAACCTGTTCAAGCCGTACCAGGTCTTCCGCCTCCAGGGCCCGTTCCAGTTCTTCCCTGTCTATGTTTCCCATGATCTTAATGCCGCCGCGGGGGCCTATACCTTCTACCTTGATAAGTTCCAGAAAGGTAGTACGCCCGGCCTCGTCCGCAAAACCGTAAAGCCGCATCTGGTCATCCTTGTGGTAGAGCCAGGTATAGACCCTTCCCTCCCCGCCCGGCGGCGGGAGTTTTTCAATATCTTTTGCCGGAACCGAAATATCCCACTCTATACCGCCGGTTAAAATATACACGGTATCGGACGATTTTCCGGTTATAAGGCCCCGTATGCTGTTGAACATAGGTACACTATACTATACAAAAGGCGGACAGGGAAGACGGAACTCATCGGGGGGCTTCAATATAAAGGGCATTTAAAGTGAATTTTTATACCGCGCAAACTGCCGCCGGCCAAAGGCCCGCCCTTGCGTAAACGGCCCTCATGGGTCATACTGAATAATATATGGAACAAAAATTACCTATCGGTATACAGGACTTTGTGAAGATTCGTGAAGGGGGCTATTGTTATGTGGATAAGACCGCGCGGATCCATGACCTTATCACCGGATCGGGGGGCGTTTTTTTTCTGTCCCGTCCCCGGCGCTTCGGGAAGTCCCTGCTCTGTTCGACCCTGGGAGCTCTCTTCGAGGGCCGGCGGGAACTGTTCGGCGCCGTCGGGGGGCGGCCGCCCCTGGCCGTCGATTCCCTCGACTGGGAATGGAAAAAGTACCCGGTCATCCGCATGGATCTGAATCCGGGCAATTATGCCCTCGGGATAGACCAGCTTACCGCACGGCTGCACGGCCTCTTGGCTGAAACCGCTCAGGCCGCGGGCCTGCCCCTGCGCGGCGGGACTATTGTATCGGAACAGTTTTATAGCCTTATCAGGGATATGGCTGAACAGGCGGGGGAACGCGTCGTCGTTATTATCGATGAGTACGACAAACCCTTGCTTTC
>JAISNI010000109.1 GCA_031276295.1 Treponema sp.
GGCCGAACTATGGCCAATGGCGGTAACAAACGGCTCAATAAGGGCATGGTGCGCCCCGGAAGCGGTTACGGCAGACAAGGGAACGTCTATCGATTGTACCGTGCTGGTGCCGTACAGAACCGCCATAAACGGCTTCGCGTAGTCTTTCCAGTATTTCTCTATCCCCGCCGCTATGCGCCGTATCGTGGCATCGGCAAGGGGCTTCTTACGGCTGAAAATGGACGTTCCGGGTATAGACCAGTCGATTATGTCCCGCGCCGACCGCCACGGCTTGTAGTCCATAAGATTTTCCGGGCCGTCCATGTGCGTAATCCGTGGCCACATAATCCGCTTCCTGCCCTTTACCGCCTGAATAAAAAGACGGCGCCGCGTTGTGGGGTCCCCGTAATCCGCCGCTGTCAGGATCCGCCAGTCAACCGTATAGCCAAGACTCCGCAGGCCGGTAATAAAGGCGCGGAATGTTTTTCCTTTTAACTCTTGTATCGGTTTTCCGGCATCGTCCAACGGCCCCCAGGACATGAACTCAGGCACGTTCTCTATGATGACCCGTTCCACATAAAGTTCCGAGATCCACTTGAGTACGAGCCACGCCGATGCCCGGCTCTGGTCGCTTCGGGGACGACCTCCGCGGGCAATGCTGTGGTGGGTGCATTCCGGTGATGCCCATAACAGGTCAAGCCGCCGGCCGGGAACGGCCCTTACAGGGTCTATATGTTCCACGGATTGGCAAAGGTGTTCCGCACTCGGATGGTTAGCCGCGTGGGTTTCGATAGCACGTTCCCAGTGGTTTATCGCCGTAAGATTAACATTCATATCCATTTCCTGTGCTGCCAGTACGGTCCCTGTACTTGACCCTCCGGCTCCACAAAACATATCCACAACTTCAAAAGTTTTTTTCATAAGGCAACCCTCATTTTTCCCGTAGTAATTTATTTTCATATTGTGTCCTTGGGCATCCAGCTATTAGGCGGCATCCCAAGCTCATTGGCAATGACTATACAGACCGTGCCGTAAAAGCCGCCGTACTTGTCTTTGACTTCGCCGTATTTTTTTAGTTCAAACGGCTTACCTGTCCCGTCATTACTGACAAACCTGTACCATACCGGCATATCGTCCCCGCATTCGGCCCCGGTACGTTCCCAGTATTGAACCGTATCTATAAAACAAGGTATATATTCGGCGCACTCCAGCCCGTTAAGCCCGTTGCTATGCAGCATCCATTGTCTGCCGTCCCGCTCTTTTTCAACGGGGCAGTTTCCATAATTTTTGCAAAATATGCAGTTCGTCCCCGTCCCGGTCATCCTTGCGCCTCCGGCTTCCAGTTTTTTGGGGGCTTTCCGGCTTCTGTGGCGCAGATAATCGTTATCGGAACAAGCCACTTTGTAACCCTCACCTCAAGGTGCTGTTGCACTATCCACGGCGAGGTCCCGTCCGCCTGCCTGACATACACCGCATTGCCGTCCGGCCAGTCCTCCCCCGTACGCTCCTTCCACTGTTCAGGGGTTTCCCAGCGGGGCGGCGGTACGGATAATTCGTCTAGTATTGAAATTGCCGCACCAATTTTATCTATGCCATCATCAGCATGGCCTTTTTCAATAAATGCCCTAGCTTCTGTAAGTACATCAACGGCATCGCTTATCTTATACGAAGCAGGCGTTTTTAGTTCGGCTATGGCATTTTCAACGGATTCTATGTAGCATGGAGCAAAATCTCTCACATAATCACCGTCATATAAATTTTTAAGAGAGACTTTCAAATTTTCTAACAGTTCAATTGCCTGTTTCACGTTCTGTCGTTCAATCGCCTTTTTCATAGCCTTCCTCCTCTCTAAACCAATCAATTTTCTCCCCACAAAAAGGGCAGTAGTTGAGCGCAATCCCTCTATCCTTTGCCGTTTCTTTATAGATCACGCCAATACATCGTTCCATCATTCCTTCATCATATCTCAGCACTAGAAATGAAAATAAACCATACCCGCCTGAACCGGGGTACTTTATCCGTTTATCTAGTGTATTGCAAAATACGCCGTTTCCGCATTTATGATATTCTTTCATTTTTTCCCCTCCTCTTAAAATGAACCGTATTCTTCAACGGTTTTTTCATACTCACCGTTTCTTTTTTCTCCGGCGTACCGTTTTATACGCTCGAGCATATAAATAGCCCCCTGCGCCGACTGAATAGCATCATCCCATTTCCCAACGTCCAGCAGATATTCAATATTTACCGCACGGGTTTTTATGCGGCTAATTTCGTTATAGATTTCGTTGCGATTCACTTTTCACTCCTCTTAAAATGAGCAGAAAACGCTCTTTCATGGTCTTTCTTTTTCATTTTTTCTGTCCGACCCCCATACGTTCCTCCCAATCTTCGTGTGTGTCCCAACGAGAATTTTTCAATTTGACGATGGAATCAGAAATTAAGGCAATCGCCCCGTTTAATTCACTGGCCTCCTCTTCTTCCTCCTTTTTCCCCGCCTCATACCCGGCGCAGTAAGCAATAAAGAAATTCAGGCCGTAGTCTTTGCCGCCACCGTATAACTTCAGTAATTCCTTATCTGTACGTGTTACATCCAGATCAGAAAACCAACGCCTAAATTCTTTAACCATTTTTTCTATTTCCCCGCTTTTCATTCCCCCGCCTCCTTCTCCCATTCCGCAAGCATGGCATCGGCAAACCGAAAGCACTGATTCACCCTTAGCCTAAACTCATCAGTTTCATGCTGAAGAGAACCGTAGGGAAACACTAACTTTGACAGTGCTTGCCCCGCAAACTCCGCCCTCCGGCTCTGCCGGATCATGTTGTCAAGCTCCTTGTCCCCGCTCCGGGGGACCTTGAGGTGTATGGCGGCGTATTCGTACTTGGTCATACCGGGATCGCTACAGGCATAGTCGGTACAATAACTGCCGTCTGAGTTAAGGATCGTTGCGTCTAATACCGGAAACGCACTTTCATGGCCCTTCATTTTTTCCCTCCTAATAATTTATGTTTTGCTATCCGCCATACCAGTATCCGCACCCATTGGAACAATCGGCATAGTGGACAATAGCGCCAATATCTCATTTCTCTACCTCCTATTACAAGTTCGCAAGATAATAAGCCAGCACATTTGTCATTGCCCCCCGCTGTTTTTCGGTAGGTATCAATCTGAGAGATCTTATTCTAAGCGCTACGTCATAACACTTAAAATGCGTTGTAGCCCTATTGATGTCTTCACCTATCGCCAGGACAATATCCACTAGACTTGTATCAGATATACGGCTAAAGATGCACACCAGCTTATCAATGAGCGAATCATAATCATCATGCTCCGCCTCCTGCATGGCAAGAGCGGCCATTTCGTCCGAAGTATCTCTCATTCTTCCACCTCCTCGGCAATTAACTCAAAGATATGTGCAAACATAGGAAAGCTGTTTTTGAAATAAACCATGCCGTAACGCACGTCTGAACCAGAGCCACACCACGTGTTTATGTAATCAATTTC
>JAISNI010000234.1 GCA_031276295.1 Treponema sp.
ACACTGGAAACCCTCCCTGTCAGGGAGGAGGAGGTCAGGCCCCCGCGGCCTGATTTCGGCTAGATTTTATTACTGGGCAACCGCCCCTTTTCGGCTAGAATAATTATTAGGCAATGCGAAGCCTTGACTCTTTTTTAACTATCGGGTATAGTAGATGTTGTGCTTCCATATTTAACCGCAGAGTGATATATCTCCTGAATTTTCACTCTGCATAATCCGGTTATTATCGGATTAGTGGGCCCCCGGTTTCCTCCTATCTCCGGGGGTCCTTTTTTTTTCAAGCGGCTTCGTGAAGTCTTGTACGATTTTGAGGGGGCAGGATCAGTCCGCCCTTACGATGAGGCTTATCAGTTCCGTTTCTGATCTAAGCAGGATGAGCAATTCAGGCGCTTCATAGGGGACGGAGAACCGGTATTCCTCGTTCTGTTCAAAACTGAAGAATATGCGCTCGGTGATAATAGGAACCGAGTCGGTGTCTTTGGGTTCGGGAATAGAGATCGCAATATCTACGACGCCGGTATAGACGTTCTCATTGCCTGTATAGGTCTTTTTCAGGGCAATATAGGTGGCTCCCTTATAACGCATAGCTTCCGCGGTGATGCCGTTACCTCCCAGTTTTTTCCCTTCATCCTGGCCGGAAAAGGTCATCATAATAAAGCCGGTTACGGTGAGAAGGACGATGGCACCGAAGATCATCACGAGGGGCCGTACCGCCGCGGAACTTTTGAATACGGTGGTACGGAATGCCGCTTTCTGCTCGTTCAGGGCCTGGACCGCGGGGGAAGCCCGCTCTAGACGGTGTTCCCGGTTATAGTAAAAAACCACATCCTGTTCAGGGCGGGACGCCGATCCGGTTCCGCCGGAAACATCTCCGCCGTCCGATGTTTTTTCTTTCTCCCATTCCAATTAGGGCGCCTCCCCTCAGGCAAGACCTGCGGGCAGCCACGCGGCGCCCGCGATCTCCGATGCTCCGTCCGCGAGTTCCAGCGGATCGGTGAACCTGCGGGAAAACCTGTCAAGGGACGCGGTTTCAAGGAGCAGGGCCGCCGCGGCCGCCGCGCAGTCGTATCCGTCAAAAACGACGCCGGAACGGGACAGGCGGGCGGCAAGGGCCGCACAGAAACCTGCCAGGAGATCGCCGCTCCCGCCCGAGGCAAGGACAGGCTTCATACCGTCGAGGATACCCAGCCTGCCGTCCCCCGCCGCGATAATAAGTACATGGCTTTTAAAGAGTATAACACAGTTCCGCTCTTTTGCGGTACGGCTCAACGGGGAAAAGGGATCCGCGAGCAGTTTTTCACGGGGGATGCCGGAAAACACGGCAAATTCCTGGACATGAGGGGTCAGGATTGTCCTTCCATGAAAAACACAATCCCGTGCAATGGATACGGCATCGGCATCCAGTATGAGGGGCATTCCCCGCTCCTCACGTTTTAAGGCTTCTTCCAGTACCGCGAGGCGATCCGGCCCCTTCCCCCAGCCTGGCCCCAGCAACATGGCGTCAGGTTTAAAGCGTCCGGCCCCGGCGTCCGGGGCCTCCGCATCTGCGCCGGGACCGGGATGAAGCCTTGGGTACGGAGCCTCATCCGTATGTTTCGGCGCAACCATGATGCCACCGGCATCGGCGGCCAGGAGGGGGTAGAGAGCATGATCGACGATAAGGCGGACAAGACCGGCGCCGGCTGCCTGAGCGCCGCGGGCCGCGATACGTGCGGCGCCCGCGCTTCCTGGTGAACCCGCGTGTATTTCGACAAGGCCCCGCTCATATTTATGCGCCGCCGCCCCGACGGGAGGTATCAAACGAGAGGCCGTTTTCCATTCGACAAGATCATTCCCTTCAAATAACTTAACCAGCGCAGGCGGAAATATGCCTTCCACGGGAACAATGGTTCCGGCAAAGGCACGGGCCGCAGGTTTGTACAGACAGCGCTTGAGGGGTTCCACGGCAAGGCATATATCGGCCTTGATAATACCCATACCCGCATCCCATCCGTCAAAATTCCCAGAAGGAACGTCAAGGGAAACGACAAGGGGCCTCTCGCCGTTTCGTTCTTCCCCCTTCCCGCATTCATTTATCGCACGGACCATCTCCCCCGCCGTACTGCGCAGGGCGGAGTTTAAGCCGGTTCCGGCTATGCCGTCTATGATTATTTCGGCGCCGTCAAAAGGCCCCTGTCCCTTTAAACAGCCCTCCCAGCGTACCGTTTCTACCCCCATCTTTTCCAGGACGCGCAGGGCCAGGGATCGGGGATGAGCGTCTTCTTCCGCCTCGGGAAGACGGTTTATGACAATCCGGCAGTTTTCAGAACACGCAAAGCCTTCCGTGATAAGGGCGCGCAGCATAACCAGGGCATCGGCGGCATTATTACCCGATCCTGCCGCACAGACTATCCGGCGGAATTTACGGGAAGTATACGGCATACCGGATGTATGCGGCACATCAATCGGGGACTTTTCAAAGTACGCGGGAAAACTTTCCACCAAACACCGGGCGCAGGAACGCCCCGCAGCTTCAACGAGAGCCGAAGAAGGGAGGCCCCAAGCCGCGGATGCTTCCGCATCAAGGGACCGCGCCGTTTCGGAATGGAATATTTTTTTCATCACGGATTGTTATCTCCTATTAATTTATCGGTACGCCACCAGACAACCTTAGCCTGCCAGTCGTTCAGGAGGAGCGCGGAAAGGATACCTTCATCGGAAAGATCGAAGGTATTGAAAAGCAATTCTTCACCGTCAACACGGATAAAACCCTGACGCTGTTCGTTGTTTGTGGCAAATTCAGAGGACATAATCAGAAGGGAGTAGCCCCCTTCAACCGGAAAAGAAAGAAAGACCCTTCCGCCCCGCATAACCCCCAGGAAAGAATAGAACATCTTTTCCGTAACTCTGCGGTTATTTTCCGTAAAAGTATATTCAAATAGAGGGATTTCCATGGAACCCGCATAGGAACCATCTTCCACATTCATAATCCAGATTACCGAGCTGTCAGGTTCATTACCGGTACGGAGCCCCGTCGATTCATCGTAGGTATCGCGGTAGTAGTCTACTTTAAAGTAAATTTTTCTTTCGTCCGGCGCAATGAAAAGGGAATCAACCGAAGAAATTGCCGTTTCCCGGTCATGAGGGACAGGGCCGGCCTGTTCGGACAGGGGAACCAGGAAGAGAACCGTCCCGTCCGCATCAAACCAGTAGATGTTCCAACCCTTGGGCAAACGGCAGACCACCGCAAATTCATCCTGAACGGAAGTGTGGATGCCGGTAATCCGGGGAAAGGGGCTGCCGCCTTTGCCTTCCTGCCCGAGATATTCGATAATATCGCCCTTTTCATCAAAATGTAAAACGATACTGTCCAGCAGGGCCTTGTTTTCTGTATCAAAGCCATGCCGTTCGGGGGGCAGCTTGTCCGAAGCGTAGATATGCTTGCGGGAATTGACCGCAATCTTGCTCGGTTCCAGAAACGGATAGTCAAAAGTCCAGCGCGTTACAACACCGCCCTCCTGCATGGGCCGCAGGGACAGGGGGACGGGGTTGGTTTCTTCATTGTAGATCATAAAAAGCAGATCCCCGTAAGAATTATAACGGACTATCTTTTCCCCATTGCCGTCGGCGATATAGAAGAGGCCGTCCCGCATACTTATATCGACGCGCGGTATGCCCTGATCCCCGTCCAGGCCGTACAGGGCAATCTGATCCTCCTGTCGCCCTATGTCGAGGGTAAAGAGGTCTTCCCTCTCTACCTGGACAGGTTTGTCCCCGGAACAGCCCGCAAGGAGCAACGCAAGTATGGCCGGCGATAGTATAGAAAAAACAGAAACATTCAAGGAGCGCATTGTTCAACCTTAAATAGTCCATACTATAATGTCAACAACTCCCCCCCCACCCCCAGGCCAACCCTCCGGGACGTTTTCCGGGCGGCCCCTTTCGGCGGGTGTTCCCGGCGAAGGGGTGATACGCGATTAATACCAGGGC
>JAISNI010000054.1 GCA_031276295.1 Treponema sp.
GCCGTCTCGGTCTTGCCCGTTCCCGGGGGGCCTGAAAAAAGGCAGGCAAAGCCGGTCCGCATATTCCGCTCCCGGAGCCGCGCTTTTATCAGGACGAATTTTTCTTCGTCCAGCAGGGACGTTAACTCCGCCACCTGGGTGCGGAGTCTCTCCGGATAGGAAAGTTGCTTTTCGGCAATGCCCTCCGCGTTAATAAAATTTCCGCCCCGGAACTGTTTTCTTTCCTTCAGGTTAATGTCTGAAAGGAGCAGATCCCGGGCCTTGCCGGTAAGGCAGTACTCTTCGGGGTCCGCCATGCCTTCGTCACAGGCATGCTCCAGCAGCCCCTGGCAAAATGTCCCTTGACAGTTTTTTGTTTTAATGCTAAGGTTTCGGTATTCCGGTTAGCATATAAACCGAAAACAAGGCGAGAAGGGTGAATTATTCCGGTAATTTTTTGCGTAATATCGACTACCCCCCCCCCCCCCCGCACATGGTGAAGCACGATTTTCTGATATTGGTTTCCGTTTCTCTATAAGATCAAACGTCCACATTTCCCCCCCAAGCAAAGTAACAAGCGTAAAATTTCTCATAAGGAGCAAGACATGAAAAAGCAAACACTGGCAAAAATTTTGGCGGCCGGACTGGGCATCGTAACCATGTTCGGCGGATGCGGTAACGGAACTTCGGATCCGGTATGCGAATGTCCCGCGGGAAAAACGCATGAAGCGGGCGCGCCCTGTTGCGACGGCGAAGATTGCGCATGCGGAGTAACTCCGGCAACACCGGCTCCTCAGCCGGCGCCAAACTGCACATGCGCGAACAAAATCCATGGCGACGCCCCGTGCGATTGCGGCGATGCCAATTGCGAATGCGAACAGAAAACTTATGCCCTGAAATACAATGTGAAGGTTATTAACGAAACCGGCGAAAAATTACGCGAAGAGCTTATTGCTGATATTACAAAGGCGTTGGATTATTTTGCTAGTCCGGAATATACTGAGCCCTACGCTCAAATGGATGTTGTATCTGCTCGTTATCCAGAGGTATTTATAACTAATAATGCAGAGGAGGCAGAAGCAATTGATGGAGACACAATTAAACTAGGAAAACAACAAATGTTAACACAAAGTCTTGTACAAGGAATGCTGGAGACAATGTTTTATGATATGGCAGATAAACCAGATCCCAAATCCGTTAGCATGAAAAAATCCAGATCTGATATCCGTCTTGCAACCGGCAAGAATATGAATATTGGCCGGCGCGCAAACACGGCCTATGTCGCGTATCAGCGCTGGTTCAGCAAAAACGCGCAGCGTATGGCAAAAGACAGCAGAGTGTATGGAGGCTAAGTAGGCGCATCCGCAACCAATCCCGCGCAAGCGGGATTGGTTTTTGTTGGGAAAAAAAAGAGTGCCTGCCACCTTTCGGCCAAAAAAGGCGCCTGGCGCCACACCGCAGTATACTGGAGAACCGTCAAAGTATACTGGGGAACCGTTAAAGTATACTGGAGAACCGTCAGAGCATACTGGAGAACCACCGCAGTATGCTGTGGAAACGCCAAAGTGTACTGTGGAACCATAAAATTTGAATTTATAAACGCCAAAGTGTGCTGGAGGAGTTCCCAAGAATGCCTGGCACAATAAGCCTATTGACTATACTATATAATTGCTATAAAAATAATAAGTTATTATGGAAAAAAGAAAAACCAATACGGTTGTTTCCGCAAGGAAGGATTCCTTCGAGACGCTCCTTATTCATAACGGCAGCGAAACCGATCCGGCTACGGGCGCTTTGGGGACGCCCGTTATACAGACTTCCACCTTTGATCAGGGGGATCTGTCGGAGGAAAAGGAATTTGACTATGCCCGGTCGGGGAACCCTACCCGGAAGGCTCTGGAAGAAGCCGCCGCCATTCTGGAGGGCGGCGAAAAAGCCTACGCGTTTGGAAGCGGCATTGCGGCCGTCTCTTCCTGCCTGGGGATATTTTCTTCAGGCGATCATGTCGTTGCCGCCGAGGATATCTATGGCGGCAGCCGCCGTATTCTCAATACCTTCTATAAACGATGGGGTATGGAGCTAAGCGCCGTGGATACGACGGATATTGAAAATATCAAGCGGGCGCTTAAACCCAACACCAAAGCCTTGTTCCTTGAAACGCCCTCCAACCCGCTCCTCAAGATCACGGACCTTAAAGCCTGCCTGGAGCTTGCCGCGGATGCGGGGATCACCTCCATCGTTGACAATACCTTTATGACGCCTTACCTCCAGCGGCCCCTTGAGCTTGGGGCGGATATTGTGGTACACTCGGCAACGAAATTCCTGGGCGGGCATAGCGATGTTATATCGGGGCTTGCGGTTACGCGGACGGCCGAACTGGGGGAGAGGGTATACGCGGTGCAGAACGGCTTTGGCGCGGTGCCGGGCCCCTGGGATTGCTGGCTTGTACTGCGGGGGATTAAGACCCTTAAAGTCCGCCTTGACGCGCAGCAGGCTTCGGCAATAAAAATCGCCCGGTATCTGAGCGCCCATAAAAATGTTGAAGCGGTGTATTATCCGGGCCTGGACCAGCACCCCGGCAAAACCATTCACGATGCCCAATCCTCGGGCCCCGGCGCGGTGCTTTCCTTCAAGACAAAAAACGCCGAACGCGCGCTCCGTTTCCTGGGAAAAACCCGTCTGGCCGCGTCCGCGGTCAGCCTGGGCGGTGTGGAAACCATCGCTTCCTATCCGGTAAGGATGAGCCATGCCTCCGTACCCCTTGAAGAACGGCTGCGTCTGGGTATTACCGACAGCCTTATACGCATTTCCGTCGGCCTTGAGGCCGTTGACGATCTTATAGAAGATTTTAACCAGGCATTAGAATAGGAATCTTTTATGGAACAATATGACAGCAGAAAACTTTCCCTGGAGAGCATCCTTGTCCACGGAGCCACACCGTTTGATCCCGTAACCGGCGCCGTCAGCACCCCGGTTTATCAGAGCGCGACCTTCAGACACCCCGGCCTGGGGCAGTCTACCGGCTATGACTATTCCCGCGTGATCAATCCTACCCGGGCGGAACTGGAAAAAACCCTCGCGCTGGCGGAACGGGGTACGCATTGCCTTGCCTTTTCCACCGGCATGGGGGCCATTTCCGCCGTCATTAAGCTCTTTAAGCCCGGCGATCATCTGATCGTGTCGGAGGATCTTTACGGCGGGACGTTCCGCCTTTTCAATGAATACTATGCCGCATACGGCTTTTCTTTTTCCTGGGTTGATACCGCCAATTTTGCCCAAGTGGAAGCGGCCCTCAAACCGGAAACCGCGGCCGTCTTTATTGAAACCCCTTCAAACCCGATGATGAAGGTAACGGACATCCGCCGTTGCGCGGATCTTATCCATAGCCGCGGCGGCAGCCTGATAGTAGACAACACCTTCCTTTCGCCGTACCTTCAGACCCCGCTTGATTTGGGCGCGGACATTGTCGTGCATAGCGGGACCAAGTACCTGGCGGGACACAACGATACGCTGGCGGGTTTCATTGTTCATGCAAGGGAAGACAGGGAGGAGCCGCTCCGCAATATCCAAAAGAGCGAAGGCGCTACCCTAAGCCCCTTTGACGCGTGGCTTGTGCTGCGGGGGCTTAAAACCCTGGCCGTCCGCATGAACAGGCATGAGGAGAATGCCCGCCGCGTAGCGCACTGGCTAAGGGGCCATCCGCAGGTAGAAAAGGTCTTTTATACCGGCTTTGAGGATCACCCCCAGTACGCTTTGTCCTGCGCCCAGGCCAGGGGGCACGGCGGTATGATCTCCTTCTATCTTAAAGATAGTTCCGCGGTACGGCCCCTGCTGCAAAAAGTCTCCCTCATCCTCTTTGCCGAAAGCCTGGGCGGTGTTGAATCCCTTATCACCTATCCCCTGGTACAAACCCACGGCGCCATCCCTGAATCCATGCGCCTTGCCGCGGGGGTTAATGACCGGCTTATGCGGCTTTCGGTCGGCATAGAGAACGCGGATGATATTATCGGCGATCTTGAAAACGCGCTGGGATAAGGGGTTAATCATGCAGGATCTAAGCAGGCGGAGCGCCGGTTTTACCGATTCGGTGATACGGCGCATGACGCGGATTTCCCTAAAGTACGATGCGGTAAATCTTTCCCAGGGGTTCCCCGACTTTGATCCGCCGGCGGCGATAACCCGCCGCCTTGCGGAGATTGCGGCGGTAGGCCCCCACCAGTATTCCATCACCTGGGGCGCGCAGAATTTCCGGGAAGCCCTGGCCGAAAAGCTCTCCCGCTTTATGGGCCGTCGTATAGAGCCGGAAAGCGAGATTGTGGTAACCTGCGGCAGCACCGAGGCGATGATGGCGGCTATGCTTACCGTTGCCAATCCCGGGGACAAGGTGATTGTCTTTTCGCCCTTCTATGAAAATTACGGCGCGGATGCAATCCTTTCCGGCGCGGAGCCTGTCTATGTCGCCTTAAACCCGCCTGATTTCCGTTTTGATCCCGATGAGCTTGAGGCGGCCTTTAAGCTGAAGCCCAAGGCCCTGATCCTCTGCAACCCGTCAAACCCGAGCGGCAAGGTCTTTACCGGCGAAGAACTGGAAACCATTGCTTTTCTGGCGGAAAAATACGATTCGTATATCATCACCGACGAAGTCTATGAACATATAGTCTACGCGCCCCATAAACATACCTATATTTCTTCCCTCCCCGGCATGGCCGAGCGGACCCTTTCCTGTTCCTCCCTTTCCAAGACCTACTCCATTACAGGCTGGCGTCTTGGCTACATTACCGCGCCCGCGCGTATCATTGAAACCGCGCGGAAGGTACACGACTTCCTGACCGTCGGGGCCGCGGCCCCGCTCCAGGAAGCGGCGGTCCCCATGCTGCGGATAGGCGGTGAGTATTATGCCGGGCTTCTTGCGGACTATACCGAAAGACGGGATATTTTTGTGAAAGGTCTTGACGATCTTAAAATACCCCACACCGATCCCGAAGGCGCCTACTATATCATGCTGGATATATCCGAATACGGCTATGAAAGCGATCTTGTTTTCTGCGAGGATATGGCCCGTCTGGTCGGCGTCGGGGCGGTACCCGGTTCCAGCTTTTTCCACGAGCCGGTGAACCACCTTATCAGGCTTCACTTTGCAAAAAAGAAAGACACGCTTGTTGACGCCCTAAACCGCCTTGAAGGAATGAGGAAGAAAATGAGGGCCGGATCACGGGGCCGCGGATAAAAAATTGCTAACCGTTCATAACGAACAAACAATGGATTTCACCTCAAAAGTTCGTGTTTTTCGTGCGGTTCGTGTTTTCTTATTAATTAAGTAAACGCCAATGGGCTTGCTTCCCCTTTCGCTCCCAACCGGCCGGGGCCTTTTCGAATAAATGTTTGACACGGGATACATTCCGGTGTAGTATGAGGATACACTAAAGGGAGCAGGTACAATTATGGAATTAAAGAAAGGCGAAGCGTATGTACTGGGCCTGGACTACGGGTCGGATTCCTGCCGGGCGGTCCTTATCGACGCGTTTGACGGGAGCGAGGCGGGGGTTTCGGTGATGAACTACCCCCGATGGGCACAGGGGCTTTACTGCAATCCGCAGATCAATCAGTTCCGGCAGCATCCCCAGGATTATATTGACGCGCTTGAGGGAACGGTGAAGGGCGCGGTTAGTCAGGCGGCGCGGGGAGCCGCCGGATTTTCGGCGGAAAAGATAAAGGGCATCGCCATTGACACGACCGGATCGACTCCCTGTGCGACCGACGAACAGGGAACGCCGCTCGCTTTAAAGCCCGCGTTTGCGGAGAACCCCGCCGCCATGTTCGTATTATGGAAGGATCATACCGCGGTGGAAGAGGCGGGGAAGATCAATCAACTGCTCCGGTCCTGGGGCGGGATCAATTTTGCCAAATTTGAAGGCGGCATCTATTCCGCGGAATGGTTCTGGTCCAAGATACTGCGGGTTTTTAAAGAAGACAAAAACATTGCGGAAGCGGCCGCTTCATTTATTGAACACTGCGATTGGATGACCTCGCTGCTTACCGGGAACAGAGATCTTGCCGGTATAAAACGCAGCCGTTGCGCCATGGGGCACAAAGCCATGTGGCATGCCGAATTCGGCGGCTATCCCTCGGAGGGTTTTCTTTCCAGGCTGGACCCCCGGCTGGTGAAGATACGGGAAAGCCTGGGAACCGAAACGTATACCAGCGATACTTCCGCAGGCGGCCTGAGCGGGGAATGGGCCGCCAGGTTCGGCATTCCCGCAGGTATTCCCGTAGCGGTCGGCGCCTATGACGCGCACATGGGGGCTGTCGGCGGCGGCGTGAAAACCGGCGCGTTGGTGCGGGTTATGGGTACGTCCACCTGCGACGTGATAGTCGGGCCTCGGAGCGCGGGGCCCGAAAAGGCGGTGCGCGGAATTTGCGGACAGGTGGACGGATCGGTAGTGCCGGGAATGATAGGTTACGAAGCCGGGCAGAGCGCTTTCGGCGATGTCTATGCGTGGTTTAAACAGGTGCTCATGTGGCCCATAGAGATTCTGCTGCCGGAGGTTGAGGGTGTGGATAATGCCCTAAAAGAGAAGATAAGGGCGGCGGTTTCCAAAAAGATAATACCGGAACTGGAAAAGGCGGGCGCCCTGCTTGAGCCTTCAGACGGCAGCATTATTGCCCTGGATTGGCTTAACGGCAGACGCACGCCGGACGCAAACCAGCTTTTAAAGGGGGCCGTAACCGGCCTTACCCTGGGGTCAGACGCGGTGCGGGTATACCGGGCGCTGGCCGAAGCAACCGCTTTCGGCGCGCGCGCGATTGTGGAGCGGTTCAGGGAAGAAGGCGTTGCGATAGAAGAGATAATCGGCATAGGCGGCGTAGCGCGGAAATCCCCCTTTGTTATGCAGATACTTGCGGACGTGCTCAACATGCCTATCAATGTAAATGCCAACGACCAGTCTGTCGCTTTGGGCGCGGCAATGTTCGCGGCGGTTGTCGCGGGTCTCTACCGGGATATTCCTTCGGCCCAGAAAGCCATAGGTTCCCCTATCGAAAAAACCTACGCGCCCGATCCACAGCGGGCGGCGGTTTATGAAAAGGTCTACCAGCGTTACCGGAGTCTGGGAGCCTTTATTGAAAAAGGAACAGCCTGATGCTGTATAAGACAATACGGGAAGAGGCGTTTGAAGCAAACCGCGAAATACCGCGGAGGAACCTGGCCATTTACACGTGGGGGAACGTATCGGCCTTTGACGCTGAAAAGGCGGTTTTTGCCATAAAGCCGTCGGGTGTGGACTACGACGACCTTTCGCCTGAATCCATGGTGCTTGTTGACCTTGAAGGCGCCGTTGTCGAAGGCAAACTCCGCCCTTCTTCCGATACGGAAACACACCGGGTACTCTACCGCGAGTTTAGCGGCATACGGGGCATTACCCACACCCATTCGGCCTACGCTGTTGCCTGGGCGCAGGCAGGCAGGGGCGTTCCGGTTTACGGCACCACCCACGCGGATCACGGGGCGGAGGAAATTCCCTGCACGGCATTTATGGGCGAGGAGGCCGTAAAGAACAATTACGAACTTGAAACCGGGAATCTTATCGTGGAGACCTTCCGTGTTCAAAATAAAAACCCCCGGCATATAGAGATGGTACTGGTTGCGGGGCACGGCCCTTTTACCTGGGGTAAATCCGCGGCCCTGTCTATATACCATGCGGCGGTGCTGGAAGAAGTCTGTAAGATGGCCCATCTGACCGTGGCGCTCGATCCCCAGGCACAGCCCCTGCCCGGGTACCTCATCCGCAAGCATTGGGAACGCAAGCACGGGGTTCACGCCTATTACGGGCAGCAATGAACGGTACAAATGAACATGGTAAGAACATGGTAACAAGAGGGCGCGTCTAAAAAAGTTGATGAACTTTTTTAATGTCCACAATATTTTAGTGAGGATACAATGAACAAGGAAACAATTACACTGCTGGCGAAGTACAACCAGGTTGTCAATCAAAAGATGAACGCGGTTATACAAACTTTAAATGATGAAGAATGGAACCGCGATCTGGGCGGTTATTTTAAATCCGTCAGGGGAGCGGCCTCTCATATTTACATTACCGATTTTACCTATCTTAAACGCTTTGGGAATCTGCGGGAATTCACCACCCTCCGCGATCCCCTGTTCGGCGAGACATACGCCTTTAAGGATCTGCTCTTCCCCTCAAAAGACGAATACCTTGTCAAACAACCCGCGCTGGATAATCTGATAAACGGTATCATCAATGAAATAACCGGGGACGATTTACAAGGACGGCTTAAATACTCGGATTCTACGGGCAAGAGTATTGAGTTTATGTTCCCCGCCGTTATTATGCAGCTATTCAATCACGCGACCCATCACCGCGGGGCAATCTCGCTGTACCTGGAATTACTGGGTAGGGATAACGACTATAGCTCGTTCTTTGCCGCGCTGTAGGCGGCAGCGTGCGGTACAAGCGCCCGCTCCAACGGCGTGCCGGATGTTTGTTAAGTCAGGCCGGTTTGGCGGGCGCTTTTTGTTTGCCCGATATTTCATCAATGTGAATTTTCCAGATTGCCGTAACCGCAAGGCTCCGTTCTATAGCCTCGTCAAATGCGGCCATGTTTGCCGGCGTGTAACGTTGGCAGATAAGGCGTAAGGCGTGTATTTTTTCTTCATCAAGGCTTACCTCTTGGGCAGTTCCAAAAACGATTGCCGATTCATACTCGATAGTAAATTTCCCTTCCGGTATATGGGTATCGCCGACACAGGAAAGGCATACACGGTTCCGGCCCCTGAGGTTGTCTGTCTTGTGTCCTTCACGGGCACAGTGGAAGTATATCCATTCACCGGAACGCGCGATTGAAAGGGGTATACAGTAAGGGCTGCCGTCATCGTTTACCGTAGCCATCACGGCGAATAAACATTTATCTACAATCGAAAGCGCAAAATCCCTTGACGTTTGCCGATCTTTTCTCCGCATATTACGCATTGCATACTCCTTCATAAATATAGACTATTGAAGCTCTTTCAACACTTCGGTCTTATTTTTTCCGGTTTGAAAGAGCGGCCTTGGATTGAGATGCAAAAGCGGGCTTTTAGGCCGCTTTTGCAAAACCAATTTCACCGGGACGGAGGTCCGCACCGGTCGAGTTGTGAAATCGACCGGTGCGGAAGCCCACACTGCCGGCTAAGCGAAGCGGGCTTTTACGCCGCCCCGCTTTCGATTAAAAAGCCGCTAAAAAACCGCCACCACGCTACCGGCCCACGTCTTGTTGATGTAATCCTTTACCTTCTGGGAACGGAGAGCCTGGGAAAGCGCGAGTATGCGGGGATCGTTCTCCTTGCCCTTCTGAACCACGACGATATTGACATAGGGAGAATCCGCCCCTTCCAGAACGAGGGAATCGCGCACGGGGTTAAGCCCTGCTTCCAGCGCATAGTTGCCGTTTATCACCGCGGCATCTACATCCCCCAGGGAACGGGGAAGCTGGGCGGCTTCAAGTTCGCGGAAGCGGAGATTTTTGGGATTGACGGCTATGTCCTGGGGCGTAGCGGTTAATCCGGCGCCGGGTTTAAGGCCGATGATCCCGGCGGACTGGAGAAGGAGCAGCGCCCGTCCTCCGTTGGTAGGATCGTTGGGAATAGCGACGGAAGCTCCGTCCTTCAGTTCCCCTGCGTTTTTCAGGCGATTCGAGTAGAGGCCGAGGGGCTCCACATGCACGCCGAAGGCCGAGGCCAGCTTTGCTTCCCATTCCTCATTGGAACCGAGGTAAGGGATGTGCTGGAAGTAGTTGGCATCCAGATCGCCGGCGATGAGGGCCGTATTCGGGGTTACATAGTCGGTAAACTCCCGTACCGTCAGGGTAATGCCCTGAGCGGCCAGATCATCTTTTACAAGATTGAGGAGTTCCGCATGGGGAACCGGCGTGGCGCCTACAACCAGACGGCCGGAAGTATCGCGGCTTGAAGCCGCCTCCGCAGTCCCGGTAAGGGACAGAAGCAATACCGCTGCGGTCAGCAGCACGGTAATACTCTTTTTCATAATATTCCTCCTTAAAAGGATATTTATTTTTACCCGCCTCAAAGCAGGTATAGTTTGCCGTATATTTCTTCCCGTTTTACAGGGAAGGAAACGTATAAGCCGCCAACCTAACGTTAACGTTTGGCAAGCAGATTCCTGCTGACGGCGGTCCCGCTTATCTGGACCGCTTCCACCAGGATAAGGATGACGATGACTGCCGCTATGGTAACATCCATACGGAAACGGTAATAACCATAGCGTATTGCAAGGTCGCCAAGACCGCCGCCGCCGATGGCGCCTGCCATAGCCGAGTAACCGATAAGGTTGATTATGGTAAGGGCCAGCCCCGATATGAGTGAGGGCAGGGCTTCGGGAATGAGCACCTTGAGTATAATCTGAAAATTGCTGGAACCCATAGAACGGGCCGCAACAAGCACGCCGTTTTCCACTTCAGAGAGGCTCGATTCTACAATACGGGCTACAAAAGGCGCCGCCGCTATGGAGAGCGGGATGATAACCGCCGTCGGCCCTATGCTGGTCTTTATGATAAGCCGCGAAAACGGGATGAGCAATATCATAAGAATGATGAAGGGCAGGGAACGGAACAGATTCACAATGCGGGACAGTATATTATAGAGCAGCCGGCGGGGGCCAAGGCCGGCGGGCGAGGTATAATAGAGAAATGTTCCCAGGGGGAAGCCCATGATGACGGCAAAGATAACGGACATAAAGGTCATGTAGAGGGTTTCCAGGGTCGCGCCCGGGAGCATAGACAGAAGTTCCTTTAAATTAAACATTGACAAGCTCCTTTGCGGCCAGGGTCTGAGGCCGGGCAAAGATCGCATCTACCTTCCCCTGCTCCACAATACGGCCCCCGTCAAGGACCGCCAGTTCCTCGCAGATTTCCCGGATAACTTCCATCTGGTGTGTGATAATCACAACGGTTATGCCCAGCTTCCGGTGCAGGTCGCGGATAAGGCCGAGTATAGAACGCGTCGTCTGGGGGTCAAGGGCGCTTGTAGCCTCGTCGCAGAAGAGGACTTCAGGGTTGGCCGCAAGCGCGCGGGCTATGGCGACCCTCTGCTTCTGTCCGCCGGAAAGTTCCCGCAGGCGCGCGCCGCGTTTATCCTTGATCTGTACCATATCCAAAAGTTCCTCGACCCTGTCGTTGATCCGCTTTCTATGAAGCCCCGCTATCTCCAGGGGATAGGCGATATTTCCCGTAACATCGCGCGAACTGAAAAGGTTGAAATTCTGAAAGATCATACCCATACGGCGGCGGCGCAGCAAAAGCTCGCGGCCCTTGAGGGTATCGACCCGTTCGTCCCCGTACCAAATTTCACCGCTATCAGGCTCTTCAAGCAGGCTTATGGTACGCAGCAAGGTCGATTTACCGGCGCCGCTCTTTCCAATAATGCCGTATATGCCGCCGTCCGGGATTTTTAGGTCTACCTGATCCAACGCGCAAACCGCGGCATATTTTTTTGATATCCCTTTAAGGATGATCATAGACATCTCCTTTCAACCTTTAACATATTAGCATTTCTTGATGGGATTTTTAGCCGGTACCGGCTGCGGATCGGGCAATTCCTGTGGGATTGCCCATTTACATGAGGTTCTTACAACACCGATACGGTATACATCCGGAGCTGCCGTTTTCTCTGCCGTATCCATTATAATTCTGAAAAGACATGCCCTTTCCTTTAGTATTTTTAATCCGCCCTTTTCCAACGCTATCCTGAATAGAATATAATAAAAACACTATAAACACAAGATACCGCCGAATCCACGAATAACATTACTGTAAACAAATTCCGTAAATATTGTCAAGTAGTCAGATAGGCTAAATAGGACAAGCGTTTCTAAAAAAGGAAAGAATACGGCTTTGAGGAAGCAATCGGCAGAAGGGGGGCCCTGTCCCCGGCGCTATCCGTCCTTAATCGGGGCTCAGGCTTGAAAATCCAGGGCATACTGCACGGCGACGGCGGCGCCATGAGGCAGGACGCTTTCGTCGAGCGTATAAAAAGGACTGTGCTGGGGATAGGCCCCTGTTTCCCCGTTCCGTATGCCGAGAAAGGCAAACACGCCGGGAACCGTCTGCTGATAATCGGCAAAATCTTCACCGCCCATAGTTTTTTCCATGAGGACAGGGGCCTGTTCCCCCATAACCTTCCTGGCGGCGCGTTCCGCAATTTCCGAGCAGGCAGGATCGTTCTCGACGGCCGGCGAACCAAAGTCGTAGCGCAGCTTGATTTCGGCGCGATAGGCTGCCGCGGTATGCTCGGCGATGCGCTTAATCGCCGCGGGGAACTGTTCCCTTACCAGAGGATTGAAAGCGCGGCTTGTACCGGAAAGAAAGGCGGAATCGGCTATGATATTGGGAAGGGCACCCGCCCTGAATTCGCCTATGCTGAGGACGCCCGGTTCCAGGGGTGAGATTTCCCTGCTCACAACGGTCTGGAGGCTGTTTACAAGGGCGGCGCCGGCAATAAGCGCGTCAATGCCGTCATGGGGCATACCGCCGTGTCCGCCCTTACCCCGTATGTCGATATACCAGAAGTCGGCGGAGGCCATGCGCGGACCGGCTTCCACGGAGATCGTCCCCGCATCAAGGCCGCTCCAGACATGGAGGCCGAAAATCGTATCAACATGGTGCAGTACGCCTTCCGCTATCATGGCTCTGGCTCCGGCGCTGTTCTCTTCGGCGGGCTGGAATATCAGACGCACGCCGCCGCGTATTTCCTGCCTGAGATCCAGCAGCATACGGGCGGCGCCCAGCAGCATAGCAATGTGCGCATCGTGCCCGCAGGCGTGCATAAAGCCCTCGTGCTGCGAGCAGTACGCCGCGCCGGTTTTCTCGGCAAGCGGCAGGGCGTCCATGTCTGAACGCAGGGCGACGGTTTTACCGGCCCGCGCGCCGGCAATTTCCGCTACAAGCCCTGTACCGGCCATGCTTTGGGGGGTAAGGCCCATTGCCAGCAGTTTCTGCCGGATAAGAGCCGAAGTCTTAAACTCCCTGCCGCTTGACTCCGGTATGCGGTGAAATTCCCGCCTGTTCCGAATTATCTCGTCCGAATATTTTGCCGTCAGGTTCTTTATTTCCATTAATAGAGCATAGCCCAATCACGGAGCAAATGCAATCCAGCCAGCCTCTTTACAATCACACCGTAACTATTCAGCCGCCTATTCCCACGCGCCGTAAAGCATATCGCCCTTGCGGACATTGGAACCGTCGAGCAGGTTAAGGACAAGGTTCACCGGCGTGTATTGCAGCAGGTTGGTAATCAATGTGGGCTTGGGTTCCATTTCCTTGATCAGCACGTCGTTGAGGATACCCGTACATTTCCTCTTTTTGCGCACAATGTTTCCCGCGCTCCTCGACAAAACCTTTATGCCCCTGCCGCCGTAAAAAGCCTCGATGGCGTGCATGGTTTGGGTGCGGCAGAGAAATTGCGTTTCCGTTTTCGGCGTCCCGT
>JAISNI010000202.1 GCA_031276295.1 Treponema sp.
GGCGGAAACGATGTTTCCGATTCAACCTGGAGTTTTCCGACCTGGAGGTAGAGCTCGTCCTTTATGCGCTCGGCTTCGGCTTCCGCCGAATTTTCCTTCCCTGGCTTTTCAAAGATCGACACGGCGTTTTCCAGGAGCAGTGTTTTCCACTGTCTGACCATGTTCGGATGAACGGCGTAGGCGATTGCGATTTCCTGGAGAGTTTTCTCTCCGCGGAGGGCTTCCAGGGCAATTTTTGTCTTAATTCTTGGGCTCATTATACTTTTTCCCCAAATCCATAGAGAGCGCTAAAGGTAAAGTCAGCAATTTAACATTTAGTGTTAAATTGCTGCGGTATCTTGCGGAAACCTTAAAAAATTGATATATTTATCGGTATGGTGAGGGTTTTTCAAAATTCTGTTGGTTTTGAAATCGGTTTTGGCGCCGTTTTTCCGTCTATGGTCTTCCCGGAATGTCCCGGGTCTATCATTTTGATCGTGCCGGATGGATTTTATGGTAAAACAAGTATTGGTGGTGGATGATAATATTTCAAGCCTCAGGCAGATAGGCGCGCAGCTCCGCCCGTATTACGAGGTTTCCCTCGCCAAATCAGGGAAGCTGGCCCTGCAAATATGCAAACAGGAAAAACCCGACCTTATCCTCCTGGATATAGATATGCCGGATATGGACGGGTTTGAAACCATCAAACAACTCAAGGACGATCCCTGCCTTAACCCCATACCGGTTATTTTTCTGACCGGCAATCGGGATACGGCCGCCGAGCTTAAAGCGCTTGATTCCGGGGCTATGGATTTTATCACCAAGCCCGCCAACAGCGACATCCTGCTCCACCGGCTTGAACTCCACATCCAGTTTGCCGCGTATCAAACGTCCCTGGAAAACATCGTCAAGGAACTGGAAAACAGCATCGTAACTTCCTTTGCGGAGCTTGTCGAATGTAAGGACGACAATGTGGGCGGACACGTCATGCGGACGGGAAAATGTGCGGAGATCATCGGCAAGGAACTGCTGGCACGGGGGGCTTTTGGGGATGAACTTACCGAAACGACTCTGGACATGATCGTCAGGGCCGCTCCCTTCCACGATGTGGGTAAAATCGGCGTCAGCGATATTTTCCTGCTTAAACCGGGGAAGCTGACCGAGATGGAATACAGCGAGGTAAAAAAACATACCGTCATCGGGGCCCGGTTCCTGGAAAAACTTTACGGACGGACGCCTGAACAGGATTACCTCAAATACGCAATCCTCATTGCCAAGTCCCACCATGAACGGTACAACGGCACGGGATACCCGGAGGGCCTTGCGGGAGAGGCCATACCGCTCTGCGCCAGGCTTATCTCGGTAGCGAATATGTACGACTCCTGCATGACCGACCGGGTTTTCCGCAAGGCTCCGGGGCACGAGGAGGCGTGCCGGCTTATCATTGAGGAAAAGGGCCGTGCGTTCGACCCGCGGATTGTGGACGCCTTTGAATCGGTCAGGGACGCATTGGTAAAGATGGATGTAAAATCACTGCCGGTGGTAAACGTTCCCAAAAGGATTCTGCAGCGTGAATAAAATACTGGTAGTAGACGATAACCTCCCCACCCTCAAGCAGATAGGGGTGCAGCTTTCGGAGAATTATGATGTTTCCCTGGCCAAATCCGGCGCTTTGGCATTGCATATCTGTATGCAGGAAAAGCCCGACCTCATCCTCCTGGACATTGAAATGCCCGGCATGGACGGGTTTGAGACTCTCAAACGACTCAGGCTGAACCGCTATTTGGGAAGCATCCCCGTCATCTTCCTTACCGGGAACCACAACACCGAAACCGAGGTACGCGGCCTGCAATCGGGGGCCCGGGATTTTATCGCCAAGCCGGTAGAAAAGAACATCCTTATCCACCGGATAGAGCTGCACCTGCGTTTCTCCTCCTATCAGGCCCGTCTGGAAAGCCAGGTGGTAAAACTGTCGGACAGCGTAGCCCTTTCCTTCGCGGAACTCATAGAATGCCGGGATGAAAATACCGGCGGGCACGTGGCCCGTACCAGCACGTATGTGGGGATACTGGGCCGGAAGCTCATTGACATGGGTTTGTTTTCCGATGAACTTACCCTGACGGATCTGAATATGATGGTCAGGGCCGCGCCTTTCCATGATATAGGGAAAATAGCCGTCAGCGACCGGGTCCTGCTCAAACCCGACAGTCTGGATGACGATGAATTTATCGCCATGAAGCGGCATACCGTCATCGGCGAGGAAATCCTTGAGAATATGCTTGCCCGTACCCCGACCCAGCACTATCTGCACTATGCAAAGCAGATTGCCGGCTCCCACCACGAACGCTTTGACGGAAAGGGGTATCCGCGGGGACTCAAGGGGGATACAATTCCCCTCTGCGGACGCATCATGGCCGTGGCGGACGTATACGATGCCCTGGTTGCCGACAGGGTGTACCGCCGGGGCATGAAACATATTGAGGCATACGGTATCATTACCGGTGGAAGGGATACTATGTTCGACGGCCGGATTGTGGACGCTTTTGAGGCGATTCATGAAGAATTGGCCGAGATTGCCAGGAACTTGGCCTATTCCGCCCGGGAACTTAACCGGTCGGCTTAGCAGCCTGCCGCGGGACCAAGCAAATTTATTTTATGGAGGACGGATATGATTAAAGTATTAACCGCTTTTACGGAAGAGATAGATGAGGTCGACGGGGCGCTCGCGGAACTTCTGGAACAACTGGATTTGGATCATAGGCTTTTAGCAAACTCTCTGGGGATTATACACTGCTACAGCGACTTTATCGACAGCGGAGTTATCAAGGCCCTGGGCAGGAAACTTCCTTTCGATACGGTCGGATGTACCACCATGAGTTTATCGAGTCCGGGGTTTATGAGCCAGATAGGGCTTACCCTGACGGTACTGACCAGCGATACGGTCCGGTTTGTAAGCGGCGTCTCCCAGCCGGTAACCGATAACGCCGCCGGCCCCGTCGCGGAACTTTACGAACGGCTTATATCCGGCCTTCCCCAAAAACCGGCCCTGCTAATGCCCTTTCTTCCCTTCCTGCTGACGGTAGGCGGCAATGAATTTATCGAAAAGCTCAATTCCCTTGCCGGGAACATACCCGCTTTCGGAACCATCGCCATCTCCAACGAGCAGGATTACACCAGGATTTACACCTTTTATAACGGTGAAAGCTATCCTGCCAGCCTTGTCCTGGCGGCCCTTATTGGCGACGTATCCCCCGTCTTCCTGAGCGTGTCCGTAACCGATGAAAACATCCTGAAACAGAAGGCGATAATAACCCAAGTGAACCGGAATGTCATAGAAACCATCAACAACATACCCGCGGTTAAGTACTTTGAATCCATCGGCATTGCCAAAGGCGGCGATGCCGCGGGCTTCTCGTCCATGCCCGCCATTATTTACCTGAAAGACGGTTCCGTTCTCACGCGGGCTATTATCGGTTCTACCCCGGACGGCGGGATGATCCTTGCCGGAACGGTTCCGGCCAATTCATCCTTTGACCTGGCCACTATGGGACAGGAGGATGTGGTCAATTCCTCCGCAGCTAAGGTAACCGAAGCCCTGGCCGTGGCAAACGGCCGGGGTATGCTGATATATTCTTGTGCGGGCCGTAATTGGGCCCTGGGTATGCAGGTTATGGCGGAGCATGAAAAGGTACGGGAATGTATAGGCAACGCCGTACCCTATCATTTTGCCTATTCGGGAGGTGAAATATTTCCGGCGGACCTCGGCGGGGGCAAGGTAGTAAACCATCTGCAAAATGTTTCCCTCATCATCTGTATACTGTAAGGGGGTGCTAATGACGGAAGATATCGCGGCCCTGCAGAAAGAAAATGCCGCTTTACAGCATGAGCTAAAGAAACTCAACCGCCAGATTGCTGTTCAGCAGAGCGTGATGCTTCGGAACGAGAAAATATCCGCCGCCCGGAATGGTTTGGCGGCCGTACTGCGGGCGGAACAGTCCAGGCAGGAAAAATATATGAATATGATGCTGGAAAACAGTTCCAGCATCATCATCCTTCTGGACGGGGAAGGCCGTATCGCCTATTGTACCAATACTTTTCTCAAAACAATGGGCATACCGAATTTCGGCCTTATCAACGGGCATTTCCTGCGTGAAGTTTTTGAATATTACCGTAACGAGACCCTTTCGGAACATATCGCAACCTATATCGAGCGGGCCATCAACGAACGGAAAACCGTTGAGGCCCAGGAAATTCTCGACCTCAACGGCAGCGGTGAATTCCGTATATACACCGCCACTACCACCGCCATGCGGGACGAAACAGGGAAGGTGGAGGGGGTTATGCTGCTCTTCCATGACGTAACCGAAACGTACCGCGCCAAGGAAGCGGCGGAGGAGGCGTCTAAAGCGAAGAGCAGCTTCCTGGCAACTATGAGCCACGAGATCCGCACTCCCCTTAATGCGATCATCGGCCTTTCGGAAATCCAGTTGCAAAATGAACTTCCCAAAGAGACCCATCTGGATCTGGAAAAGATATATAATTCAGGTTCCACCCTCCTGGGGATCATCAATGATATTCTGGATATCTCTAAAATTGAAGCCGGCAGCTTTGAACTTATCCCGGTTGATTACGATACCCCCAGCCTTATCAACGATACGATACAGTTGAACGTCGTAAGAATTGGTTCCAAGACCATCATCTTTAAACTGAATATCGACGAGACCCTGCCGGCGCGGCTTTTGGGTGATGAACTGCGGGTCAAACAGGTTTTGAACAATATCCTCTCCAATGCCTTCAAGTACACACGTGAAGGAACGGTAACGTTGTATGTCGGCTGGAAAAAGCAGGAAGAAGACGCGTACCTTATCTTCACCGTAACCGATACCGGCCAAGGCATCAAAAAGGAAGATATAGGCAGGCTCTTTTCCGAGTACAGCCAGTTGAATACCAAGGCAAATCGCAAGATAGAGGGTACGGGCTTGGGGCTTTCCATCACCAGGAAACTCGTGGAAATGATGGATGGAACCATTAGCGTGGAGAGTGAATTTGGCAAAGGCAGCTCTTTTACCATTCGGCTCCGCCAGAAGATCGTTGACGGAAGGCCCATCGGTGCGGAGGTGGTGGAGAATCTCAAGTCCTTCCGATTTATCGAAACCCGGCGTACCTGGAGTAAAAATCTGGTACGGAACTATATGTCTTATGGAAGAGTGCTGGTGGTGGACGACGTACCTACCAACCTGGACGTTGCCCGGGGGCTGATGCTGCCTTACGGCCTTACCATAGATTGTGTGCAAAGCGGAAAGGAAGCGGTTGAAAATATCCGCTCAGGATCGGTAAAGTACGACGCCATATTCATGGATCACATGATGCCCGAAATGGACGGGATTGAGGCGGCCCGGATTATCCGTAACGACATCGGCACGGAATACGCGAAAACGGTGCCCATAATCGCATTAACGGCGAATGCCCTGGCGGGAAATGAGGAAATATTCCTTGCGGCAGGGTTTAACGTATTTATCGCTAAACCCATCGACATTATGCGGCTGGACCTTATCCTGAACCGGTGGGTACGGGACAAGCAGAACGAGGAAACTGTCCGGAAGGCTGAACAGGACGCCCAGGCAATGCCCGAACCTGAAGATGCCCCCTCCGCCGGTATTTTGGATAGGGCGGAAATCGAAGGCATAGATCTTAAAGCGGGGCTTAGACGTTACGCAGGGGAGGCGGTCTACCTCCAGATACTCCGTTCCTATACGGTCCATACGCCGGAACTGTTGGAAAAGCTGCGATCCCTTTCCCGCGAGACCCTGCCGGAATACGCGATAACGGTACACGGCCTTAAAGGCGCGAGCTACGGCATCTGCGCCGGAGCAATAGGTAAGCAGGCCGAAGAACTGGAACATGCGGCCAAGGCGGGGAACTACGAAAAGGTACGCCGGGAGAATGCGGCGTTTATCGAAAAGGTAGCGGAGGCCCTGGCCGAGCTTGGGAGGCTGCTGCAGGATGCTGCGGAGTGCGGGCCGGCGAAACAAAAGGCGCCCGCGCCGGACAGGGTCCTGCTCGAAAAACTGCTGGATGCCAGCAAACGCTTTAAGCCCGCGATAATGGAAGATGTCCTCACGGAGATTGAAGGTTACGAGTACGAATCCGGGGAAGATCTGGTTGTGTGGCTGAGGGAACAGTTGGATAATCTGGAATACGATGCTATCCGGAAGCGGCTGGAAGAAACCGCCGCCGTATCATAAATTTATCGTTACCCGGTTTTACAATCGTGCTGAATATGAGGGCATCCGCTTAAAAAGGCCGAAAAGCAGGGCCGAAAGGAGCGTCCCCGAAGCAATAGCCGCCAGGTACAGGGGGATATCGCTGATCCCGCCGGGAATAGCCAGGCTGAATAAGCCGCCGTGCGGGACCATGAGCCTAATGCCGAAGAACATGGACAGGGCCCCCGCCAGGCCGGAACCGGCAATAAATGAAGGTACGGCCCTGAGAGGGTCTGCGGAGGCAAAGGGGAGGGCCCCTTCGCTGTTAAAGGCCGCGCCCAGGACAAAGGCCGTACCTCCGGCCTTCCGTTCTTCATCGGTAAAACGGGATCGGAAGAGCAGAACGGCCAAAGCCGCGCTCAGGGGCGGGGTCATACCCGCCGCCATAACCGCCGCCATAGGCTGGGCTATCCCCGCCCCGAGCATACCGATAGCGAAGGTATAAGCGATCTTGTTGATAAACCCGCCCAGATCAAGGGCCATCATGCCGCCGAGGAATATCCCCAGGGCTATGGGGCTTAAACCCTGAAGTCCGTTGAGCCATTCGATTAAAAAACGGTTGAGTCGGGCCAGGGGCATACCAATCACAAAGTAGATGAGAGACCCGGCGGCAAAGGTTCCCGCAAAGGGCAGTACAATCATAGGCTTTAAACCGGCAAGGTTCTTGGGCAGGCGGATGAGGCAGTTCAAGAGAAAAACGCTATAACCTGCGGTAAAACCCGTAACTATCCCCCCCCAGAATCCGGTATTAAGGATATTACAGAGCAGACCGCCTATCATCCCCGGCGCAAGGCCGGGCCTGTCCGCAATGGACCAGGCAATAGCGGCCGCCAGCGTAGGGGTCAGCAGGGCAAAACCACCGTCCCTGACTATATGCAGGAGCAGGTTGACCTGCCTTCCTTCGGCCTCCCCCAGAGCAGTGGACAGCGCGGAACAGAGACCTCCCGCCATGACAAAGGGAAGCATGAAAGAAACCCCGTTCATAAGATGCTTGCCGGGGTACCCGGACCCGGCCAGATTCCTGCCCATATCCCGAAAGAAAGCCATCACGGCAGCCGATGCGGTCGATACCGCGCCCGTACCGGGCGGCGCGGCTTGCGAATCTCTTTTCCCCTTGCCTTTGCCGGACGCAGATACGGCGCCGGAATATTCATTGGGATCGGATGTCTTGCCGGAATGAAAACCCAACCCTGTTTGCACTTCCGCCTTTTTGCAGGCAAGCCGGATAAGTTCTATACCGTCAATGATAGCCGTCTTTGTATCGGTTTCGTAGACCCGTTTTCCCGTAAAGCGGGACCTGTCGACCTCCCGGTCGGCTGCGATAAGTACAAAATTGGATGCGGCAATTTCCTCGGCGCTTAGCGGGGTCCCCGCGCCTAAAGCGCCCTGGGTTTCAATCCGTATACGGCACCCAAGGCTCTCGGCAGCCCGTTCCAGACTTTCGGCAGCCATAAATGTATGGGCTATACCGGTAGGACAGGCCGTTACCACGGCAACAAAAGTATCCTTCATCAATAAAAACATTTATCCTTGCGGTTTGAGCAGAACCGCCCTGATTTCCTCCGCATTAACCGTCGTTTTTAACTTTGTTAAAAGCGCCTCGTCATGCAGTAAGCTCACCAGATGGCGCAATATGCCGAGATGGGCATCGGAAGACGCCGCAATAGCCACGATCAGTTCGGCGTTCTGGTCCTTACCCCACGAAACGCCCCCCGGAACCTGGAGCACCACAACACCGTCGCGCTTCACCCGGCCCATATCATTCTGGGTGCCGTGAGGTATAGCCATGCCCCGATCAAGGTACGTGCTGGAAATGTATTCCCGCCTTAGCATACTATCGGCATATTCCTTGTCCACACAACCCGCTTCACCGAGCAGGCGGCATGCCTCGCGGAGAGCTTCTTCCTTGCTTGCGAAAACCGCCCCAATCTTCGTAATTAGTTCAATATTAACATTACGTTGTTCCATAGGTAAAATATATACACCATTACGGAAAATAATCAAAAGATTTACAAAAAAACTTTGAAGAGGCCGCGCCGGCAGGAAGGGCTTGCCGGAAATATTTTATCGCGCTCTTCCCGACAAACTGCCGCGCCGCCCTTGACCTCCTCTTTTCCTTCATGGTAGTGTTATCAATAAGTTTGTAATTTTTAAGGAAGTTTTAGTATGAATTCATTTTTCTTATCCCTGCTGATGGGTGTTCCGCCGGCAGGCGCCGGTACGGCAGATGCGCCTACAGGTCCGGCGGCCATGTTGCAGATGTTTTTTCCCTTTATTTTAATAATAGGAATATTCTATTTTCTTATTATCCGTCCCCAGAACAAGAAGCAGAAAGAAACCCAGAAGATGCTCAGCGCCCTTAAAAAGGGGGACAGGATCGTTACTATCGGGGGTATACACGGGACAATCGCGAATGTCAGGGAAAATACGGTGATTGTCAGGGTAGATGACGCTACCAAGATGGAATTTAGCCGCAGCGCGATTTCTTCGGTAGAGGCTGTTGCGCGGGAAAACGAGGAAAGGAAATCCGAAGCTCAGATTGAAAAAAACGATGAAAAGCTGGAAAACGCAAAGGACTAGAACCTGTTGCGCTTCACCCTTTACCGGTAAATGGATAAAACTGTAAAGGCGGAATCGAATGTTCGGTTCGCGGCGGAGAAGGCAAAGAAAAAGCGAATGTTCTTTCTTTATAATATGACGGCGCCGTAAAACGTCTTTTGCTGCGTTCTGGCGGTTGAGATTCTTCATTCGTTAGTAACGTTTAAATAGGTACCGGCTCCCGGGAGCCTGCGGGACAAAGTAGTGCAAACGGTTAATACAGGATGATTTTTTAGGGGGATGTTCCCTAAAACTGAAGTTATAAGATTATGATGAGGATTCTCTCTATAATAAACGAACAGGAAGCCTGAGAGTTCCTTAATCCTTTGGGATTCCTCAATTTGGAGTAAAAACATGAGTAAAAGATACCGGTTATTTATCTTGCTTGTGGTGTTGGTCGTGTGTTTCGTGTTTCTCTTCCCTACGCTGCGTTGGTATTTTCTGGTACCAAAGGATAAGCAGGCCCAGGCTCTGCAATCCCGCGAGCAGATTAGGGATTATGCGTCCCGAACCGCCCAGGCCGACATCCTGGAGCTTATCGAGTTGGCCCGTGAAAACGGGGACGTACCGGAACGCTTGTCCTTTATGATCCCCAAGGCAAAAAAGGCCTATAAAGACGTAAAGCGTAAAGCGCCTGATGTCTGGAATGCCCAGGCGGTGTTGAGGGCCTATCCTGCCGAGGCGGAAGCCAAGGAAGCTATAGAAGCCTCATACCGGGATTCTATTCTGAGCCTCAAGGAATTACAGAAAAATACGGTGCAGTTGGGGCTGGATCTTTCAGGGGGCTTGAGCATCGTACTCGAAGCCGATCTGGATGCCTATAAGGAAAAGCTGGGGCGGGAGATAAACGACGGCGACCGTGCCGAAGCGGTTACCCGTGCGCTGGAAGTGCTGAACAGCCGTATTGACCGTTTCGGTCTTACCGAGCCGGTTATCCGTACCCAGGGGCAGAATCAGATCTATGTGGAGATCCCCGGTACCAACGACCCCGAACGTATCAACGATATCATTATGGGCAAGGGGAGTTTGGCGTTTCACCTGGTGGATGCCGAGGCGACCGCCGCTTTTAATGAATATTTCAAGAGGAATCCCTATACGACGGTGGACGGCGAGGGCGAGCTTTTGAATCCTTCCGTCATACCCCTACCTGCCGACGTAATGGTGCGGAGGGTCTATACCAAGGATCGGTATGGACTGGATGAATTTACCGGTGATTATGTGGCTTTAAAGAAAGAAGTCGGGCTTGACGGCAACCACATACAGAGCGCCGTGGTGGATAGGAACAATATGGACGGCAAGCCGGAAGTTACCTTTATGCTGGATTCCGAAGGGGGGGATATCTTCTATAAACTTACCTCGGCGAACGTGGGTAAGGCGCTGGCCATAGTCCTTGATAAACGGGTTAAGTCCCAGGCAACCATTCAGACCCCCATTCGGGACGCGGTGCGGCTTACCGGTTTCGGTCTGGACGAGGCTAACAACATAGCCCTTACCCTCAGAACCGCCGCCTTGCCGGTGGAACTGGAAGTGGTTACCCAGCAGACTATCGGGCCCTCAATGGGCGCCGATACCATCAGGCAGGGGCTCTACGCCCTCCTGGGCGGCATTGTGATTGTCTTAATCTTCATGCTCTTCTACTATAAAATTGCAGGCATAAATGCGGTTGTCGCCCAATTACTCAATATTTACATCATGCTCAGTATACTGTCGGCTTTCAATTTTACCCTTACCCTGCCCAGTATTGCCGGGTTTATCCTGACCATAGGTATGGCCGTCGATGCCAACGTCATTATCTTTGAACGTATGAAAGAAGAGATGCGCCTGGGAAAAAGCCGTAAGGCGGTGGTAGACGCGGGTTTTGACAAGGCTTTCTGGTCCATCATGGACTCTAATATTACGACATTTATTGCGGCTCTTTTCCTTTCTCAGCTTGGTACGGGGCCTATTCAGGGCTTTGCGGTCAGCCTGGCCATAGGGATATTCTCATCGGTCTTTACCGCTCTCTTTGTATCGCGGCTTATATTTGACTTTGGGACGGATGTATTGGGAAGTAAAAAGGTCTCTGTAAGCTGGAGGGTCAGATAATGAAACAGGTCATAACATTTTCAAAGTATTTTCTTCCTGCGGCTGTATTTTCTGCGGTTTTGGTCGTAGTCGGCATTGCAGGGTATATTGCATTCGGCGGTTTTGAACTGGGGGTGGACTTTAGGGCCGGGCTTATTCAGGAAGTTCAGTTTGTCCCCAAGGCCTTCAGTTTAAGCTATACGGGCCGGGGGAATGCCCAGATATCCCTTGATGCGGGTAATCTGTATATTGTTATTTCCGGTTCCGGCGTTGATCCGGTTACCCACCGTTTTGCCTTTTCAGAATACGGAACCATAGCCGCCATGACGGCGGGGCTTTCCACCATTGAGGGGCTTTCCGTAAGGGATGCGGCTGAAGGCTCGGTAAATTTTCACCGTTTGATACAGAACGCCCTGGAACATTCCGATCTTGGGGCGGAGCCTTACAACGTTCATTACCTGCCTGAAGGAGCGGAGCCTATTCCCATTGATGCGGTGCGGTCAAGCCTGCTTTCCCTGGGCAGCGCCAGCGTACAGATACTGGGGCAGCCTTCGGATCGCCGTTTTATGATCCGCATGGATGACAACGAAATTGAGGCCGCGGGCGGCCCCGTTATCGTATCGGGGAAGATTGCGGATGCCCTGGCCGCAAGCGGCAACGGCCCCATAGTGGTAACCAGTTCCAGCCAGGTAGGTTCGCGGTTTTCCAAGGATCTTACCGAGCAGGCCGGCGTGCTCCTGAGCCTTACCCTGCTCCTGGTCTTGGCCTATGTCTCCTTCCGGTTTAAGCCCCAGTATGCAATCGGCGCGGTTATCGCCATTATTCACGACGGCTTTATCGTTGTGGCCTTTCTGGTCTGGACCCGTATGGAATTCACCACGACCTCTATCGCGGCCGTCCTGACTATTCTGGGTTATTCTATCAATGATACCATCGTTATTTTTGACCGTGTACGCGAGACAAGGCGCATCTATCCGGAAGACAGCTTTATTGACGTGCTGAATCGATCCATAACGGAAACCCTAAGCCGTACCATCATAACTACGGTAACGACCATGCTGGCGGTCCTCATGCTTTTCATCTTTACAAGCGGTTCAATGAAGGATTTTGCCGTCGCTCTGCTTGTAGGTATGATTTCCGGCGTTTACTCGACGATATTTATCGCCTGCGGTTTTGTTAATTTCTGGGACATACAGGTGAAAAAGCGTGAACAGAAGAAGCTGGTGATTAAAAGCGCGGTTAAACCCACCAAAGCGGTAGCGCGGTAGTGCAGCCGTAATGCAGGTAATACGCGCTTCTGTTATGGGTTTCTGTATGGGAGTGCGCAGGGCTGTTGATATGGCATGGGCGACCCTGAATCGCGGAACCGGGGGCCGTATTTACAGCATGGGGCCGCTCATCCATAACCCCCAGGTTCTTGAGAAGTTGAAAAGGGCCGGCCTTACCGATCTGGAAGAAGAGGCCGTTTCGGGTTCTGTTCCCGGTGATCTAAACGGTTCTGTTGTGATTATCAGGGCGCATGGTATCAGCCCCGAATGTGAGGAAGATTTGCTTTCCCGCGGGGCGTCTCTTGCGGATGCTACCTGCCCCAAGGTTAAGGCCGGCCAGCTTAAAGCCCGCGCCCTGGCGGAGTATGCCCGCACCATTTTCCTTGCAGGCGAGAAGGATCATGCCGAAGTAGCCGGTATACGCGCCTATGCGGTAAGCGCAGGCCGGGGCCCCGCCGGTGGGGGGACGGAATGTTTTGTAATTTCAGGTGCGGAAGAGGCGCGTGAACAGGCGGAAAGGCTTTTCCGCAAAGCGCCCCATGCCAAGACCGCCCTTCTGGGGCAGACCACCATGCCGGAGGACATCTACCTGTCTATAGCTGGGGAAATACGGCGGTATTATCCCAACCTTACTATCGTTGACAGCCTCTGCAGAAGCGCGCCCCAAAAGGCCATGCAGGAACTCTGTGGAAAAACCGATGCGCTTATCGTCGCGGGAGGGCGCTCATCGGCCAATACAAGGCGGCTCCTCGGCATAGCGCAGGAACTGGGTAAACCGGCTTGGCTTGTGGAGACCGCCGCGGAACTGCCCCCTGAAATTGCTCGGTACCCTGTTGTCGGACTGAGCGCAGGCGCGTCCACCCCCGACGAGATCATTGACGGCATTGAAAACGCCCTCTTAAAGCTCTAGCAGCCTGTTGCACTTCGTGGATTTTTATACTATATTTGCGCAAGCGCGGCAAACCGCCGTGATGCCTAAAAACAAAATCTAGCCGAAAAAGTGGATGCCTAATAACTAAAAATCTAGTCCAAAACTATACTAGCCTTATCAAGGAGATAAGGCAGATGAGGTTGGACAT
>JAISNI010000098.1 GCA_031276295.1 Treponema sp.
GACCGGGGAAGTGGCGGGCCGGGTCGGGGTGAACATCAACACCACTTATACCCAGCCCGTGGTGGACAACACCATAAAGGCCAATCACGACATTACCGCTATGGCCGTTTATTCCAATAACGGCACTATTATTGCCAGCGGTGTTATCGATCAAATCGGAAGGAACCTTGGGGACGCGCAGGGGTTCCTGTACAAAACAGCCGCCGGGGCGGTCCAGGAGGCGGTAAAAGGGGGAGAAAAATACCGGCTTACGGAATATTCGAAGAACTACGCGGCCGATCTGGAACTCATCGTCTATCCCTTCACCATCGGCGAAACCGGTACAAGCTGGTCCCTGATGCTGGGTACGGACAGGGCCGTAATTCTTGAAGACATCAACAAAATGACCGTCTATTCCTTTATTATCGCGGCGGCGGCGGTTGTTCTTATGTCGGTGATCGTCTTTTTTGTTTCCGGCGGCATCACAAAACCCATAATCAATATGGCTTTGACCCTCAAGGACATATCCGAAGGCGAAGGAGACCTGACAAAAACCGTTGAGGCCAATTCAAACGATGAAATCGGCGGCCTGGCCCGGCATTTTAACGAGACCCTGAAAAAAATAAAAAACCTGGTCATCATCATCAAAAAACAGACCGTCTCGCTTTTTGATATAGGAAGCGAACTGGCCGGCAGCATGACCGAAACCGCGGCGGCGATTAATCAGATCACCGCCAACATCCAAAGCATTAAGGGCCGGGTAATTAACCAGTCCGCGTCGGTAACGGAAACCAACGCCACCATGGAGCAGATCACCGCCAACATCGAAAAACTCTCAGGCCATGTGGATCGCCAGAGCGAAAGCTTAAACCAGTCTTCCTCGGCCATTGAGGAAATGCTGACCAACATCCAGTCCGTTACCCAGACCCTGATCAAAAACGGCGAAAATGTAAAGGACCTTATCGACGCCTCCGAAGTGGGGCGCACGGGGCTCCGGGAAGTGGCCTCGGATATTCAGGAAATCGCCCGGGAGTCCGAAGGCCTTTTGGAGATCAACGGGGTGATGGAAAATATCGCCAGCCAGACAAATCTCCTGTCCATGAACGCCGCCATAGAAGCCGCCCACGCCGGGGAGGCGGGAAAAGGATTCGCCGTGGTGGCCGACGAGATCCGCAAACTGGCGGAAAGTTCCGGCGAACAGTCCAAAACCATTGCGGCGGTTCTCAAAAAGATCAAGGATTCCATTGACAAAATAACTAAATCCACCAACAACGTACTGAACAAGTTCGAGGCCATCGACAGCGGAGTCAGGACCGTATCGGAACAGGAAGAAAACATCCGCACCGCCATGGAGGAACAGAGTGTGGGAAGCAAACAGATTCTGGAAGCCATTGGCCACCTGCATCAGGCCACGCGGCTGGTTAAAAACAGTTCCGAAGAGATGCTGGAGGGAAGCCGGCAGGTCATTCAGGAGAGCAAAAACCTGGAACTGGCGACCCAGGAAATTACCAACGGGATGAACGAGATGGCCGCCGGCGCGGACCAGATAAACGTGGCGGTAAACCGGGTTAATACCATCAGCGGGGAAAATAAAGAAAACATCGATGTGCTGGTCCGGGAGGTAACGAAGTTTAAGGTGGAGTAAGGACCCGCACAAAAGGATTATAATGACAGAATTACTGGTACTGGGGGATATCTCTGTCGAGGTGGAATATAAGCCGGTAAAAAATCTCCACATGACCGTGTATCCCCCCGACGGACGGGTACACATTTCCGCTCCCCGGGATACTTCCCGGGAATATATCCGGAATTTTGTCATTTCAAAACTTCGCTGGATAGAAAAACATCGTACTTTATTTCGCGGCAGGAACCGGCAGGGCAACCATCTCTTAAATGAGGGAATTTGCCATGTCTGGGGTATTGCCCATAAAGTAAAACTTATTGAACGCAGGGGGCCCCCTAAAATTTTGCTTAACGGCGGGGCGCTCTATATGTACATACGGCCGGATACCCCCCAGGAGAAAAGGCTGGCCCTGTTGGACAAATGGTACCGCGGCATACTCCGGACAAGCGCTCCGGCTCTTATAAAAAAATGGGAGCCCCTTATCGGCGTGGAAATCCGGGGGCTCTATGTCAGGAAGATGAAATCCCATTGGGGAAGCTGCAACTATGACCGGCAGACCATCCGGCTTAACACGGAGTTGGTAAAAAATCCCCCTGAATTTCTGGAATATGTTATTGTCCATGAGATGATTCACATAATTGAACCCTCCCACAACCAGAATTTCTACCGGCTCATGAACAAGTTTTTGCCGTCCTGGAGAATTACACGAAAAAAAATGAATGCCGGGAAACTATTCCAGGATGGTAATTTCTACCCGGCGGTTGCGGCTTCGGCCAATGTCATGGGTATTGTCCTCTAAGGGTTTTGTACCGCCCCAGCCCTTGTAAATAAAACGGGACGCGGGAATGCCCCGGTTAACCAGTTCATCCACCATGCGTTTTGCCCGTTGAACCGAGAGTTCCATTTCTCCCGCAGGCCGCCCTGTTGCGGCGGTATGGCCTTCCACCAGGAAGGTCCTGTCCGGGATCTGCTTTAACGCCTGGGCAATGCTGTCTAAGCGGGAACGTTCTTCGGGAAGAAACTCATCCGAATCAGGTATAAACCGGATGTCTTTGATGGTAAGGCGGACGCCTTCGGATACCACGGCTATATCGATCCCCCCATTGGTATCCAGGGCGGGAACTTCGTTCCTTGGAACTTTGTTCCTTGCGGGACCGGGAGGGGCCGCCTCAACATCCTGGGAAATTCCCAAGGAATTTCCCAGGGAAGTTATCACCGCCCCCTGGTTTAACGGAACCGTTCCTTCGCCAAAGGTTAAGGTAAAACCCTTAAACCGCAGGGTTGAATTACCGGACAAAAAAAAGGTTTCATCAAAACTATCCCGCATCAACAGGATGAGTCCGTCGGAACGCCGGATAAGGATGTCCACGTTATGGCTTCCTTGCAGCCCGGTAAGGTCCTGTTCCAAGGAACCGTGTTCCAAGGAACCTTCGCCGCCCTGATACCGGGTGGCATATTTTGCAGCATATTTTGCAAAGATCCGGTAAACCGGAATGCCCCGGTATTCTTCCGTACCCCGGTATTCATATTCGGCAACAAAGGACGTTACCACCGGCCGTCCTGTATTAAGGGGATCCACCACCCGTTTCCCCGGAGCGGTCCACCGGGAAGCGGGCCCTACCGCTTCCGCGGGAAAAACGGGAAAGCCCCGGAGGGAAGGAAAGCCGCGATCCTCATCTATGGTAAAGGTTCCGTCTTCGGATATTTCAAAATGTACGGGAATTACCGCGTCCACCGCCTGGGCGCTTTGCCGCATGTCCCGGAGGGTTTCTTCCAGAACAAAGAAATGTCCCTGGTATAAAAAGGAATTCCTGTCCGGTACCGGCCGGGACTTTACGGAAGCCCGAACCTCCCGGTAGACATGGCCCAAATATTTACCGTTGTCATACCGGGACCAGTCGGAACGTTCAACCAGGGAATAGCCGCCCCGGTTCGCCATGCCAAGCCGTACCGCCCCGGCCGGATTTTGGGCGTAAACCGCCGCCGAAGCGGCGCAGAAAAAGGCGGCCAAAAAAAATATCGCCCGAAAGTATAAACCCTTGAACATAATTCCCCTTATACATAGAGTATATCGGAGACTTGAGCAATTCCCAAAACTTGGTTAGTGTGAACCTCCGGTTCGATGAGAACTGCTCTTGGAGAAAATTGCTCTTTTTTTATAAATTAAGCACTTTCGGCCTATGCAATTTTCTCCGGGGTAAGAAGCTTTCCCAAAAACTGAAGTTTTGGGAAAGCCTTCTTAGTCGTTATTTTATTTTTTTTCTCCGGGAGACCGAAGGGATGAAGATCATCGTTGCGCCCGATTCATTTAAAGGCAATATGAGCGCCCCGGAAGTATGCGCCGCCATCGGGGAGGGTATTCTGCGGGCGGATAAAACCGCCCGGGTATGCAAGATCCCCCTGGCCGACGGCGGGGAAGGCACCGCCCGGGCGGTAACCGAAGCCGCGGGGGGGCGCTTTATCAGGGCCG
>JAISNI010000116.1 GCA_031276295.1 Treponema sp.
ATGCCCAGCAGCGTCCCGTGGGCGCTTATCCCGGCGTTGAAGGTCGTGGCAAAGGTCAGGAATTCCGCTTCGGAAGCGGGAATAAAATCATTGCTCATACAAACTCCTTTTTTTTAGGCCATGGCCTGTGTTTTATAGGCCATGGCTTCTATCGTATAGGCCAGGGCATTTTTTTTCAAGGCCATGGCTTTAATTTTCCAGGCTGTGGCTTTTTTTTCTTGGGCCATGGCTTTAATTTTTCAGGCCATGGCTTTCATTCTTTAAGCCGTGGCTTTTTTTCTTCAGGCCATAGCCTTCATTCTTCAAGCCACGGCATAAAAATACACATGAAGTCCTTTTTAGTCAGGTTTTCTCGTCTAATTCCTGTATTTTTTCGTTGATTAAGCGGCCCAATAGCTCGTAAATGTCCTCTAAAGCCACTTTCTGGTAGTTCCTCATAATAGATATGGGGTCTATTTCCCGTGAAAAAAGGTCGGTTGGGTCAATGCCCAGGGCGAAAGCCAGCTTCTGTATCATTTCAGACGAGGGAAATTTGACGGTATTCTCTAACATTCCAATATAATTTGTTGAGGTTTCCGCTTTTTCCGCCAATAAAGCCTGACTCCAGCCCCGGGCTTGCCTAAATCCTTTCAGATTAGCGGCCAATACATCTCTGATATTTGTCATACAAAAGTCTAATCTTAGTTTCTTATCGTAAACGATTGGCCTTCTATGACAACATTCCAAAGGTATTGACTATTTTATAATTTTCCAATACTCTGGGTGTGAGTTCAACCGGATTATCAGTCCGTTTGAATTGATCCGTCTTTCAGGCGGAAAATCTGCCCTTGTGGGCGGGAATTTTAAGGGGCGTAAGCCCCAAACAGGAGGTTTGTGATGAAAAACAAACTCATTTTCGGCATGATTGCCGGCGCGGTGCTGGCAATCGGATTTGTTTTGAGCGGGTGCGACAATGGCGGCGGCGGCGGTGGCCCAGGAATTGAAAATACCGATCCAAAAACAATTGCAATTGAAGGTATTTCGGCGTATACCGGTAATGGTTGTATAAGGGTCTTTAGTGATCTGAACAATGTTGTTAATAATCAGCCTGTAAATGCAGGAATTGGTTATGCGGCAATTAGTAATGGTAAACTGACTATTGAGTTGAGTGTCCCAACAAACAACACCGTTTCATCTCAAACAAAATGGACAGGGAACGGTAGTTACTATATCTATTTTATGCCCCAGGTTAATAATAGTTATAGTACAGCAAATGGAATGATTTATGTTGGAAGTGGTCAGTCGCCAAAAAAATACAACATAAATGAGGCTGTTATAACTGTTTCGTATTCCGAGTTCAAAAAATACAACGTTTGGAAATAATGACGATGCAAATGGTGTGCCGGATGCCGAATTTAACGATAACATTTACCGGGAAATTTGGTGTCTGGCATTTTTGCGAGGAGTGAGGCCAACCAATTCCGGCGACAATGCGCCGGGGGGGGCTGCCTCACGCAGCCCCAAAACAATAAATTTATTTTATAATATGTCTCAAAACATTCTTCTCTATTATTTCCCCATAGTTATATACTTTAAGAATATAACGTAATTATTAATTCTTAAAACAAAAACAATAAATTTCCCGCGCCAAGGAGGGCGCGGTGCGTTGAAATATGCGGGGTTAAAAAAATGTCGCATAACTAACTATAACCGACAAGAGACGATAATGCTTATATTTTACACACCATAGTATTAATTAACAGACCAAAATTTTTTCAAGGAGTATATTAGTATACATTTATAGACATAACAACCTATTTTCTCAGTCCATTTCAAAGAATTCACCCTGGATTATCCTCGGCGGTTCCTTGTCTTTCACGGAATCCGGGCTTGTATCCGCTTTTCCTGCCTTGAAAAGGGCCGCCTGTGCGGGATCGTCAAGGATAGCGCGAAAGATATTTTCGTCGATGACGGGGATGCCGAGACCCCGCGCCTTTTTATTTTTGGCCGAGCCCGATTCGGGATCGTTTGTAACAAGAAAGGAAAGATCCTTTACAACGGAAGATTTCGTGGAAGCACCCAGAGCCTTGACCTTTTCTTCGGCTACGTTACGCTTCATGGAGGAAAGCTCGCCGGTAAAGCAGAATGAATATGAACGCAAGGGCTGGGTCTCCGCCGCGGGCGGACGGGCTATGCTGATTATTCCGGCGGCAAGGACTTTGTCCATTTCGGCGGCGGTTTCTGTAAGACCTTCCGCGATGGTACGGGCGGTAATCTCCCCCAGGCCGTAGATAGCGGCAAGGTCCTTTACCCCGGCGTTGCGGAGTTTTTCCAGGGTATCGAAACCCGCGGAAACCACCTTTTCCATGATGGTTTCCCCGACGCCCTCGAAATCAAAACCCGCGATAAAGGACGCAAGGGAAAGTTCCCGGTTCGTGCGTATATGCCGTATTACCTTAGCCGCGGACAGCTCCCCCATACGCTCGTATTCGGCAAGCTCTTCCGTACCCAGACGGTAAAGATCGGAAACCTGACGGACATTGTTTTCAAAGAGTTGTGCAAGGAGCTTTTCCCCCAGTTCCCGTATGTCAAGAACCGCGGCCCATTTTTGCAGCCGGTGGAGGAGCCTTTTGGGACAGTCCGCATTGGGGCAGTACAGTTTGGTCCCTCCGTCCACCAGATCGCTACCGCAGGAACCGCATACCCTGGGCAGTTCTATATCTTTTTCCTCCCCGTCTTCATCCTTTTGGGGAACATCGGAACTTGAACGGGAACCGGGAGGGGCCAGCCCCTCTATTTTGGGAATGATCTCCCCGCGTTTTACAACGGTTACCAGGGAACCGATTTTAAGACCCAGCGCGCGGATCATGTCGGGATTGTTAAGATTGGCCCGCTGTACCGTGGTTCCGGCAAGGCGTACCGGGTCCACCACCCCTATAGGCGTGTAAGTCGCACCCGATTCGCTCCATTCCACCGCGCGCAGCACGCTGACGGCCGTCTCAAGTTCAAACTTAAAGGCAATCTGGCGTTCGGGCCTTGGACGCCGGAGGTCGGCCATGTCGGTTTCCTTGTCCTTGACGACAAGACCGTCTATGTCGAAAGGCAGGGACTGCCGGGAAGACGCAATCTGGGAACGGTAATCTATAACGGCTTCGGCATCGGTAAATTCCCTGGTTTCGGTTACCGTAAAGCCGTGCTCTTTAAGCCATGCTATCTTGAAGGTTTCATTCGTGAAATAGCCGTCGTCATCAGGGACGGACGCATCGTAAACGATGAGGGAAAGATCCTCGCAGCCCGAGCCGTCCTTGCGCCGCATGAGCCCGTTGGCGGCGTTCCGGCAATTGGCCTTATTCGTGTACCTGGTAAGCCATACATCGCGGGTCATCACTACTTCGCCCCGGATACCCCCGGAAAAGGGGATGCCGAGTTCCGGTACTACGCCGGCCATGCGGCGGGCATTCCGGGTGATATCGTCGCCTACGACGCCGTCCCCGCGGGTTATGGCGCGGATCAGACGCCCCTTTTCATACTGAAGCTCAAGGCTTGCGCCGTCCAGCTTGTACTGAACCACGTAAACTTTGGGGGCTATTTTTGCGGCCCAGGCACGGAATTCTTCAGGATTGGCGGCTTTTTCCTGGCTCCCCATAGGGATGAGGTGCCTTGCCTTGGGAAAACCGTCGGTACTATCGGCGCCTACCTGCGCCAATACCCGGCTGTCGGGTTTTATCTGTTTAAGTTCGTCCCAGAGGAGATCGAATTCCGTATCGGAAATTTCCGCCTCTCCGTTGTAGTAGGATTGCTGGTAGGAAACGATCAGCCGTTCCAGGGCGGCAGCGCGCCCGACAGCGGCGCACTCGTTGGTATCAATCATAATATTTTCCATAGTTTCAATTATCGGTTTTTATAAAGTAAAGTTCTTTTATTTCATGGCTCTTCTCAAGCCCCTTACGTTCAAATCCGGTCTCCGGCCTCCACTTCTGGGGTTCGGCAAAGCCCGGATAGACATTCCGCAAACACGGCGCGGCCTCAAATTCCCTGAGAGCCCAATCGCCGTAATCGGCCCAGTCGGTTACCAGGTAAATATAAGCCCCGCTTTTAAGGCGCGATGCAAGCAGATCGGTAAAGGGCCGCTTTACAAGCCGCCGTTTGTGGTGCCGCTTCTTGGGCCAGGGATCGGGGAAAAAAATGTGGAAGGCCGAAACGGCGCCTTCGCAGAGCATTTTTTCAACCACCTCAACCGCGTCGTATTCTACTATGCGGACATTGTCAAGCCGCCGTTTTTCAATTTCCCAAAGGAGCCTCCCTATACCCGGCTTATGCACTTCTATGCCCAGGTAGTTGTTCAGCGGATTCTTTTCCGCAATAAGGGCCGTGGCTATGCCCATACCGAAGCCTATTTCAACAGTAAGCGGATTCCGGTTGCCGAAAACCCGCTCAAAATCGGTTTTTTCTTTACTGTTTTGGTTAAAAGGGATGATATAGCGGGAAAATTCCCGGTAGGCTCGTTTCTGCGCCCCGCTCATCCTGCCCGAACGGATCACGTAGCTTCTGATATGATCCATAAAATTCAACAAAATTTAACGCACGGGAAGCACATCGGTGAGGGCCGAGGTATAGTACTCGGCATCCTCAGCCCATAACCCGGCAGTGCTGGCGCCGGAAGGCAGATTCAAGGATGAAATGCTCCCTTCCCTGTTTTTCAGTTCTACGGTTCCGACAAAATTCCCCTGAGAATCGTAGCAGATAAAATGATTCCTGGGGTAGCGCGATTCAAAGCTGTAGCCGCCCTCGGCAATGGAAAAAGACGGAAAAGGGAAGCGGGGCTCTTCCGGCACGTCAAAGCTGATGAACCGCTCCGTTTTTTCGCCGCTTTTATTTACCAGTACCGCGCGGTACTGACCGCGGGGCAGGACGCCGCCTTCTGTCATGGCTATGCTCCGGCTTCCAATCCAGGTTTGATCTTCATGCTGAAAACGCACCCAGTCATCCTCCCTGATAAGCCAGCGCAGGCCATCATGGTCGTGGTAGAGGTACAGTTCCGCGAGGTTTTCAATCCCGTCGTCATCCTCCGGTATCACAAAAAAATTGAACCGTTCTTCCGGTTCCCCGTCGGTCTCGTAGTAGACCAGCTCTATGCTTCCGTAGAGTATCCTCGGTTCAACATTGGAACAGGAAAGTACGGGCCACAGCATAAGGGCGGGAAAAAAAAGTGAAAAAAACAATCCGCATTTTTTCATTGTACTTTTAATATAGCGTGAATTCATATAAAAGAACAAGGCCCGCAGGAATTTTTGGTTACGGTATACCACTGGAATGGAACGGCTGAAATAGCGTAGAATGAGAGAGACGGCCGTGAACGGAAAGGCGGAGGAATAAAATGAAAAGCGCGGGGAAGACTGTAAAAGCCATTGCAAAGCTGTTTCTCTTTGTCTTTTTGGCGATGCCCTCCCTCAAAGCGGAGGAAGTTAAGCCGCTTTCGGTTTCCCGTGAGGAAAAAGCCCTGCGGGAGAGGCTGACCGGTTTTCTGGGGGAAAACAACTATGCCTTTGAGGAACGCTCTCTTTATGCCGTGTACGGCGGTTTCGGTTCGTCTGTTTTTATCCGTATCCCTAAAAATACCGCCGGGGATACCAACCGGCTTTTTGTGCTGGCAATCCCCCTTACCTCTTCGGGCGGCCCGCAAAAAAACGATTCATATACCTTTGATGCGGCCTGCTCTTTCCTTAAAAAGATCGAAGGACGGGAACGGAATACGGACATTCTTATCGCATTTTTGGGCAATGAAGTTTCGGTCCTCCCCGAATCGGAAAGGAAGCTGGCCAACCTGGGGCTTTTGGATCTTCTTGCCGGTCTGAACAGCCCTGAGCAGACTGTTCTGTGGTATCTGGATTTGGACAAGCCCCCTCAAAGCCTTGTTTTTCATCACGGAAAGGCGGGAGCCGTCGCCCCTTTAAGTATACTCTCTTCCATCCCCGGTCTCTGCGAATCCCTCTCTATTCCCTACGTCTTTGCGGTCCGTTTTAACGCACTCTACAAGCTGCGCCTGGCCGAAGGCCCGCCCAGCCTGAATCTTGCGCTGGACCGGGGTTTTCCCGCGCTCTGCATACAAGGCGAAAACCGTCCGCCTGCCGTGAAAGATACGGAGGCGGACAATACCGCGGACAGGAATATTCCCGCCGAGACACTGGCGGATCTTTTTGTCGATTATACCGTTTCGCTCAATACTGCCGCGGAAAACCAGGATTACCATTATTCTCTTATCGGTATGCCGGCAAGAAAGGTGATTTTTGTTTCGGAACTGCTCTCCATAGTGATGACACTCATCCTGTGCGCCGTATTCTTCTTTGCCTTCCTCATCTATTCCATGATATACAGAAGAAGGCTTACCTATCAATGGCTGTACTTTCTCCGCCATGTATGGCTGCTGCCGGTTTTTTTTGTTTCGCTGGCCTTATCTCTGGAAATTTCAAGCGGGCTTCTCATCTTCCTGCGTAGTATCTTTAAATATCCTGCGGGTTATTCCGCCGGTTCTTCCTATATTTTAAGTTTTTTCCGTTTGGGTATCAGCCTTCTCCTCTTTTCCCTCATCTCTCCCCTGACCCGCTTCCTCAAATTTCCCCGTATGGAAAATTTTTACGGCAGTTCAGCCGTCATCCTTGTCATTCTGGGCATCCTCATGGCCGCGGTCCGCGACATAACCTTTGTCCCCATTTTCTTCTGGGCCTTTCTCTTTACCCTGCTGGGTGCGCTGGTAACTATCCCTTTGCTGATCTTTACCTCCGCGCTCTCGACACCGCTTTTGGCCGTCTTTGTCCTTAAAAATGTTCTGGAAGGAAATTACGGCTACCTTGGAGAGATCCTCCTCTCCCCCGCTCCTTTCCCGGTCATCTATATGACCCTTATCTCCCTGCCCTTTATCCTTCTCCTCAAACGGGGAGTAACGCTTTCTGAAATCCGGACAAAGTCAAAATCGGCCTATCCGGTATACTTTTTCCCGCGCTGTATTCTTTTAGGCTGCCTAACGCTTTTTATGCTTGTTTTCCTGTACCGGGATACCGGAAATACGCCTGTCCCGCCCGAGCGCCGCAGTTTTACCGAGGATCCCTATCAGGAAGGGATAATCAGCCTCGGCGCCGAGGAGACGGTTTTTATAGAACGGCGGAGCATCCTCATACATATCAAATCAAAGGGGAATCCTGCCCGTTTCGATATGTACATGGTATCTGAAAAGCCCTTTTCCATCTATTCGGCCTCCGTGCCTTTTGAAAGCAGCAATAACGGCCGCACGACAGCATTCCTTCTGGGGGAAGAACCGCCCAATCCCTTGAGCGCGGAACTGGTAGTTCCCCTCGATTCTCATTTTTTTATACAGGTAGAAGCCGTCTATAATCGCTATGATCCTGAAATCGATCCCTACGGCGCGCCTCCCTGCGACGATTATATCCTGCGGGTAGTTACAACATTGGAGTACTAACAGGGCTGCTTTGGCTAAAAACTGATCTCAATGCCCAGATTCCGCGTATCGGTGAGCAGATTGGCGATAGGAGCGGAGAAAGATGCCTTGCCGCTTCCCGATACAAGTTCGGCGCCGGGAATTGCCTCCCCGGGGATAAGGCGTAAGTCTATGCCGCCCGAGGGAACGGAGAAGGTCATCTCGAAACGGTAGCCCTGCGCAAGCGACGTAACAAGCGCCGCAAGGTCCGGGTCGGGGTTCTCTTGACCGTTTGCCAGGGTAAGGTTAAGAACGGTTTTCCCGTTTTCCTTTTTTATAAGGGCCCGTTGGCCCTGGGCGTCAAGAAAGCGGACCAGACTTTCCAAATCGGCAAAACTCATACCGGCCTGATAGATCGTATCCTTTTCATCTTCACGGGAGGAAAAGGACAGGAGTTTTAAACCCTCAACCCTGGCGGCCGTCCTTTCAAAATCGGCCCTTCCGGCGGGCAGCAGGGGCCGGCGTTCATTGCCATCCAGTTTTCCCAGAGCTTCCATTGCCTTTGCATACCGGTATTCAAGATTGATGGTTCCCGATCCGTCCGCACGGAACTGTATGTCTGAACGGACGCCTATACAGGAATTCAGGCTTAACAGGACGGCCGCGAGAACAAAAGCGCATAGTTTCTTTAATAATTTCATGTAAATCCTCTTAACATTGGGTTGGTTCCAAAATCGGTTGCGGCGGAACCTCTGCTTTTACAGAAACTCTGTTTCTACAGAAACATTGTTTCTGCCGTAACCGGCTAAAATTCCTCGGAATAGATGCTTACATCCTGGATGCGTACCGGGATCTCGTCCTCAATCATCACCAGGGCCTTTTGAAGCACGGATTCCCCGAAAACCTTTGAATTGGAGACCAGGGCGCCGCCTATCTGGGCGAAGGAAAGGGAATCCTGCAAGTCGACTTCGGCGGCGCTCAGATGGAAACGGTGCTGAAGTTTATCCTTAACCGACCGTATAATCCGCCGCTTTTCCTTGATATTATCCACATCGGGAATCTCAAATATCAGTTGAATCATGGAAACTATCATTTCGTATCCAGCTTAGTATTGCACGAATCTCACGTATGGACAAGCCCGTCCGACGGAGGGATATTATACGGAGATACACCGTAATTGCCATCCTCCGGTTTGAAGTGTATTATACATAATAATGAATATTTTGCGTAGTAGTTACCGCGGGGGCCGGGCGGTCATAAGCGTTTATTCTTATATAGTTATCCTTTTTTTCTGTATTTCGGGCCTTTCCGCACAGGAATCCGGCGGTTCGGAGCCTTACGACCCGCTTCCGGCGGAAACGGCGGATACGCCGGAAACACCGGCTGGTACGGATCCGGCAGATGACGCGGACAATCCAATCCCTCCGTACCTGGATACCGAGCTTCTCCGAAAACGTATAACCGAAGAGGCCCCATCCGAATTGGTTTCTCTCACGTTAGGGGATGCTGAAGTATCCCTTTTTACGAGCGGATTCTGGAAAGGTACGCTGAGCGCCAACTGGGGGCTTGCCTCAACGCCTCTGGGTGTCAATGCCGTATCAACAGATTCCCCTATCCTTTTTACCCAGGAAGTTGATCTTACCCTATCGCTGTGGGTGGCGGATCGCTGGTTTGTAGAGGCAAGTTTTCTTGACGATTACGCGCTCAATACCTACCGCGCGGGGTATCAGGGCTTTGAGGGGGAAGCGGTACAGTATGTGGGCATAGGAAATACCGGCCTGGACTTTCCCCGCTTTCCCTACCTCGATCTGGGCGGCGATTCCCCTTCTTCCTTCGGCATATACGGCAAGTTCGGCGGTGGAGACCTCACGCTGCATACGCTTTTCCGGTATGACGCGGCGGTCAGGGAAGAACGTATCTTTGTCGGCGACAGGGAAAGGACCTATTCATACCTTCCCCTCGACAAACCGGTACGGGGCCGGTCCTTCGTGCTGCCCCACGAAAACCTGGATACCATTCCGGTAGTCTACCTTGAGGATAAGAACGGCGGAATTGTGGACAGCGATAACCGGCATTGGCGTTTGGCCGAAGCGGGGGAATACGCTTCCAGCGCCCGTTACGGTATCGTCGAGCTTGCAATAGAACCGGACGGTCTTGTAGCGGTCGCCTATTCTTTCGGGGGACGGGCCGTAGGGGATATAGTCGATGACGCCGGTTGGAGTTATACCGGATCGGGGTTCCTCCGGCAGGTACAGGACTTTTTTAACGGGACCGATCTACGGCAATACCCGCAGCCCGGCGGCGGGCATGACAAGCCGGGGAAGGTTCGGTTTCCTCAGGGTACGGCGCTGGTTATCTACGAACCCGGAACTTTTTCCCCTTTTGAACGGCAGAGCCGCTATCAGTCCCCTACAAGCGGTTCGGCGTCCGCTTCCCTGGTAAGCCTTTCTCACGGAGAGCGCATACCGGGTTACGCGCTTACGCCCGTCGATTCCATCCTGTTGGATTCAGGCGTCCCGCTCTATCCCGCGGGGGAAATTAAACGGGATGTTTACGTCCTGTCCGAAGATCGTTCGGGTACCGGAGAGCGGGCGCTGAAAACACTGTGGCCCCTTGGGGAAACCCATCCTGAACTTTACCTGCCCGGACAGAGGAAGTTTGAAGAGGATATGGGGGTGCGTTTTACCAATTATGGAAGCTCCGGGGCCTACAATATAGGGACGGACGTGGTTCCGGGTTCGGTAGAGATATTCCGGGGGGGGCTTTCCGATCCGCATTTTACCTATAATAGTTCGGCGGGAACGGTAAGCCTGAGCTATCCCGCCGGTTTTAACGAGATCATCCGCATCACGTACCTTAAACGCAGCGAAGGGCAGCGATTGGGAAGCATAGCCGCAGGTCTTGGGGCAATTTACGCTCCCGACGACAGCCATTTCGGGGCGGAGATGGCGTTGGGCATACGCTGGAATGTCGATCCGGAATCCTTTTCTGAAGAGGGTTCAACCAGTCCCGGCACCCTGGGCATAGGGGCAAAAACGTCCTGGAATTACGACAATTTTAAAGCGGATGTTACCCTGGGATTCGGCTTTGAACAGCCCGACACCGGAGGGCTCTACCGGATTAACGGCATGGAGGGCAACGAACTTATCATCTCTTTAACGGGAGAAACCGCCTTTATCTCGAATCAGCCTTCTTCCCCCGCCGGTCTTACCGGGGCTAACCGCGCGCCCCTTGTTTACCGTAACTACAAGGACAGCAGTATACTGGGAACCTCGACCCTTATGAACATAGACTGGAATGCGCCGGTAGTTTCAGGGCAGAGCGGCCCCTACCCGGCTATGGACCCCCGGCTTTCCTCCCAGGTTTTGGTTGCGGAATTCTCCCTGGATACATTGCGGGTTTGGAGCGGTTTTCAGGTTCCCCTGGGGCCTGAGGGGGATATGCTGGAACAGGCCGAAGCTGTCGACATACCGTTCCGTTTTTACGGCTTTGACGGGAACAGCGGGAATTTCAAGGTGTACGTACAGTTCGGCGCTATGCAGGATAAGGACGCGCTCTACACGGATAATCCGAATCTTATAGTGGAAGCAGCGGTATTCCCAAGGCCGGCTGCCTCCCCTTCCGGTACGGATACCCTGAACGAGGACGCGCGTATCGTTACCCTTTCTTTAAACGATGCCGACAGACGGAAATTGAAGAACGCCCGCTATATGCGGGTTATTGTCAAGGCAGAATCGGGTACGGTAGCAGGACGTATTCTTGTCTCGCCGCCTATCATCCGGGGGAGCCTCTTTAGGCCCATCATTGCGGGGGCAGGCGGTATAGATGCCGCGCCCGACGCAGCAAACCGGTCGGTAAACGTGGAGGAAACCGTTCAGGGGCGGGCAGGGCTTACGGCAAAATACCCCGAATTAATCGAGAGACTCCACACAAAAAAGGACGGCGGCCAACGCGTGCTGCGTGTAAACTGGATAAATACGGAAAACGGCGAGTCCGCGGGGCTTGACAGCAGGCTCGGCGTCATACCCTTCTCCAGTTACCGCACGTTAAGTTTCTTTGTACGCGGGCCAGAAGCGGACGCCGCTTCCGATCAGGCGGCCCTGAATAGGGGGAGCCTCCACGTCCTGGTAGGCCGGGGGCCTTCTTCCCTGGGCAACCTCAACGGTACCATACTCGAAGCTATCCTTCCCCTGGCGGAGTTCGGTCCGGGAGAGTGGTCCAAGGTAGAGATACGGTATGCGGGTAAGGACACGGGCATTACGGTGGATGGAAGAACGGTTTCCGGCGCAAACCTTGTTTACAAGCCGGGAAATGTTTCCACATCGGGAGGGGTCAGCTTAGGCGATGACGGGGGCGGTAAATCTTCTTATCTTGCCGTCTTTATAAGCCCCCAGGGTGCAAACCTGCCGGCAGGAAGTTTAACGTACCCGGGAACGCCGGAGAAACTGCCCGACGGGTCCATGTTTATTGATGAGTTTATTCTTGAAGAAAGCGTCCCTTCGGCACGCGTCAACCTGGGTTCCCGCGCCGAATGGAAGAAGAGCGGCGTACTGCTTGCCGTCAATAATGTCCCCATCTTAGAGGATGTATCCCTGCAAACGGCCGTTGAAACGGGCCTTCAGGGGAATCCTTTTGAAGAGAGTACGGAGAATTCGGGGACCATAACAGGACAAGCCGGTGCGGGCATCAGCGTTTTAGGGGTAAAACTGGAAGGAGATGTCCACTACTCCATTTCGAACGACTCGCGTTCCTGGTCCGCTGGGCACAAGTTAAGCCGGGCGTGGGGCCCTTTCGACCTTTCGGAAAGATTCGCCGTGGATCCTTTAGGCAGGGCCATGCTTCATACGGTGGGAATGAACCTCAGCGCCCCGTTCAAGGCAAGCGTCTCCGCCGATATATCCGCCGACGAGGTAAGACTTCAGAGGAGATGGAAAACCGCCTGGAACATTACCCCTTTTCAAAAAGTCCCCTTCAGCCTGTCCCTTGAAGCCGGGGCTCTCTGGACGGAAAACGAAAACGATGACGGGGATTTTTCAGCATACGGCGCAGCCTGGCTTGAAAGCTGGCCCGCCGTCCTGCCCGATCTGGGAATGTCCGCGGTAAGGCGGGAAACAAACGGGCTTTTCAAGTTGGGTCTTGCAACCATCCCCTGGGGCGCGGAGCTTTCTCTGGATGCTCTCTCCGCCTTTTCCCTGCAAAACGGCACGACCCAGTCGGCAACGGGGCTGCGTTTTGATGTTCCGTTTTCCAAGAACGATTTCAAGATGCTGTTCCGCCTTGACAGGAAAATCACCTGGAGCCTGTACTACTTAGGCGGCGACGTACTGGATGATGAAAGAAGGCATATTAAAAGCCTTGAGGATTCTGCCGGCCTCTGGTCTTCCGCTCCAATCTATTCGCTGTTCAGTCCCGATCATCAAAAAGCCATGAACACCATGCTGACCCGCTCTCAGGATCAGACGGAATACGCAAGTTTTAACGATAAGTTCTCCTTTTCGGTACAACTTCCGGGGTTTTACGGCCTGCCTTCGCTGTTTTTACCGCAAAAGATTGAAGCCCAGTTGGAACGGGCCCTGTACCGGAAGCTCGATACCCTCCAGGATACCCTTAACCTGGGGACAAGCCTGGGATTTCAAGCCCTGAACATGTTCGGCGATTTTGGGGCCGTACCGCTTTTCAAATTCTACGCGAACGATGAATTTTCCCATACCCTGGACACCGCCCTTGCCTTTCCGCAGGACGGGGGGGAACCGGCTTACCGCATACAGTCCACCTTTGAGACGGTATTCTACGGTTTTAAGGATTCGTCCCTGGCCGTAACCAATACCTTTACCACCAGTTCTATCAATGCAAACCGGGACAACAGATGGCAGGAAAGCGTCGCCGTAAGCTGGTCCGTGCCTTCCGCAAATACCCTCCTCGGCGTTTTCTACCGTTGGGTAAGCGGAATCATCAACACGCAAAGCTCCTGGCTTAGTCTTTCCTCCCTTACCCGCATGGATCATGAGAAAATCCGAAAGGAAACGCTGGAATTTATCTATGATATGAGCGGCGATTATCCCCGCTACGGTTTTGTCCTGGGGCATGAATCGATAGTCCGTATTGAAGGGCGTCTCAATCTCTCCCTCTTTGCGAAACTCAACATCCAACACGTCAACGAAACAAAATCCTCAACCTTTATCGGAACTATCGGAACCAGCCTCCACGTTATGTTTTAGCAGGCAACCGCCGCCGATGCCAGTACCGCGCCGAAGGTTGAAATAGAAGTATAGAGGAATGAATTCTTGAAGAACACGCCGAATGATACGGGTCCCCGTTCCCGCCTGATACGACAAAGGCCTGGGTAAACACCGTAAAGCCCCCTATCAACTGCATAACCAAATTGAAAAAAACAACCGGCGTCATCTGGGGCAGGGTAACGCTCAAGAACTGATGAAACACTCCCGCCCCGTCGATCTGCGCCGCCTCGTAGTAGGCGGCCGGAATCTGACGGAGCCCCGCAAGGAAGATCAGCATGGAAGAACCGAACTGCCATACCGCCAGAATGATAAGCGTCCATATCGCCGTTGACGGTTCGCCTATCCAGCTTACCGTACTATTGATCCCCGCCGCCTTCTGGGGGGGCGAGAGCTTGGCGTTCAAAGCATCGCGCACGGAAGCGACAACCGGCACCCCGCGTTCGCCGCTGATGATGTCGTTGGCTTCCGGGTCGTTCAGGAAGAAGTTCAGGAATTTCGCGGCAAGCGAGGGGTTTTCCGCTTTTGCCGTAATCGAGAAGAACATGGAAGGCTTGAGAAACGCGCCCGGCCGTTTATACCGCTCAATTTTCGGCGTGAAAAGAAGTTCAAGCGGACGACCCGCGGCGTTCGTATTTGCCACGACCTGCGTGTTCCACAACGCCATCACCCAGGAACGTCCCCGCGGCAGAGGGCTTTCCTCCTGGCTCATCTCGATAAAGGATTCGCTTGGCGGAATGAGGATGCCTTTGTCCAGGAGGCGCAGTTCCATGTCCCAGAATTCCTTAAGCAGGGCGGAGTCGCTAAAGCCCAGTTTCTTACCGTCAGGCGCGTAGAAGGAAACACCGCTCTGCCTGACATAGTTTTCGGCGTCCGGAAAGACATCGCTGGCGCCGAAGGGCACCGTCTGGACGCCGGTCTTTTGATACACCGTTTCGGCGATGCGCTCAAAGTCCTTCCACGTCCACGTGGTAGAGTCGATTTTCGGAATCCCCGCCTTCTCCAAAACCGCCGGGTCTACCGCCAGACAGTAAATCGTCGTTCCCAGCGGAATCCCGTAAAGTTTTCCGTCAATTTTCCCGCTGTCTACAACGGAGGCGGGTATACTGGAAACGTCAATCGTACCATCCTGGATGTAGGGCGTTAAATCAAGCAACTGGCCCCGGCTTGCCCATTGCCCGATATAGAGATAGTCCTGCTGCATCAAGTCCGCCGTAGACCCGGAAGCCGCCTGGGTATTGACCTTGTCCCAATAGCCGCCCCAGCCGGTGGTCTCCAGGTCGATGGTTACGCCGGGATTTTTGCTCTTGAACAACTCCGCGACTTTTGCCGTCTGTTCGTCCCTGACCATATTACCCCACCAGGTAAGCCGTATGTAGTTACCGGTGGAACCGGACCCGCCGCCTTTCTGACTGTTCCCGCTGGCAAAAACCGCGGCCGTTACAAGAACCAGCGCAAGACCGGCCACTATCAATTTCTTCATACAAAAACCTCCAAACAGGTGATAATAATATGTAGTTTACACCGGGATCTTTTAAAACAACATTGTGAAAAGAAAGCAACGAATACATTGCAAAAAGCCCGATTTATGAAGGCTTGACAAGGTGTTGTCCGGTTTATAGTATTATTAGATTGTGGATGAAAATCTCAAAAGGCAGGGGTGCCGTCCCGGTCAGGAGTGTATGATGATAACGCGATTTTATGCCCATAATTACCGGTGCCTCGTTTCGTTCAAAATGCAGTTCGATTCTATGGGTGTTTTTTGCGGGGCGAATGGTACCGGAAAAAGCTCCGTATTCGATGCCATTAAATTTGTACGCGATCTTGCGATAGGCAATTGTTTTTTAGGCGGGCTGGCAGGTCCCAATGACCGGACTATTTCTTACTTGGAGTTCACCCATTGGCTAAAAACCACTACACAGGAGTTTGAACTTGATATTGAAGCGGATGGGCACAATTTCAGGTATCTTATTCATCTTGAACAAATACTGCCCCATGAGCCGCGGATTATTAAAGAAATGGTTCGCTGCGACGGCAAAGAACTCTATACCAGAGATTTAGACGGAGTTCACTTTGACCAGGGCAGATCCGGTTTTCCGTTGGATTGGCGCCAGGCGGCCCTGGCTTCGATTCAGCCTTCTTCCGGGAGGCGTGAAATCGAATCCCTTCAAAAGGCTTTGACCAATCTGGTTATTTTGCGTCCCAATGTGCGCGGAATAGAAAGTGAAAGCAGGGCCGAAAGCCGTTCTCCCGCCATTGGGTTGGATAATTTAATATCTTGGTACCGCCATCTCGCGCAGGATCAGCAGTTCACGGATTTATTACGCGAATCGTTACAAACCCTATGGCCCGACCTAAAATTCCTGCGGCTTGATGATGCCGGCATGTCCGTCAAGGTACTTATGTTGAGTTTTGAGCGCGAAGATTTACTGTTCAACCAGTTGTCCGACGGGGAAAAAATGCTTATCGGCCTCTATATGATTCATACGTCCCTGAGCAAGGGAAGTATCAATACGGTTTTGATAGATGAGCCGGATAATTTTGTCAGTTTGCAGGAATTACAACCCTGGCTGCTGTCAATGGGCGAACTTACCGATAAACAACACCAGGTGCTTATTATCTCACATAATTCGGAAATCCTGGATAGCAATCCTTCAAGGGGTTTTCTTTTTCAGCGTGATAGCCACAGTTCGCCTGCCCGGTACGGCCCCTTGAATATTCCTGACGGCCTAACGGCAGGAGAAGCGTTGGCAAGGGGATGGGTTAATTTAGCCGGGGATAACGGGGAATAAGAAATGCCTAAACGCACGCAGATAATCTGTATCCATGAAGGGAAAAAAGGCCGGAGCATCGACCCGGTATTTGCAAACGCGTTTCTCAAAACGTACAATCCTGAATGGATGCGTCCGTGGAAGACCACGGCGGCGCGTTTCATCGGATACGGAGGCAAGACCGAATTACGAAAGGCTTTTCCCAACGAATTACAATCCTGTGCTGCGGCAGGGGGGAATACTACCTTGATTGTTCTGGCGGACGTTGATGATCTTAAAAACGGCGACGAACTCAAAGCGGAGTATTGGGAAGAATCCGAAGCCGCGGGCTTACCTAGGGAACTTTTTGAAAAGGTTGTCTTTATATTTCCCAAAAACCGCATAGAGAATTGGGTTGAATTTTTAAATACGGGGACAACCGATGAGAACCAGGAAGGCCCCCGTGTCAAGGAATTATCTACGGTACGTGATGCCGCTAAAGAACTTGCAAAATTTTGCCGGTCAGGGCACGCGCCCGGCCCACTCCCCCCTTCGCTTGAATGGTCATGCCGTAATTGGCGGGCATTGGTTGAACGTATGCGCTGACTGTTTGACTGATAAAAGCCCGACAGCATGATACTGTTTACCGGATGAAGAAGCACGATGAAACAAGATGATGTTTTAACCGGAACGACCATCCATCACTATATCCTATTAAAACGTCTGACCTTAGTCCGGCAGAGAATCTGGAACGGATACGGCGTTGAGGAAGCGACCTACAAGGCGGGGTTCAATGACTATTCCAACTTTTACCGTGCATACAAATCTGTTTTTCATATTAAGCCGTCGGTCATGGACGGTACATGGCAGTGGGATCAGGGGTCTCCCCCGTGATCTATCGATCGTTTCGAATCCGCAATTTATACTCCAGGGTCATTATTTGTTGCTTCAGTTTTCCAACCTCATTAGTTGCCTCTTTTTCGAGGGTTTCTTTTTCACCTCGCAACTCCGTTATTTGTTGCCTCAGTTTTCCAACCTCATTAGTTGCATCTTTTTCACCTTGCAACTCCGCATTTTTTATCTGTAAATCATCAAATTTACCTTGCAACTCCGCATTTTTTATCTGTAAATCATCAAATTTACCTTGCAACTCCGCATTTTTTATCTGTAAATCATCAATTATTTTTATGTCAATCCGCACATCATTCGCCAGATCACTATTTTTCTTTTCTAAAACGGCAATTTGCTTAGACAATTCTTCTGCCCTTCCTTTGTTGATCTCCAGATCACTATTTTTCTTTTCTAAAACGGCAATTTGCTTAGACAATTCTTCTGCCCTTCCTTTGTTGATCTTCAGATCACTATTTTCCTTTTCTAAAACGGTGATTTGATTAGACAATTCTTCTATAGAAACGCATCCAACAAGGGCCGCACAAACCGCTAATAACCAGATAGTTTTCATTATCTCCCCCTAATTATATTCTTTAATGGCTAATAACGTATCAAAATTGTTTTCTCCTCTTGTAACCGTTACCGGGTTATTAAGCGATAAGGGGTAATTTTCCCGCAGTCCCTTATCACTACTGGTTACTGAAAGCCACATTATAGTGGATTTTTTATTCACTACGTCTTCGCTTAATGAAACGATCAGTAAAATTGATTTACCTTCAAGCAGCCTTATATGAGAATATATAAGCATAAGCGACTTATCTTCATCTTCTTCTATTCGAGGGTGTTCGTCGTTATATGGAGGATCCGCATTTTCGAGTGATACCCCGTCGCTCAATACTAAGGTTACGTTAAATTCGGCGTTTTCCCACGCTGTATTGATTTGATTTTGTAATTGGTCTCTCTCAATGACAAGAGATGCTAGACGAGCTTTGGAGGGTAAATTCCTCTCATTTTCTATAAAAAGAGATGAACCGCCGCCTAGTTCGGCGACCTTATTCATGTGGGCTGTATCCGCATCTTTACTAAAGGAGACGGTTGAAACGTTTGTACCGATTCCTTCTTCTTTATTCTTTTTAACAACTTCGTTAACATGCTCTTTGGCCTTCTCTAGGTCCACGCCAGGCCCCCCTTCTCCCGGCTCTTGTTGGCCGTCTGTAAGTAACAGAACCTGGTTATTATAACGTTCTTTATCTTTTGTTCCCTTAATCAAGGTATATGCCGCTAACAAACCCTGCATCATAAAAGTAGTCCCATCTGGTTTTAATTCTTTTATTGCATTTATAACTTCTTCACGGTCATCAAGATTGGATATATATTTACGTGTGACGACAACTTTATTCTCACGATGAAAAGCAACCACCGAAACAATATCGTTTACTTTTATTACCTCATTCATGACCGTGGAGCATACTTCCTTTACCAAGTCAAGCCGGGTTTTTCCAGTATCGCTCTCTATTCCTTCACCTTTCATACTCCAACCCATCGACCCGCTTATATCAATGACAAAACAAATATTTTTGGGGCGTACCTCCACCGATTCGGCTTTCTCTAACAAAAAATCGGGAACTTTGTCCAATTCAATTACTTTAGACTGATCAATTGGTTTAGACGACCGTAATAATTCTATATTAACAAAGGTATTATCTCCTGCTTTCATTTCAGGCTTTTCTTCTTGAGATACGTATCGTCGTATCTGCTGCATCTTGAATGTTACAGCAATCTTATCAAAATATCCATTATTTTGCGGGGCAATACGGGGGATAAAAATCACGACAAGAAATAATAAAAATCCTACTCTCATAATTCACCTCATTTTCATATTACAACAATTCATCGTAAACAATTAATATCTTTGTTTTATTATAGGTAGTAACATACGGTGGTTTAAGGAATACTTGATGACTGCTTGTCAGTAGTGTATTGCTTATAACTTTAATATCCAATATACTACTGCCGGTTTGTACGGCACTCTGCCCAAGGGATGCTTTGATCCAAATAGTCTTGTATTCATCCTCTTTTATATCAACAATACTATAATAAGCAAGCTCATTGTTCAAGCGGCTATGTTCCTCAGACGCATCTTTAAAGACAACCCCCTCATGCGCGGTTAATGTTATATCGAGCCGGTACTCCTTATTTTTCAGATCGGCAGCGGCGGCATTGGCAAGCAAGGACATCTCTTTTTCCATGGATCTGGAGGCATTATTCGAATCCACAAAAAGAGAAAGCCCTCCGCCGAGAGCGGCGACTTCGGCCATAAAATCCCTCGCCGACGTGCTTAACGCAACCGTTGAAATGGTCGCAATATCCTCGTTCTTGTTCTCCGCTACAATTTTTTTTACTTCTTCTTGATCATTACTCTGTCCGTCGGTAAAGAGAATAACACAATTATTATAATCATCTCTTTTATTTACCTTAACCCACTCATAACCTTTCTTTAAGCCCTGTGCAATCACAGTATCACCCCCGGGGATAATCTTTTCGATTTCACTAATACACCATGCAATGTCGTCCTTGTTTTGTATATGTCTTGATTTTATGATTTCATGAGATTCATCATTAAAGGTCACCACGGATATAAAATCATTTTCATCTATATTTTTTTCAAAAAAACTCTTGAGTTCTCTTTTGACCCAATTAATTTTATTTGTTTCGTGATTGTCTATGCGCTCAACCATAGAACCGCTTATATCAATGACAAAACAAATATTGTTACGTTTCGAATGGGACGAAGGCGCCGAATCTATAATATCCTGCGGGATGTTTTCAATATTTACTTCCGAATGAATGCGGAACCCCAGCCTAAGATACACATCTCCGGTCTGTATGTCCGATGAAATTTTGTCATAGGTAATCTGTTTAAGCTTATAGTCGGCAATAACCCGGCTCTGAATTTGCACCAACCTCTGAAATTTATATTCATTAGACGCTATAATTTGAGCGGTTTCTACACTGACAGCTTTAACGCGGAAAGAGTATTCTGATCCGCCTTGAGGTTTCCCCGCTGAAACCAGAACAATGTACTGAGCCCCTAATTTGCGTCCAAGCCTCGTTAATGTATCATCGCTTACTTCCCCACTGTACTGAAAACGCAATTCGTCTTCAATTAATTGCAAGTTTTTTTTATCTCTCTCAACAACACAAATTTTATTCCCGTCTACTAAATTTCTTTCTAATATACCAAAAACAGTTTCCTCCAACTCAGAGGAAATATCATTGGCTATCGCGACACGTACGTTGGGGAGAAGACGATCTTCCAAGTACCGAGCGGCTTTAAAGACAGCATTGTCTATATAATCGTCTATGTGCTGTTGAGCCGAACATATTGCTGCCATGCAAAATAATAACTTTATGGCAAATGATCTTTTCATATCCTATTAAGGATAGGATACCGGGGTGTATTTGTCAAGAGGCATTACCCAATAATTTTTCCAGCCGAAAGGGGCCGCCTGCGTTTTCCGCCGCGCGTCTCACGCCCGCTGTCCGCGCCCGCCGTTTAAACCTCCGGCTCGCCGCCGTTTTCAATGCGCTCGATGATCTTCCGTATCTCTTCTTTATTGGAAGCGGTGATCCCTTCGTGCTCAAGGAGGGCTTCCAGCGCAGCCGTATCGGTAAAACCTTCATCGACGGCGGTATTGAGCGTCTCTATACCCTCCGGGTTTTCGCTGTCGGCGGTTAAGAGAAGGCGGGCAATAGTAAAACGGATAAATGCCTTTGAAGGATCGCGCTGCTCCGCGCTGAGAGCTTTTACCAGTGTCCGGTATTCCTCCAAGGCTTTGGCATAGAATTCTCCCTTTTCAAGTATCAGGGCATATTCATAGCGCACCCTCGAATCGGTGTTTCCATTGGCAATGAGCAGGGCGTAATTATCCACCGCCTCTATCCGGTCCAATTTTGCCAGGGATCGGGCATAGAGCAGGAGCGCGTCGTTATTTTCCCGAAGGGCAATGGGGTAGCCTGAGAGTATCTCCAGGGCTTTTTCATATTTTTCCATCGCATAGCAGACCAGCGCGTAGTTATAGCCGTCGTCGGCGCTCTCCGGCGTAAGGGCAAGCACACGGTTGTAAAGGGATTCCGCCCCCTCAAAATCGCGGATTTTAATTCTGCTGTAGGCGGCGGCTTTCAGGGCCATGATGTTATCGGGGTCTGTTTTCAGTATGCGTTCAAAATAATCCAGGGCTTCTTCAAAACGGCCGGTTTCAAACGCTATCCTCCCCAGATTATACTCGGAAGCCGTCCGCGTCTTATCCACCATACGGGCGCGGTTCAACCATCTCTCCGCTTCGCGGAATTTTTCGCTCTTACGTCCGGAGTCGGTTTCGGCTTCGGCAAGCTGGAAATACGCCATCCCCAGAGAATAGTATTCTTCCGCCGAGGCCGCGGCCTGGCTTGCGCAGCCCGCGAAAAAAACGGCGGCAACGGCAATCACCCAGAATCCCGCGCGACAGGCCGGAGCAGTGGCTTTCATCGTTTCACCCGTTCAATACTGGGCGGGTATTGAGCACCATAGCCTCAATTTCACGGAGCTGCGCCCGGTACAAGCCCGCTATATTGACCCCGTAATCCGCTATAAGTTCTATAATATTCCGGGGGTGTTCCGCCTGATCGCGGCCGTTGATGCGGTCGCCCGCGTCTCCGAGGCCCGGCATGATGTAGGCCGCGTCGTTGAGCACCGGATCCATCCAAAGGGTATAGAGCCGGCAATTCTCAAGAGCGCGGATAACCCGCAGCGCTCCCTTGAGGGCCGATATCGCATTGAAAAAACTGATTGATTTAGGTTTTATTCCCACCGAGAGGAGGTATTTGACGACGGTAACAAGGCTGCCGCCCGTCGCGTTCATCGGATCGGCAAAAACGAGGTCTTTGCCGTCAAGCTGCCCCGCATTGAAATAGGACCGGTCAAGATCGAGTATATACTCCATGTCGTTTTCGCGCTTGGTATCGTCCCTGCTGATCTTGAACAGGGCAAAGGGGGTAACGTAGCCTTGGGACGAATACTCCTCAATCTCCTTGGACATGATCATCGAAGGAAGCAGGGCGCCCCTGAGCATGACGCACATGACGGTATTTTCGATTTTATCATCAATGTTGGTTATCTTGTGAACCGCATAGTTCTGTACCGGCTGATTTACCGGCGTTTTTACGATCAGGTAGTTTTTATCGGCCCCTTCCGCTCCCCCGTAAGCCAGCTTGAAGAGCATTTCGTAGGCGCGCTGGATATAATAGACGAATTCCGCCCTTTCGGTATGGTGATCCCGCAGTTTGGCGATAAGCCTCGACGCCTCCGCGTGGCTTTCGTGGGGCATTAAAAAAGAATAGACCTGAAGGCCCGGCTCATTCCTGCATATTTCCTGCATGGCAAGACCCATTTCATTGTAGAGCCGTATAAGGTTGTCGGCTTCCTTTTTCCGGCGGGCTTCAGGCGGGGACACGGAGAGCACGCCGAAGCTGCTCATCGCCTGCCTGTAGATCGTGTCCATACGGGCAATATTTTCCTTGTCGGATTCGTTTAGATACCCGTCCAAATCCTCCGCTTTAAGGATCACCTTGTTCATACCACCCCCTTATCAAGCGTCTTCTTCACTAGAGACTCTGTGTAAACATATTACCGGTATTGGTAGTTAGCAGCCTGTTGCACTTGTGGATTTTTTGCATATTCATGCAAAAAATCCCGATTATCGGGGCTGCTTCAGCGCAACAAACTGCTAGAACCAAAAACGGGCGCCGAGTTCGCCCACAAGCGGCCAGTTCAAGTGCAAACCATCTTTCCCCGCAACATAGAAATGAAGCCCCAGGCAGGGAGTAATACCGCCTATGATCTCAAGCCACGAGAGGGGCTGCCATGAAAGAGCTACGGGAACACGGACGCCGACATTCAAGTAAGTCCATTCCCCGGAACCGAAATAATGGCTCAGGCTGAAGAAGCCGCCGACTCCCAAATACCAGCCCAGCTTGATGCCGGGTACGAGCATTCGGTCAAACACATAGTAATCCCCCGTAAAACCCGCGTCAAAAACCTGGCGGTTTAAATCAATAAAATCAAGTTGAATACCCCAATAAACAGGGATAGGCGGCGCCTTGAGGGCCAGCATACCGCCGTAAAACCCTCCGGCGTTATAGCCGCCGAGATAACCGCCAAGAAAAATGGGGCCTAACGCCCATTTGTCGGGATGGTTGTTCCCCCCCGCAGACACACCCGATATACAGATAAAAAGCGCAAGAATGCCGCATAACAGTAATCTCCTCATAAAATCCTCCCGAAAATACTTTCTCAATCCTGAAAGCGTTGGAATATTAAATTTACACACCATATAACCGCAATAACCGCAATAACCGCAACAAATTTAAGTATTTTCCAAATCTCTCGTACCTATTAATATACTAATAAATACAATACATTAGTAAATCGAAAAAAAATATTCAAGGCTTAAATGCGGAAGCCTCAAAAACCTCTTTTTCTTTTCGGATTTATATATTAATATTATAGTCAGACAATACGGAGGATTTTTTTGAGAATTACCACAAGGGGGCGTTATGCCCTGAGAGCTTCCCTGGCCCTGGCAAAACTGAGCAACGGCGGTTCTCCTGTTTCAATAAACCAGCTATCGGAGGAGGAGAACATCTCGTCCGTATTTTTGGAACAGATATTTTTTAAATTGAGAAAGGCGGGGATTGTTACCTCGGTACGGGGGCCGGGGGGAGGTTTCTGCTTTGCAAAACCCCCCGATGAACTTAGCCTCAAGGAGATACTTGATGCGGCAGGCGAAGAGACGGATTCGACAAATTGCATTAAACACAGTCTGGACTGTCAGCGTATGGGGGAATGTCTGGCCCACGGTATATGGCTGGATATAAACAGCATGATCAGTAATTATTTGTCGGGCCTTACCCTGTCTTCCGTCTTGCAGCGCGGTATCAACTATTGCACGGAAAGCCTTCCGCCCAAAGCATTGCAGGCGGAAAATACCGGGGCGCCGCGGGAAGAGGTATACCTAACGCACAAGGAGTGAATTATGGAGAAAGAAAATGCCGTCAAAATGATAGAGATGCTTTCCAACGCGCGGGGAGTTTCAGGTTTTGAGGACGAAGTAACCGCCCTTATCCGCAGCTTTGGCCAGGGATTGGGGCGGTTTTCCGAAGATAGTATGCGGAATTTATATATCGGCCGTTCCGCCGCGGCGGACGGGGACGCGCCGGTACTCCAGCTTGACGCGCACAGCGACGAGGTAGGCTTTATGGTTAAGGCCGTCCGGCCCAACGGTACGCTTGATTTTATCCCCCTGGGCGGCTGGGTCGCGTACTGCATTCCGGCGCACCGCGTACTGGTCCGCAACGCGGACGGTACCTATATCCCCGGCGTCATCGCCAGCAAGCCGCCGCATTTTCTTCCGCCCGATCAGCAGAAACTTACGCCGGAGATAGGCGACATGGTCATAGACATAGGGGCTTCCAGCGACCGGGAAGTACGGGAGGATTACCGCATAAGGATAGCGTCCCCGGTGGTCCCGGATGTACGCTTTGAGTACCGCCGTGAGCATGACATAATGATAGGAAAAGCCTTTGACAACCGGCTGGGCTGTGCGGCCGCCATCGCCGCCCTTAGAGATCTGGCGGGCGACGAACTTCGGGTAAACGTCAAGGCGGCCTTTGCCAGCCAGGAAGAAGTGGGCCTCCGGGGAGCGTCCGTAAGCGCCCAGGAGGTGAAGCCGGATGCCGCCATAGTCTTTGAGGGCTGCCCCGCGGACGACACCGTGGTTGAAAGCCATGCGGTCCAAACCGCCCTTAAAAAAGGGCCTATGCTCAGGCACATCGACTCCCGGATGATCACGAACCCGCGTTTCCAGCGTTTCAGCCTGGATGTTGCGGAGGCAAACCGCATCCCCGTTCAGGAAGCGGTCCGCACGGGCGGCTCGACCAACGGCGGCGTCATACAATTTACGGGAAAGGCCGTCCCCGTCATAGTTATAGGCATACCGGTACGGTACATTCACACCCATTACGGTATCGCGTCCTACACGGATTTTGAAAATTCGGTAAAACTTGCCTGCGAAATAATCCGCGCCCTGAACAGGGAAACTGTTGACGGGTTCTAGCAGTTTGTTGCGTTTCAGCGCAAAATTGTATAAAAATTCACGAAAGTGAATTTTTATACCTTGCAAACTGCATAAACAGCCCCGATAATCGGGATTTTTTTGCATCGGATCTTTTCCCCTCCCGTACTCTCAAGCCTTTTAAAAAAAAAATTGTCAGGTACGCCGCTCCCCCGCCCGCGGAAAAAAACAGCAATTCCGATTTCAAAATAACCACGGACGGACACGGACAGACACGGATGAATTAACGAATAACGCTGATTATTTCCGCTTGCATACTTT